>JAKBES010000312.1 GCA_021833665.1 Acidobacteriota bacterium
GGCCCTCGATGAGCAGGGCGTGGTGGCGGTCCTGGTGAAAAGCTTCCGCCAGTGGTGGCTCGGAAAGAACCGGGTTTTGCCGGCGGGTGCCAGCGTGAGGGACGTGGTGACCCTCGCGTCCCTGGTGGAGAAGGAAACGGCGGCGCCCGCGGAGCGCGGCCTCATCGCCGGCGTCTTCGACAACCGCCTCCGTCTCGGCATGCCCCTCCAAACGGACCCCACCATCGTGTACGCGGAAACTGTGGCGGGGGTCTACCGCGGGTTTCTGACGCGCCTGGACTGGGGCTTCCCGAGTCCCTACAATACCTACCTCCACCCCGGCCTCCCGCCCGGGCCCATCTGTAGCCCCGGCAAGGCTTCTCTCGAAGCGGCCCTGAGCCCCACGCCCTCGGGCTACCTCTACTTCGTGAGCCGGAACGACGGCACCCACGCTTTTTCCAGAACCCTGGACGAGCACAACCGTGCCGTCTCCCAGTTTCAGCGCCACAGCGGGGACCACAAGGGGTCCAGGGGTGCAAGGCGGTGAGCCCCTCCGTGCGCTTCGTCCTGGTGCGGCCCAGGTCGCCGGGGAACGTGGGGGCCGTGGCGCGGGCCATGAAGAACTTCGGATTTTCCGACCTGGCCCTCGTAGATCCCCGCCTGCACCGGGCCGGCGACGAACCCGGCGCGGAGCCCTTCTTCGAGCGCGAATCCCGCCGCATGGCCTGGCACGCCGCGGACGTCCTGGATGCGGCCCAGACCTTTCCCGACCTGCGGTCGGCCCTTGCCCCGTGCGGCCCCGCCTTTGCCACGGCTCCCCAAGCCTACGCGCGCTTCCCCGCGCTGGCTCCCGAAGAGGTAGCCGAGGCCCTCGCCGCGGAGGCCGGGACGTGGCCCGGGGCCATCGTGTTCGGGTCCGAGTCCTCGGGGCTCACGCTCGATGAAATGGCTCTGTGCGCGGGCGTCGCCGTCATTCCCACGGACCCCGGCTACCGCGACCTCAATCTGGCACAGAGCGCCGTCCTCATGGCGTACCTGGCCTTCCGCGTCCATGGGCACGATGGGCCTATGAGGAAGCCCGCCGCCGCCTCTCACCTCGACGTCCAGCGGGCGGCGGACCTCCTTATGGACCTGGCCCGAACCTCGGGGTTCCTCAAGCACGGCGGCGAACCCTCGGGACGGGAGATCCAGGTTCTCCTCCACCGGGCGAGATTGACCGCCCGCGAAGCCGGACTCCTGAGCAGCCTCTTCAGAAAGCTCAAGGCCGGAGGATGCGGCGGCTAGGGACGCAGGAGGAGGGGCGGGCCGGTCATCTCTTGCGGGATGGGGATGCCCAGCCATGTGAGGAGCGTGGGGGCCACGGACGAGAGTCCCAGGCCGGGGGCGGTGTTCAGCGTGACGGGGCGGTCCTCGATCCAGAGGAAAGGTACGTGGTTCGTCGTGTGGGCCGTGTGGGGGCTCACGCCGTCCGGCTCACGCATGCACTCCAGGTTGCCGTGGTCCGCGGTGACCGCCACGGCGCCGCCCATGGCGAGGGTCCTGTCTACAAGTTGGCCCAGGCAGCGGTCCACGGTCCTGGCCGCGTCCTTGGCCGCGTCGAAATCACCCGTGTGGCCCACCATGTCCGGGTTGGCGAAGTTCAGGAGGATGAAGTCGTAGGCACCCGTGGCGAGCCGATCGAGCACGGCCCTGGTCAGCTCGGGGGCGCTCATTTCAGGTTGGAGGTCGTAAGTGGCCACCTTGGGAGAAGGCACGAGCAACCTGTCCTCCCCGGGGAAGACGGCCTCGCGGCCGCCGTTGAAGAAGAACGTCACGTGGGCGTATTTCTCCGTCTCGGCGGCGCGCAGTTGCTTGAGGCCCGCGGCGGCCATCACTTCGCCCATGGTGTGGACGGGTGCCTGGGTCTCAAAGGCCACGGGGCAGGTGAAGTCCTTCTGATACCTGGTGAAGGTGGTGTAGGCGGCGAGCTTGGGGCGCAGGGGCCGCTCAAAGCCCTCGAAGGAGTCCTCGCAGAAGGCTCGTGTGATTTCGCGGGCCCGGTCGGCCCGGAAGTTGAAAAAGATCACCCCGTCGCCGTCCCGCACCCGGCCGTAGGGGCATGGGAGGAGGATGGGCTCGATGAACTCGTCGGTGAGGCCCCGCTCGTAGCAGGAGCGCACCGCCACCACGGGGTCCAGGGCCGTCTCGCCCAGGCCTTCGGTGAAGGCCCGGTAGGCTCTCGCTACCCGGTCCCACCGCCTGTCCCGGTCCATGGCGTAATACCGGCCCATGAGGGTGGCCACTTCACCGAGCCCCTCCCCGTGGAGGAAGCCCTGAAAGTCCTCCATGTATTGGACTCCCGCGTGGGGCGGCGTGTCCCGGCCGTCCATGAGGGCGTGGACCGCAACCCGCCTGAGACCCTCCGCCTTCGCCATCCTCACGAGAGCTTTGAGGTGATCGATGTGGCTGTGGACACCCCCGTCAGAAAAAAGGCCTATGAGGTGCAGCGTCCCGTTCTTCGCCGCCCCGCAGGCCTCCTTCAGAACCGCATTCTGATAGAAGGAACCGTCCTCGATGGCGCGGCTGATGCGGGGCAGCTCTTGAAAGATGACGCGGCCCGCGCCCAGGGTCAGGTGGCCCACCTCCGAATTGCCCATCTGTCCTTCGGGCAGGCCCACGGCCTCGCCGGAGGCCGCCAGGGCCCTCCAGGGGCGCGTGGCGAGCCAAACCGGATAGCGGGTGAGCCCTGACCTGGTGACGGCGTTGAAGGCCCAGTCGTCCCGGAGGCCCCAGCCGTCCAGGACGGTCAGGAGGAGGGGGCGCCGGTGCGAGGGGTCCACTGGATATCCTGATAGAAGATGGGGCTGGGCTCGTCGATTTCGTGGAGGAGCTCGTCCTTGAAGCTCGGCACAAAGCTGTCCCACCGCTGGCAGCGCTCGCAAAAGTCCTTCCACGCCGGCGAGGCCTCGCCGCAAGAGGTGCAACGGTAGGTCAGCTCGAAGGGATTGAGGATCTTGATCACCTCGCGGTAGTGCGTGCAGGCCTCGGCCGTATCTCCCCTGCGCTCCCGGATGCGGCCGAGGTAGAACTGGAGCAGGCCCGACTGCCGGATGCTTCCCTCGATCTCGCGCAAGGTGGCCTCGGCCCGGTCCAGCACTTCCAGGCGATAATAGAGGCGGCCCAGGAGGAACTTGGGGATGACCTTCCGGGCGGTGGAGGCGATGAGGGCCTGGTAGCGGCGCACCGCGCTTTCCGGGTCGCCCTTCTCCAGATAGAACTGTTCCATGGCCAGGAGGCACGTCACTGAGGTGTTGCGGCGGTAGCCGTCCAGGTAGACTTCGATGGCGTCCTGCTCTCGCCCGCCCGCGAGGTAGGCGTCGGCCAGCTTGAGATAGGCGGGGATAAAGGAGGGGTATTTCTTCCGGACCTTCTCCAGCTGGGTGGCGGCCTCCTCGGTCTTGTCCTGCTGGGCCATTTCGATCCCGATCTGATAGAGGATGCCCGCCGTGTAAGGTGCGTCCTCGGCGCGCTCCTCCTCAAGAACTCGCGCATCAGCGATGTGCTCCTGAATTTCTAGCGCCTTGCGCCAATTCGCCTCCTGGACGTAGAGATCCCGGAGGATTCGGAGCGCCTTGAGGGCACGTTTGGGCTGGAGGCGCAGGATTTCCCACAGGACCTTCTTGGCCTCCTCGTGGTCCCGCAGGGCGAGGTAGTCTTCCGTGAGGGCGTAGAGGGTGGGAACGTCGTCGGAGTGCTGGCTGAGAGCCTCGCGGTGGCTGGCCAGGGCTTCCTGAGGGCGGCCGGCTGTTCGCAGGGCGTCACCCAGCTTGAGGAGGGCGGGCATGTAATCCGACTGCGCGTCCAACGCGTGCTGGAAGTGGTTGATGGCCTCCAGGGGCCGGCTCCCCAAAATGGCGTCCAGTCCCTTCAGGTAGTGCTCCTCCGCCACGCGCTCGTTCTGTTGCCTGAGGTCGCGTAGCCAACGGGTCACCACCTGGGCGATGCCGCTCACGGCAAGCCATAGGGCGAAGCTCAAGAACCCCACCAGGAGGGCCAGCGTGAAGACCCACGCCGTAGGCACCCGAACTCCGAAGAAGTTGAAGGGCGCTCGGAGCAGGGGCCCGTTGAGGGACACCAGGGTCACCACCGCCGAGAGGAGAAAGATCAGGAAACCCGTGACAACGGCCGTCCGAAATCGCATTCAGACGCTCCTTCGGCGGAGGCCGCTCCGGGATAACCCGTGGGCAGTGGGGATACACAAGCTGGAAGGGAAGTCTGCTGGTCCACGCATGCCTCTGGCCTCCCTCGCGCTCCACCGGACTCTGGAGCCGCTGTCCG
>JAKBES010000313.1 GCA_021833665.1 Acidobacteriota bacterium
GGAGACTTCCTTGGTTTGCACTACGTCACCGTGAGCTGTATCATTCGAGCCAAGGAAAAGGAACAGGCGAGGCGAACCCGTCATGAGCCAAGACACTAACAATAAAGACCTGACCCCATTCTTCCTACCTTGTTCACTATGGTTAGGGAAGCCCTGGAAATTCTGGAGAGCAAGTTCAGGTTGCCCGGAGACTATGGCCCGCAGTGTGTAGCCCGATTTCTGGATACGTCAGATTCAGAAGAAAGAGCCTTCCACGCTCAGGATGCTTTTCAGCGAGTCGGCGATCTGCTCGAGGCCCTCGGAATTCCCAGAAGCCCCGCGCCATGACCCCGTCCGAGATCGTCGCCGATCTGGAATCGGCTTTGGAGCAGTTCAAGGAAATCCTGGAAGACATGAAGAACGATTAGCGCCGTTCGATAGGGGGAGGTCATGGCCCTTTGGGTGGTTCGCGCGGGAAGACACGGGGAGCAGGAAGCGGTCGCTCTGGAAAAGGGCGTGGTATGTCATGGCTGGAATGAGCTTCCAGACTACTCGGCGTGCCAAAGCCGCGAAGCGTTGAAGGCGCTCTACAAGAAGATGCTTCCCATGGAGCGCGACAAACAAGTTTTCTCCGGAGCGGGCCAGACCTGGCGCTTTGCCCATGACATCAAGAGGGGCGACCTCGTGGCGCTGCCGCTCAAGGCCCAGGCCGCCATCGCCTTGGGCCGGGTGACGGGGGACTATGAGTACAGGGAGCTGGCCCCCAACGTCAGGCACACCCGGAAAGTGAAGTGGATCAAAACGATCCCACGCGCTGCCTTCGACCAGGACATTCTCAACATCTTCGGGTCCACCCTCACCGTCTTCCAGGCCGAACGGAACGACGCCGAGGCGCGGGTCGAAGCGATGCTCTCCAAGGAGTCGACAGAGGCCCCCCAGCCTCTGGCACACCCGATCGAGACTCAGGAGCCATCCCTGGATATTGAGGGAGCTGCCTCGGATCAACTCCTCGGCTTCATCGCCCAACATTTCCACGGCCACGACATGGCCAGGCTCGTAGATGCCATTCTTCGAGCTCAGGGCTACCGCACCAAGGTATCGCCGCCGGGACCCGACGGAGGCGTGGACATCCTGGCCGGCAAGGGGCTGCTGGGCTTCGACGAGCCCAGGCTTTGCGTCCAAGTGAAGGCAACGCAGGCCGCCGCGGATCAGAAGACCTTCAACGAGCTCCTCGGCGTGATGTCGAAGTATAAGACCCAGCAGGGCCTCTTCGTGTCATGGAGCGGGTACACGAAGGCCGTCTTGCAGGATGCCAAGAAGGAGCACTTTTCGATTCGCCTTTGGGACCAGGGCGATCTTGTGGACGCGATCCTCGCCTACTACGAGCACCTCGACGAGGAGATCCGCGCCGAGTTGCCCCTGAAGCGCATCTGGGTGCTCGTGCGGGACGAAGAGGGGTGACCCGGGGCTCTCCCTTGAATGATCGCCCAGGAGCTTCTTGGCGATGGCGCCACCGATGAGAGTACAGGCGGTGCTCGAAGGGGTAACTGAGACTTCCGCCCTACTCTTGCGAGGGGATCCGAAGGGGCTCCCTGATTTTTTATGGCGAATGGCCGGCCCTGCGGCACGTCTCCGGGCCTTTCAGCGAAGGCTGCGAGTCATGTTCCATGGTGACGAGCCCTCCTGGCTAGGCGATGAGCTTTCGCGAACCACGTGCCCAGGTGCGCGGCGAACCTCCCGGGGCGGGCCCGCGTTCTCGCCGAACTGCACCGGGAATGCTGGGCCCCAACTGGGCCAAACGGCATAATCCCCCGGAATTGGGTTCTACCATCGCGCTTGGACGGGTCATTCCCGCGGGATTATGGCGATTGAGGCGGATGGGACGGCGCAATCCCGCCAAAATGCTTTGATGGCTCCGGCGTAGGCGGCGAAATGCCCTGAGATCTTCCAGCCGGCCTTCGCTCTGGTCCGCCCGGCGGCGGCCGTGGTGAGGCACGTAAGAAACGTGGTACAAAGAGCAGGGGGTAATAAGGCCAGACGGACGTTTCAATCGGATGAACAGGCTGTTGAAAAACAGCCGCGGGTCGCGAGCTTCTCAACGGCCTGTTAGGGGCGGCGTGCCGTCCGCATGTTCTTGGGGGGGAACCCATGACGAACTCCGCGTTAAGGTTTGCGTTGACGAGTCTCGCGGCGCTCGCGCTGGCGGGCGCGGCGGCCCTGGCCGGCGAAGGGCCGGCCTCGGGGGCCACGGAGGCGGCGGCCTCAAGCCCTCCAGCCCCTCGCACCTTGGCGTATTTCGCGAACTACAGGCACGACCCGACGCTTATGGCGGACCTGGGCATGCTCATGGACGCCTGCCAGAAGGGCCACATGACGCACGTCATCGTGGGGCTCTTCCACTGCGATTGGCTGAACCGGCCCGAGGGCATGGGCGCGTGCGTCTCCCTGAACGGCCTCTACCTGGACGACCCCACCCTCCAGCCGCTGTGGGAGGCCGTGAGGCTGCTCCAGGCGCGCAAGATCAAGGTGATCGCGTCCTTCGGCGGCGGCGGAGTCGGTGACTACCACCACCTGCTGGACCCGGCCCACCCGGAGTGGTATGCCCCGTTGCGGGCCATGCTCAGAGAGCGCCACCTGGACGGCTTGGATATGGACATCGAGGAGTCCGGCAACATCGTGGCTACGAAGAACGTGAGGAGGATCCTCAAAAAGCTGAGGCGGGATTTCGGAGACGGGTTCCTGATCACCTCGGCCCCCGTCGCCTCGGCGCTGACAGGCGGATCGAACATCTCGTCCGGCATCAACTACAAGAAGCTCATGAAGGAGGGGTGGTTCACCTGGTACAACCTGCAGTTCTACAACGGCTTCGGAGACGTGCTGGGGGGGGCCTACGGCTCCCCGGACTACGAGGCGGTCCTCCGCGCCAACAAGGACGTGTCTCCGAGGAAGTTCGTCGCGGGTGTGCCCACGAGCCCCGCGAGCGCGGGCGGCAACTACCACGCCCTCTCCGCCCTCACGCCCAAGCTTCGGGAACTCGCGGCCACCTATCCCGGCTTCGGAGGCGTCTACGGGTGGACCTTTCAGGAAGCCCAGGTGGAGGGCCAGCTCGATCCCGTGGGGTGGATGAAGGGCGTCGCCGAGGCCGTGCGCCCGGAAAAAGACTCTCAGCCTGAGACGGAGGAGGCCTCCATGCGATCGCCCCGCCCCGGCTCCAAGAGCGCCGCGCCGCTCTACACCTTCCACGCGCTGGGCGCGGCCGCGGCACTGCCCACGGCCATCAACGCCAACGGCGACGTGGTGGGCTGGACCACCGAGGACGGGCAGGCGTTCCTGGCCCCTCGCGGCGGCGCGATGCGGCCCCTGGGGACCTTCCCCGGCGGACACGGGAGCCAGGCCACCGCGGTGAACGCCAGCGGCCAAGCCGCGGGATGGTCCGACGACGGGCACTACGACGTGCGCGCCTTCCTCAAGGAGGGCAGCCAGCAGATGGCCGACCTGGGCACCCTCCCCGGGGGCAGCCAGAGCCGCGCTTCCGCTATAAACGACGGCGGCGAGATCGCGGGCTGGTCCTTCACGTCGGACGCGCTGGCCCCGCACGCCTTCCTGAGAGATTCGGCCGGGGCCATGGTGGATCTGGGCACCCTGGGGGGTGCCGCGAGCCAGGCCACCGCCCTCGCCCCTTCCGCGGTTCAAGCCAAGCTCGCGGGGTGGGCCCAAGACGCCGCGGCGTCCTGGCAGGCGTGCTATCTGCCCGGGGACGGGACGGCCATGAAGAGCGTCCTCTTCAGCGCCAAACCTCAGGCGAGCCAGGTGGCGGCCATCGGCCTCATCCACGACGACTACTTGGGGGACAGCAACTTCATGGCGGGCTGGGCGCTGATGCCGGCGGGCTTCGACGCCTTCCTCTGGACGGCCGGTTCCCCCGTGGACCTGTTCGGAACCCGGATTGGAAGCCAGGCCGCGGCCACCGCGGCCAACGCTAAGGGTGAGGCCGTCGGGTGGTACCTCGACGGCCGCGGCGCCTGCCGCGCGTTCCTGGTATCCGCCGGCGGGCAGGTGATGCCGCAGGACCTGAACGGCCTCATGGAGAACCCGCCGCCCGGGGACAGCCTCATGATCGCCACGGGCATCAACGACAGCGGCTGGATCGTCGGGCAGACCCTCGGGGGCAAGCCTTTCCTGCTCGTGCCGATGAGCGAGCGGAATTCATAGGCGCCTTGAAGTGGAGGGGCACCGCTCATATACTATATCTCTGCTGTCCAAAACAGGGCCGCGGGGGGATAGCGGCTCGGACAACGCATGGACTGGCGACGTAGT
>JAKBES010000042.1 GCA_021833665.1 Acidobacteriota bacterium
CCTGCTCCTGCTCTCCATCGGCCTGGCCGCCATGGGCGACACCCGGCCGCCCGCCCCCTCCTACGACCTTTTCCTGAAAAGCGATTACGGCCAAGTCAGGCTGTGGCTCAACACCAGGACGGGAGACTTCCGCTGGGAGGATCCCGCCAGGAAGCTCGACCTCACGGGACGCGGCACCGTCGCCTTCCCCAACCTCGGCCCCATCGTCTTCTCCTACGCCGGCCCCATGCCCGGATACGACTGGGTGAGCCTGACCTTGAAGATTTACGGCACCCGCGCCACGGGCCTCATGGCCGTCTTCCCCGAGGGCCAGCCCACCCGCAAGGCCGTTTCCAACTTCTACGATCGCGACACGCGAGACGACGTTCCTCCCGCGCCCAGGCCTCCAAAGGCCCGCCCCAAACCCAAGCCCCCCACCGTCGAAGGCATCCACTCCGCGCCCAAGGAAGTGCAGCTTCCTCCCAAACCGTAAGAGGGGTTTACCGCTCCTGCCCCTCATCCCGGCATTTCCTCATCTCGGCATTTCCTCATCTCGTCATCCCCTCATCACGCTTTTCCTCACCCCTTCCAGGCGGCGTAGGCCATGCAGGCCCAGCCGGCGAGGAAGCAGAGGCCGCCCACGGGAGTGACGGCGCCGAGAATCTTGATGCCGGTGAGGGCGAGGGCGTAGAGGCTCCCGGAGAAAAGGACGACGCCCGCCACGAAGAGCCAGCCCGCGGTCGCCATGAGGGACGAGCTCCAGTGGGCGCAGGCCCAGCCCACCACGAGGAGGGCAAGGGCGTGGTAGAATTGATATCGCACCCCCGTCTCAAAGACCGAGAGCATGTCCGCGTCCAGCTTCCCCTTCAGCGCGTGGGCACCGAAAGCCCCAAGCGCCACCGCTAGAAACCCCAGCCCCGCTCCGATCACAAAGAACGTCCGGTCCATAAGAACCCCCTATCGAGATGAGGGAATGGCGAGATGAGGAGATGCCGAGATGAGGGAAGACAAGGCGTTCGACAGCACGGATCCGGTTCCCCTCGTCTCCTCGTCTCCTCATCTCCTCATTACGATCCCTTCACGGTGATGACGGCACCAGCGCTGTAGGCGCCGAACTCGGGGGCGTACAGGCTCTGGAGGATGGCGGGGCTCACCTTGAAAATCCCGGCCATGTTGGCCCTGAGGCGGTACGTGAAGGTGTATTCGCCCTGGGGGAGCCACTCGAAGAAGAAGTCCGAGCCACTGTCCCGGGTCTCCTCGTACCAACTGATGCCCAGGTCCCATTTGTAGCGGCTCACCGCGTCCTCCGGCTCAAGCCCCGCCGCCCGCGGATCGCGCAGGTGGATGTACTCGCAAGGGAGCTTGCTCCGGATGGAGAGGTGCACCTCCACCTCGTCACCTGGCTTGAGAAGAGCCCCTTCGGCGAGGGGTTTCAGGACCCACTCCCCGCCCGAGTTCTCCCGTTTGTAATAGGTGCGGTGCACGGAGAGGAAGTCGCCCCTGGCCTCGGGGGGCAGCTTCTCCGTGCTGAACAGCCACGTGGCGGACGCGAACATGAGGCCCTTCGTGTCCTTCTCCACCACGACCGTGGAACAGGCCCTGGGGGCGATCTTGCTCCCGGGGATAACGGTCTGGGCCTTCTTCCCCGTGTACGTGTCCGGCTCGAAGGTGTAGTGCACCACCTCGTTGCACACCCGCACCGTGGCGTCCTCCCTCGTGCCGAGGGCGCCTTCGGCCTTGAGGTAGTGGACCAGGGAGTAGATGACCTCCGCCGTGGCCTTGGTGCTTTCCCAGTGGTTGAGCTTCTTGTTCAGGAAGATCCACTGCACGAGCCCGTCCCGTTTGGGATCGTTGGGGGTCACCTCCATGAGGGTTCGGAGGGCGAAGGCGTGGGTCTCGACGGTGTCGTTGTACCAGAGCCATCCGCGGTCTTCGGGGGCCCAGAAGGTGCCCTGGTCGGGGGTGGTCTTGGCCGAATCCATGACGCTGCTAAAGACGAGGGCCGCGTCCCTTGCACGCCCCATGCGCCTGAGGGTGAGGGCGAGCTGGCACTTGCTGTACGGGCTGTGCTGCTTCCAGTGTTTGAAGGAGAAGTTCAGCATCCTCGTCCGCTCGGCCTCCGTGAAGAGCCCGCCGGTCCAAGTCATGTCGGGATAGTTGGACAGGGTGTAGTTGAGGAAGGTGACGAATTCCCAGCCCGTGTCCTTGTCTATCATGCGGCGCACCACCTCATCGAGGTAGTGCTGGTGCATGTAGCCCCAGGCGCGCTCCACCACGTCGCGGGGGGCTTCCACCTGGAATTCGAGGCCCTTGCTGAACCCGTAGAGGATGTAGAGGGTCATGTAGGGCGACGGGGGGCCGCCCGGCCACCAGGGGAACCCCCCGATGGCGGTCTGGGCCTTGCGCAGCTTGGCCAAGGCGAGATCCCGGTTGGCCTGGGCGACGCGCGGGTCCAGCACGTTCTCCGTGCCCAGGCCCGCGTCTTTTCCGCCTCTGGATTCGAGCAGCCACGGGGTCTCCTCCAGTTCCATCCGTCGGTTGGGGTCGGCCGAATCCCACGTCTCCAGCGGGGTCTGCCGCTTGGAGAACTCCTTGGCCATCTTGCCCACGGCGGGATATTGGCCGTAGAGGCTCGTGAGGATGCCCGTGGAGAGGAAGCGGTTGAGGGTCTGCTCGGTGCATTCGTAGGGATAGTTCACGAGATAGGGCAGGGCCGAGAGGACGGAGTAGAAGAGCTGGGCATCCAGGGTGACGACCATCTCCTCGTTCACGAGGGTGGGATCGTCGTTGTTGGCTAGGTCGGCGAAGGTCATTTCCTTGCGGTCCTTGTCCTTGAGGGTGACGAAGCGGGACTGCATGAGGTGCATGCGCCCCGGCAGCACGGGCAACGGGCGCAGCTCGCCGTCGCTCGTATCCCCCGAAATGGCCGTCACCTTGAACGCCACCGTCCCCACCCGGACGGGCGCCGTGAGGGGGAAGGCCAGGTCCGTCCCTCCCCCCTTGGCCACGGTGAAGGGCTTCGTGGCCGATGCCGCGTCCAGGCCAAACTTGGAGAGGAGGCTCTGGTTGGTGCCGGGGTCGAGGATGTCGAAGGTGACTGTTCCGGTGAACTCGTGGTCCGAGGCGTTGTTGACCACCACCTTGATGTCCGCGCGGTCCCCCTCTCTCAGGAACCTAGGCAGGTAAGGCCGGACCATGAGGTCCTTCACGCTCCTGGCCTCCCTGTGGAGCGAGCCCCCTTGCATCTCCTTGGTGACCGCGTGCACCCAGACGTTCCATGACGTGACGGAATCGGGAACGGTGAACTCGATGGATGCGGCGCCGTCCGGCCCCGTGAGAAGCTGGGGCTTCCAGAAGGCCGTCTCCGCGAAGTTGGAACGAAGTTGCACGGCCTGGCTTTCGTCTGGCGTTGCCTCGGTGGCATCTAGGCCATTGACCACATACTGATCTTCAGCCTTCCCTATGGGGGCGTTGCTCGTTGCTTTCGCCATGCCGGCTGGCGGCGCGGGAGCCATCATGGGCGCGGCTGCGGTCACCATCACTTCGTTTCGCCCTCCGCCCATGAGCCCGCCCCCGCCGCGCCGCCCAGGGCCGCCGATGCCGTAGCGCTCGAGGAAGATGAGGGCGTCGTCTCTGAAGGTGGGATAGGAAGGCAGGGTGACGAGCCCCTGGTCCTCGCTGTAGCAGACCCCGGCCTGCCCCAAGTCGGTCCTGGAGGTCCCCGCGCCTGCGCGGCTGGGATAGAGAGCGGTCACCCGGGGAGGGTTGTAGGGAGCGAAGAGGTCCAGGCTGCGGTCATACATGTAGGCCAGGATCTCCGCCGCGCGGGCCTCGACGGGCTTGCCGCCGGGGGCCTTCACGGTGACGCGCCAGGTTTCCTTCGCTCCGGGCCTCATTTTGTCGCGGAAGGTGGCGAACTCCACCTTCAAGTCCTTGTTATCCCACGGCACGAAGACCGATTGGCTCGACTGCATGACCTGGTGGCCTCGCAGGACCGTGAGGGTCATCCCGAAGCCGCCCCGGTCTCCTTCGGTGACGGGCATTTCGATGAGCGAGGAACCGGTGCCAGAGGTGAGCAGGCGCCGCTCGATCCTTCTGCCTCCGCGGTACACATCCACGAAAAGAATTTGGTCCGGAAGGCCCGAATGCACGAGGAACCGGGCCGTTCCGCCCACGGGCACGGAGGCCGATTCGGCCAGGAGGACGGCGGGCACGGCGAGGTTTTCCTTCGCCGCCGCCACCACGAAGTCCTTGGAGGTCTCGCACGCGGCACCGAAGTCGTCCGTCGTCTCGTAGAGCAGCCTGTAAGCTCCAGAGGGCAGGGGCGGAACGTGAATCTCCGCCTCGCCCTTGGCGTCGTGCTCCAGGGTGCCCTTCCCTTTCTCTGCGCCTTCCTCCCACAGGCGCAGCACCGCTTCAACGGTGTAGTTGGCCTCCCACCGGGGCCGCTCTAGATCGCCCGGCGTGTGGTAGCCCGCGTCCTTGCCGGCCTGAGGCTTGGGCATGGGCTGCTGGGCGGGGAGGAGTGCGCGAGGAGGCTGGACGAGGGCCACGAGGCGCCACGATCCCTCGCCCGGCCTCGGAGCGCCGTTCAGATCGGTGCGCGTGGCCGTGACCTGACCCACCGACCCTTCCAAAAAGAAGGCCGTTCCAAGTTCGAGCCGCGTTTCCACCGACACGAATCCGAGCCTGAAGCCCTTGCTCGCCGACCGGGTCTCCCCTCCCTCGTCGGTGACGTCGGCGGAGACGGCGTAACGATACGTCACATCCTTGGACGCCGATTCCCGCTCGTCCGCGGCGGGCGTGAACACCACGGTGAAGGTGCCGTCTTCCTTGAGGGCCGTAGTCCCCGAGGCCACCGTCTGCACCTTTGCGCGGCCTCCCCAGCCGTACCAGCCCCACCACCACGGGTAGACCGGAAGCCGAGTGACCCGCCACGCCACGGTGCCGTTCACCACGGGAAGCCCAAAGTAGTAGGTGGCCTGGCCCGTCAGCGCGGCCGGACGGTTCAGGCGCAAGGGCGAGGAGGGCTCCTGGAAGGAGACCTCGAAGGTGGGGCGCTTGTACTCCTCCACGCGCACCCCCGCCCCGCCGTTCAGAGAGGTCTCGATACGCCAGCTTCCCAGGACCTTGCCGGCGGGGATTGGAAACTCTCCCGCCGCCGTCCCGAAGTCGTTGGTGCTCACGGTGGCCGTGCCGGCGACCTGGCTGTTTCCGTCCTTCAAGGTGAGCGTGAGAGGGGTGTGGGGAAAGCAGGCCTTGGGCCCTTGGCCTTCCACGCCGTGGTAGGCCAGGACCTTCCAAAGGATCTTCTGGCCCGGCCTGTAGATGCTCCGGTCGGTGTAAACGAGGGTGGCCGCCGTCTCGCCAGGGACGTGCTTTTCGTAGAATCCGATGTAGGCCGTGTCGAGAGAGAGGTCGTTACCATGGCGGCCCAAGAGGAAGAAGCTCTTGCCCCGCAGGCTCGGCGCGCTGGCGAAGCGGACCGTGCCGTCCTGGGCCGTCACTTGCTGCTCGGCCATCCGGTGGCCCTGGCTCCAGTTGTACTCGTAGAGAGCCACGTCGGCTCCCGCCACGGGCCGTCCCGCGGTGCCGTCCAGGGCCGTGACCTCCAGCCCGCCGTCTTCTTCCTGGCGGCTCATCAGCACGAGGTCGCTGAGGGTCAGGTGGATGGCCAGGACGCGGTTGCCCGCCTCCTTGAAATCCTCGCGGGCGGAAGCCGCCACGATGTAGGCGCCTTTGGGAAGAGACACGGGCGCCAAGAAGGTGCGGTGCTCCCGGTAATCGGGCGTCTCGGGCAGGTTCAAGGACCACGCCGCCGCCGGCTTCTGGCCGCCCAGGATGCCCTTCACCTCCTGCCACTGGGGGAGGAGGTTGTAGTCGCGGCTTGTCTGGATGCGCTCCATCAAATCCACGGGATAGGCCCGGAAGTAGAGCGCCTTCAGGTTCTTGTGCCGCACCGCCATGGAGCGGTTGCCCGGCCCGTCCAGGGCCATGCCCTCCAGGCTGAAATCGGGCGCCTGAATGGCCTGGACCGCGTGATCGCAGCGCTGGCCCCCGGGTGATTGGGGGTAGGCCCTCCATCCCTCCAGGGCAAGGATCCGGGCGCGCACCAGGGCATCGGGCGAGTCCTCTTCTTGGACGAAGCTCGCCAGGAGAGCCTGGCCCATGGACCACCAGGGCACCTCTCGAAACCGCACGAGGCGGGATTCCAAATCGTTCCTCAGGGCCGCGCGGTCAGAGGCCTCCTCAAGGTGCTCATGGAGGCGCCGCAAACGCTCCAGGCGGGCCTCGAGCTGGGCCTCCCTCTGGCCCTGCGCTGCGTGCCAACCCTCGAGGTCGCCCAGAACCGCCACGATCTTCTGCAGGGGATGAGCCTTGGCGTCGCTGAGAACCGCCTCGGCCGCCGGCCCCGAGGGGCCGTCCGCGAGAAGCGCGGCCCGGTCGAGGGTGAAGATGTCGTTGGATTGCTCGGCCGTCCAGAAGCTCGAATCGGCCAGCAGTTCCACGTATAAATAGGAGACGGCGTCGCGGAGGGTGTCGCGGATGCCGGCGGGATAATCGTTGGGGCGGATGTACTCCTTGAGGACGGAAATGGGGTCCTCACCCAGCACGGCCCTTGCCTTCCACACGTCGAGGTAGGCGCGCTGGGCCTCCGCGTAGAGCTGGCCGCGGGTCCAGGACTTCAGGTCCACGGTTCCCCTGGCCTCCACCTTCTCGCGATGCCCGATTTCCCACGAGTACATCTGGCAGTACGTCACGATGGCATGGGCGTAAAACAGGTTCAGGGTGGCCTGGGACAGGGGATCCTGAGGCCACGGCTCCTCGCGCAGCCTCCGGACCGCCGTTTCATACCCGTGCAGTCCCACGCGGAGCTGTGTCAGGGTGACAAGGGCCTTGGTCCAATCGGCTTCGTCACCCCGTGCTCTCGCCGAGGCCAGGATCTTCTCCGCGGCCTCCGAAGCCGCTTCGAATTTCTGCTGGCTCACCAGCTCATCCACGGACTTCCACGTGGGCGCATGGGGTCTGGCAACGGCCTCCGGTTTGGAGCCGGTTGATTTTTGGCTTGTTCCTCCATCTTTTTGGGCGAAAACCAAGGAGACCGCCAGGAGAACCACGGCCAGGATGATGGACACCGCGACGGCGTTGCGCTTCACCGACAGCCCTTGGCGAATGGCCATGCGTGCCTCCCCTCCGTCTCGATCCAGAAAGTCCTGAACACGCTCGACTATATCAGGCGGCCTAACGCCCGTCCAGAAACAATGTGACCGCGGAACCGGCGGGCCGGTTCCCTATGGAAAGAGTGCCAACTTTCATATGGGGCAGAGCGCAGAGCAAACCGGGGCGTGCTGATGCGTCCTGGTAAGGTTATAGGCCGTATTTGCCCAAGTCGAAGGGCAGGGCCTTTCTTTGGGCCGCGAAGAGCTGGTCGATGCCGTGGGCGGCCAGGGCTAGGAGGCTGTCCAGGTCTGCCTTGGAGAAGGGCTCCTGCTCGGCCGTACCCTGAACTTCGATGAACCGGCCGTCGCCGCACATGACGACGTTCATGTCCACCTCGGCGATGGAATCCTCGTCGTATTTCAGGTCGAGGATTTTCTCGCTCCGAAGGATGCCGACGCTCACGGCAGCCACCTGGCTTTTGATGGGGAACGACTTGATGATCTTGGCCGAGACGAGATGGTCGAAGGCCATGACCATGGCGCAGAACGCGCCCGTGATGGCCGCGGTGCGGGTGCCGCCGTCCGCCTGAAGGACGTCGCAGTCCACCCAGACGGTCCTGTCCGAGAAGGCCTTCTGGTCCACGACCGAGCGAAGAGATCGGCCGATGAGCCGCTGAATTTCCTGCGTCCGGCCCGAGGGTTTGCCCCTGGTAGCTTCGCGGCTCGTGCGTTGCTGTGTGGCTCCGGGGATCATGCCGTACTCGGCCGTGACCCACCCTTGTCCCGTCCCCTTGAGAAAGGGCGGCACCCGGTCCTCCACCATGGCCGTGCAGAGCACGCGCGTGTTGCCGAAGGTCATGAGGCAGGAACCTTCGGGATAGGCGAGGTAGCCCGTCTCGATGGAAATGGGGCGAAGCTCGTTGGAGGCTCGGGCGTCCGTTCTCATGGGATGACCAACCTTTCTTCTTCCACGGCGATGAGTTCCCCGAGGGGCTCGCCGAGGATGCGCTGGGCGATTTCGGTGAAGTGAGTTCCCGAGTCTGTGACGTAGCACGTGAGGCGTCCGATGGTCCCCTCCTGGCGGGGCGCGGCCGGCAGCAAGGCATTCAAGGCCTCGGCGGCGCTCTCGGCGGAGGAGATGAGCTTGACGTCCGGTCCCGCCACCTGGCGAAGAACCGGAATGAGGACGGGGTAATGGGTGCAGCCGAGGATGAGGGTGTCCACCCCCGTCTTGAGCAGGCCGTCCAGATAGCGATGGGCCACCTGGAGGGCCACGGGACCGTCGCTCCAGCCCTCCTCGACGAGGGGAACGAAGAGGGGGCAGGCCCGGGAAAAGACCTCGATGTCGGGCCGGATCTCCCGGATGGCCCTTGCGTAGGATCCGCTTGCGACGGTGGCGCGGGTGCCCACCATGCCCACCTTGCCGTTGGCCGTGGCGCTCGCCGCGGCGCGTGCCCCTGGCCCGATCATGCCCAAGACGGGCACGGGCACGGCCCCTTCGAGGGCATCCAGGGCCACGGCGCTGCTTGTGTTGCAGGCCACCACCAGAAAGGAGACCCCTTGGTCCACGAGAAAGCGGCCGATCTCCAAGGAGTATCGCCGAACCGTCTCGGGCGATTTGTTGCCGTAGGGAACCCGGGCCGTATCCCCGAAGTAGAGGATGTCCTGCGCAGGCATGCGGCGCCGGATCTCGGCCACCACCGTGAGCCCCCCGACCCCCGAGTCGAAGACTCCGACGGGGCCCCCGGGCAGGCTCATTCCGCGTCTCCCTGCGTGCCCGCCGATCCTGCCACGAGCCTGGGCTCGGGCGGGAGGGAGCGGCTCAGGTCGAGATGGCCCAAAAGGGTGTCCACCTCCTGGCCGTCCACGAGGATCCTCACGCTCTTCACGTCCGGAAAGTTGTAGGCGAGCGTCTGGACGATGCCGTAGACTCGGGCCGCCTCCGTGGCTGATCCGCCCCCTGCTCTCACGGGGCCCGTGAGGTCCACCACCGCCTCCGAGCCTATGAGAAACAGGGCGCGCAGGGCGCTGTGTTCGAGGAAGGGCTGGACCTGCCCGTCCCCGGGCGGACCCGCCAGATAGCGCCGGATCAGCGCCGCCATGTCTTGCTGCGGCGAGCCCGTGGCCGGCATGACAACGGGGCAAGGGGCCAGAAGCATGTCATCGGCCTGGGGGTAGAAAAGGGTGCGGGACGCCGTGACGGTCTGGGCGGCTGACGGAGCGGCCTGTTCTGCGCTCTGCGGGGGCGCCTTGGGCGCCTCGCGGCACGAAACCAGAAGGGCGCAGAGGGCCGCCGTGAAAAGGGCGGCTTCAGCTCGCCGGCGGGGGCGCTTGCGGTTTGTCATAGCGAGCCTTGAAGGCAAGGATGGATTGGGTCAGTCCTTGAGCCACCTGGTCCTGAAAGGCCGGATCCGTGAGGCGCTTGCTCTCGTCGGGATTGGACAGGAAGGCCACCTCCACGAGGACGGCGGGCATCTGAGCCCCTTCCAGCACCACGAAAGGTGCCTGGCGCACGCCCCGGTCGGTTGTTCCCAGCAACGTGTTGAACTCTTGTTGAATCGCCTCCGCCAGGGCCGAGCTCTCCACGATATAGGACGTCTGGGCCAGCTCCCAGAGAACCAGGTTCAGGCCGCTGTCCGCCGTGGCCCCGGAGGCCACCCCCTCCGTGTTCTCCTTGGCGGCGAGCTGGGTAGACCAGAGGTCCGTGGCGTTCCGGCTGAGAAAATAGGTCTCCGTACCCCGGGCCGAGGGCGCGGGGGAGGAGTTCAAATGGATGGAAAGGAAGAGGTCAGCCCGGTTGTAGTTGGCGATGGCCGTGCGCTGGACCAGGGGGACTTGAGTATCCGTGCTCCGGGTGAGGATGACCTTCAATCCCGCTTTCTCCAGCAGGGCCGCCGCCTTCTGCGCCAGCACCAGGGTCAAGTCCTTCTCCTGGAGGCCTCCGGCGGTGGTGGCCCCCGTGTCGCTTCCGCCGTGCCCCGGGTCCAGAACCACCGTGTCGAAGGCCGCCGTCTTCCTGGGCGGTCCGCCCGGAGCGATCCCGGCGTCCGCGGTCTCTGGAGCCGCCTGGACGTCCTCGGGAGGGGGTGGGTTGAGGCGCTGCCCTTCACCCTTGAAGACGAGGACCAGACGGTCCGGATCGCTAAGCTTCAGGGATTCGAGCCGCTTGAATCCGGGCCCGAGGGCGACCTTGAGGGTTCTCCCTCCCTGGTTGAAAGCGATGCCGTCCACGATGCCCGCGCCCACGTCCTGGGCCGTACCCGTAAGCCCGCCCTGGGCCAGTGTGACGACGATCTCCTTGCTCCCCTGCGCCACGTCGGCCAGAACGGCGTCCTTTCCCGCCAACGTGAGGCGGACCGAGTCCGCGGCCACCTCCGCCCCCACCGAAACGGACGCCCCCTTCTGAGCCTGGGCCGCCTTCGGCTCGGGCTTCGCCTCCAGCTTGGGTGGAACTTTGCTTTCCGCCGGCGGCGCCTTGCCTTCGGCCCCCCGGATCGTCACCGGACCGCCCAGGATCTGCGGTAGGACGGAGGTGAGAAACTCCGCGGGAAGCCAGAGGCACCCTTCGATCACGGCGGGTGATTCCTGAAGGCGGACGATCTTTCCGTCCACGGAGGCCAGGGCCGAGGCCGTAGAAATGAGCGTACGCTTGCCGCGGAGGGTCAGAACAGGGTAATGGGAAACCGGATCCTTCCCGAGGGACCCCTTGAGGGCGGCCGCCAGATCTTCAGCGCAGAAGCCCATCTGCTCGCCTCGGGGGCGATCCCTGAGCGAGAAGGTTCCTTGCGGGCCCGTCACGTTCATGGCCGGCACCGCGAGAGCCAAGGTGAACGCAAGCGCCGCCAACCATCGTATGGGTTTCAAGCGGTCGAGCCCCTTTCCTCCCGCCTGGGGAGCACTCCGGCGCGGGACCCGCCACGGGGATCCCGATGCCTCGTGGATTGTACCTGCTGGCCGTTTGATTTTCAAGGCGAGACTGGACTGGGCGAAGGCGTCTTGACCGCCCATCACGGCTTCGGCTAGAATAGGGTTTCGAGCGGGCGTAGCTCAGTTGGTAGAGCGCGAGCTTCCCAAGCTTGAGGTCGGGGGTTCGAGACCCCTCGCCCGCTCCAAGCACCTCCTCCCTCCGGAGAATCGATTTGGGTTTCTTTAACCGAGCACCCGCCCCGCCTCCTCCTAGAACGGTGATCGGGCCCAAGACCACGCTGAAGGGCGCCCTGTCCTCGCGCCAGGACATAGAAGTGCAGGGCGCCGTCGAAGGCCCCCTTCGTTGCAAGGCGACGGTCATCGTGGTGGCGGGGGGACACGTGCAGGGCGAGTTGGACTGCGTCACGCTCTCTTGCGAGGGATCTGCCTCGGGCAAGGCGGACGTGTCCGGACTGTCCAGATTCGGAGAAACGGCCACCTGGGACGGAGATCTCTCCACCGCCCGGCTCTCGGTAAGCGAGGGCGCCCGCCTGACGGGCACGATCAGAGCGCTTACGACTAAGCCATGATCTATTACGCCATCACGGACCGCTCCCTTGCCAAGGGCGGCGATCTGCTTCTTCAAGCCTCGGGGCTGATCCGCGCCGGCGTTGACTGGCTGCAGGTCAGGGAGAAGGACCTGCCGGACCGAACCCTCGTGGCCGCCCTCAAGATGCTCGCCCCCGAGGCACGGCGGTTCGGCGTCCGGCTGCTGGTGAATGGACGCCTCGACGTGGCGCTCGCCTCAGGGGCCTCGGGCATTCACTTGCCTTCCGGCGGTATTCCCACGGCCCGCGCCAGAGCCCTCCTTCCGCGCCCCTTTCTGATCCTACGGAGCTGCCACCGAGAGGAGGAGGTCCTTCGGGCCGCCGAGGAAGGGGCCGACGCCGTCACGCTGGGCCCCGTCTTCGCCACGCCTTCCAAGGCGCCTTTTGGCCCGCCCTTGGGCCTGGACGCCTTCAGGAGCACCTGCGCCCGAAGCCCCATTCCGATCCTGGGACTGGGGGGGATCGGCGCGGGTAACCTCGCCGAGGTCGTGGCCGCCGGCGCCGCCGGCGTGGCCGCCATCCGGCTCTTCTGCGGCATGGCCAATCCCATGAAGGACATCCCCGCTCTCAAGGCGGCTCTGGACGCGGGATGCCGAAAGCCGGGCGCCTGAGCCGGGGCAATTTTTTTGACCGGCGCCAGGTTTTTCACTATGATTCGGGGTGGCGCGACGGGGCCCTGCCCTTAGAGCGCTTTAGAGGAGAGCGGTAATGAAGGTCAAGTGGACCGTTGGTCTGATCATCGTCGTCGGGGCTCTGGCCCTGTTCTTCCTGTCGAGCACGGGCAACAGCAAGCCCGTTTATTACTACAGCCCCACCGAATTTCACGCGGACACGGCGAAGCAGAGGGATAGGGTCAAGCTCAAGGGAATCATTCAGCCGGGCTCCGTGAAGACGTCCCAGAATCACCTGGACCTCTGGTTCAACGTCCAGGACGAGAAAGACCCATCCAAGACCATACCCGTCCACTACCAGGGAGCCATCCCCGACGCCTTCCAGGAGGGCCTCCAGATCGTCGTGGACGGCCGAATGGACGGACAGGGCACCTTCCAGGGACGGGAACTCATCGTGAAGTGCCCTTCCAAGTATGAATCCAAGGGCAAGGCTCCAGGCGCGGCGGGGGACGGGAAAGGGAGCAATGAATAGCATCGGCAACTACGCCCTCTTCATCGCCCACGGCTTGGCCATCTGGGGGCTGGTGGCCTCCTTCATGGCCTACCGGTCGCGGGATGGGAGATACCTGGATAGCGTCATACGCTCCATTTACGGGATCTGCGGGCTCGTGGTGCTGGCAGTCCTGGCTCTGGTGGCCGCCCTTCTGCGCAACGACTTCACGCTGAAGTACGTGTGGGAGTATTCACGGCGAAGCCAGCCCGCCATCTACAAGGTGACGGCCCTGTGGGGGGGCATGAGCGGTTCCATGCTTTTCTGGTGCATGCTCCTGGCCGTTTTCTCCGCTCTCGCGGTAACCTTCAACCGGCGAAACAACCTCCGGCTTCTGCCCTTCACCAGCTTTCTCCTCCTGCTGACCCTGGGATTCTTTCTCTTCCTGCTCAACTTCAAAATCAACCCCTTCGAGCCCCTCAAGGACGGCGCGGGCCAGCTCCTCTCCTCCTATTCTCCCCAGGCCCTCAAGGATGTGGACGGCAATGGGCTCAACCCCCTCCTGCAAAACGTTTACATGGCCATCCATCCTCCCATGCTCTACCTGGGCTATGTGGGATTCACCATCCCCTTCGCGTTCATCATGGGCGCCCTGGCCCACCGCGAGCGCAACACCTTCTGGATGAAGTCCGCCCGCAACTGGGCCATGTTCTCGTGGCTCACCTTGGGCATCGGCATCCTTCTGGGCGGCTTCTGGGCCTACATCGAGCTGGGATGGGGCGGCTACTGGGCCTGGGACCCGGTGGAGAACGCATCCTTCATGCCGTGGCTCACGGGGACGGCGTTCCTCCACTCCTTCCTCATGCAGGAGAAGCGGGGCATTTACCGCTTCTGGAACGTGGCCTTCATCGTGACCACCTTCCTCCTGTCCATCTACGGGACCTTCCTCACCCGATCGGGCATCCTGCAATCGGTGCACGCCTTCGGCCAGGAAGACCCGTCCGTTCCCGTCTATCTGCGCCTGAGCACCATTTTCCTGGGCTTCATGGCCCTCATGCTGGTGGTGAGCGCCGTGTTCATCTGGCGGCGGCGTGCACTCCTCCAGAGCGGCCAGAAGCTTGAGTCGGCGGGAAGCAGGGAGGCCCTCTTCTTCTACGGCAACCTTCTCATGGCCTTCTTCACCTTCGTGGTGGTCTTTGGCGTGAGCAGCCCCATCTTCTACAGGATGATCACCCACAAGGAGTTGAGCCACGGGCCCGAGTTTTACAACCCGCGCGTGCTGCCCATTGCCCTGGCCATCCTCCTGGTCATGGGGCTCGCCTCCGTGGCGCCGTGGCGGCGCGGAGGGTGGGAGAGCTATCGGAAGCAGCTCTTCATCCCCTTCCTGGCTGGCCTCTCGGCCCTTGCCGCCTCCGTCGTGGCGTTCTTCACGGGGGGGAGCCTGTCCACGAAAGACTTCTCCGGACGGCCTTTGACCTACATCTACCTCTTCGCCTGCGTGGGCATATCGTTCTTCGTGGCGGCCATCATCGTGGAGGAGTACACGCGCACCGTGCGCCACGCCTCATCCCGCGGGCTCACGGTCCCGCGCTCGCTGGCGGCGCCCTTCCTCGAGAATCCCAGGCGCTACGGCGGGTATCTCGTCCACATCGGCATCATCTGCCTTTTTCTAGGGATCGCCTTCTCCTCCACCTTCCAGACCCAGTATCAGGAATCCATGAGGCCCGGCGACGCGGTCCGCTTCGGTCCCTACACGGTGAGGATGGAGCGGCTCGAGCACGACAATCTCGACAGGAATTTCAGCTCCGTCAACGAGAAGCGGATCTGGGCCGACCTCCTCGTCTACCGCGGCGACAAGATGGTGGCGTACCTCCAGCCCATGCGCGTCTTCTACGCGAGCAACCCCGAACAGCCCACCTACGAGGTGGCCATCCACTCCCGGCCCATGCGCGACTTCTACACCCTCTTGGCGGGCTACGACCTGAAGGACAACAGCGCCATCATCGGAGCCTTCGTGAATCCCATGGTGGCGTGGCTTTGGCTGGGAGGCTTCTTCGTGCTCGTGGGGGGCCTCACGGCGCTCGTTCCCATGAGGAGGGTCTGATGTTGGCCACCCTTGTCAGCTTGGCGGGAGCCCTTCTGATTTTTATTTGGGTCCTCGCACCCATGTTTGGTCCCCCCCGTGAAATCGTCCAGACAAGGCCCAAGGGCGAGGCGGAGGCGGCCGTTTCCAAATCGATGCAGGAGCTCAGGACGGACCTGGACCTGGACAAGATCCAACAGGACGACCTGGACCACATCAAAGCGTTCCTCGAAGACGAGTCGTCTAAGTAAGCGCCGGCCGTGCAACCCCATATCGCGTGGACGCCGACCCACAGCTTGCAGCTTCTGGACCAGCGGGCCCTGCCGTTGCAGACTTCGTACCTGGATTACTGGTCCGCCCCTGACGTGGCCCAGGCCATCCGGGACATGGTCGTACGCGGGGCGCCCGCCATCGGAATCACCGCCGCCTACGGCATGGCTCTTTCAGGGGCGGCCGCAGCGCGGTCGGCCAGCCGCAACGCCTTTCTCAAAGCCGTCAAGGCCGATGCGGCCCGCCTCAAGGCGGCACGGCCCACGGCCGTCAACCTGGAATGGGCCGTGGATCTGCTTCTCAGGCTGGCGGTGGACCTATGCCAGAACGGCGCGGAGCCCGAGGACGTGGCCGATGCCATGCTGGAGGAGGCCCTCCGCATCCACCGCGAAGACGTGGCCTCGTGCCAGGCCATTGGCCGGCATGGCCTCTCCTACGTTCCCCACGGGGCGTCCATTTTGACCCACTGCAACGCCGGGGCGCTGGCCACGGGCGGCTACGGCACGGCCTTGGGCGTGGTGAGGGCGGCCCAGGAGGCATCGCGACTGAACATGGTCTATGCGGACGAGACCCGGCCCTTCCTCCAAGGATCCCGCCTCACGGCCTGG
Source organism: Acidobacteriota bacterium (assembly GCA_021833665.1). Lineage (GTDB taxonomy): Bacteria > Acidobacteriota > UBA4820 > UBA4820 > DSQY01 > JAKAJA01. Next base: position 15,716 of record JAKBES010000042.1, read on the forward strand.
GAGCTGAGCGAGGACGGGATTCCCGTAACGCTTCTCTGTGACAATATGGCGGGCGCCCTCATGAGCCAGGGCAAAGTGGACCTCATCGTGGTGGGAGCCGACCGCATCGCCGCCAACGGAGACACGGCCAATAAGATCGGAACCTGCTCCCTGGCGGTCCTCGCCGCGCATCACCAGGTTCCGTTCTACGTGGCTGCGCCGAGGAGCACCTTCGACCCCGCGGCCCCCGACGGCGATGCTATTCCCATCGAGGAGCGTTCCCAGGAGGAAGTCCTCTCCTTTGCCGGCACCCGAGTCGCGCCTGTCGGCGTGGGGGCTTACAACCCCGCCTTCGACGTAACCCCCCACGACCTCATTCACGCCATCATCACGGAAGATGGCCCCGTGGAGCCCGTGGACCCGGAAACCGTGTCCCGCTTTCTTGCCCGGGGCCTGCCGTGACTGTTCTCCTGGCCGTGGAGACGTCGTGCGACGACACTTCCGCGGCCGTCCTTGCAGAGGACGGGCGGGTGCTGTCTTCGGTCGTTGCCTCTCAAGACGCCGTCCACGCCCCTTATGGCGGCGTGGTCCCAGAGCTGGCGAGCCGCCAGCACCTGGCCAACCTTCCCCCCACGGTGGACTCGGCCCTGCGCGAGGCCGGCGTTTCGGAGCGGGACCTCACCGCCATCGCCGTCACTTGCGGCCCAGGGCTTCAGGGAAGCCTGCTGGTGGGAGTGTCCTACGCCAAGGCCATGGCCTGGGCCTTGAGGATTCCCCTCCACGGCGTCAACCACGTAGAGGCGCACCTCCGCTCCTCCTGGATGGAGGCTCCCGATCTTCCGTACCCCAGCCTCGGCCTCGTGGTCTCCGGCGGCCACTCCCACATCTTTCATTGCAGGAGTCCTCACGACGTGGCTCTCGTGGCGGCCACCCGCGACGACGCCGCGGGCGAGGCTCTGGATAAGCTGGGCAAGCGTCTCGGTCTTCCTTATCCGGCGGGTCCCCTCATGGACCGGCTGGCCGCCCGGGGCAACCCCAAGGCGGTCGTCTTCACCCTCCCGAGAATGTCTTCGGGCTCCCTGGACTACTCCTTCTCGGGCCTGAAGACCGCCGCCTTGCACTACATGAACCTCAGGAGCCTCGAGGTCCCGGCCGGCGCTGACCCCGATCACCTGCCGCCCTGGGCCTACGACCTCATCGCCTCCTATCAGAAGCGGGTGGTCGACCACCTCATACAAGTCCTCAAGAAAACGGCCCAGGCGCTGCGGCCCCGATCCATCACGATGGCGGGAGGCGTCGCCTGCAACAGCCACCTCCGCGTCCGACTTCAGGCTCTCGGCAAAGAACTCGCCGTCAGGACGGCCTTTCCCCGGTCAGCCTACTGCACCGACAACGCGGCCATGGTGGGGTTCCAGGCTCTTCCCCTCCCCCAAGCGGCCCCGCCTCCCGAAGAGGTAGATGCCTTCCCCACGGCCATCTGGACTAGAATGTCTCTGGAGGTGAACTCCCCATGCCGAACAAGATGACCGAGAAGGAAATTGACGCCGCGCTGAGCGGTCTGCCGGGATGGAGTGTCCAGGAGGGCAGCCTCGTGCGGCGTTTCCCGTTCCACTCTTATATGGACGGCATCCGCTTCGTGGAAATGGTGGCCGTGGCGGCCGAGGCCAGGGATCATCACCCCGATCTTTTGGTCCGTTACTCCGACGTCACGGTATTCCTTCGCACCCACTCCGCCGACGGCCTCACCGCTAGGGATGTGGACTCGGCCAAGGACATTTCTCGAATCGCCACCCAGTTTGCCTGCACGTAGATCGGGCTGGCCTTCGACCCCGTCCCCTCCCCCCCTGCAGCCTGCCGAGTTGACAGCAAGGTCCATTTCGTGGATAATTTCCGCTTCGGACCGCTAGCTCAATCGGTAGAGCAGCGGACTCTTAATCCGTTGGTTCGGGGTTCGAGTCCCTGGCGGTCCACCAAAACTCGAGCGGGGGGAAACCCCCGCATTTTCATTGATGGCAACGCCCCAGAGCATAGAGGCCAGGGACGAGAAGGGCGGGAGACCCGCCGACGGCGGT
>JAKBES010000314.1 GCA_021833665.1 Acidobacteriota bacterium
CGCTCGGCGAACATGAGATCTGCGCTGGAGGTGAGGCCTTCGAGGGTCTGGAGGTTCTTCATCTGGCCCACCTTCACATCGAACCCATGAACAGGCTTGAAGGTAAGGAATCCGTCCTGGAGGATCATGGGGTTGCTTGCAGAGGTAGAGATGCTGGGATCTATGACGGCCTCGTATTCCACGCCCTTAAGGATCTCGCCCGAAACCTTGATCTCTGCCCGGCGGATCGTGACGGTATTCTCCTTGAAGTTTCCAGAGATGTTGGAATAGGGACTTCCGGTCGAGTCTAATCGAAGATTGTCGTCCAGCATCTGCGTGGCCCAGGCCTGAAAGAGCCCACCAAGCTTGATAGTGGGAGTGAAGGGTTTGTCCTGGGCCTGAAGCAAATTACCCGCGAGGGCCAGCGTAAGCGCAGAAAGAATGGTTTGTCGCATCGGGAATCCTTAAGATACCGCGCACGGCGGTAAGAAGAAACCAGGTCCGGGATGGACCCTGGGGGTTTTGGAGGACTAGACTTTGACGAGACGGATGCAAGTGCCATAGAAGCTGACGCTGTCACCCACCTTGCCGGTCACGTAAAGGCTCTTCAAGTAGGTGTCCATTCATATCGCACAAGTGGCGCGGGAGACTCCCCCACCACTTGTGATCATCCTTGGTTACGGCGCTTTGCACGCTCATGTAATTACCGTTGGTGACGCAGGGTGAAAGTCGCGGTGCCGAGTCGGATGGTTCTGGTGGGCATCGCCTTGCTGATCAAAACTCTCTTCTTTGAGGCAAAATCCCAGTTCCAGGAGCTGGTCAATACAGGGATCCAACACGCGATAGTAGAGGTTGTCCCCTTCCCTGCGCACACCGAGAATTCGCCGGCCCGACAGTCGCTGGAGTTGGTTGGACACCGCTTGCGGACTCATGCCCAGGATGTTGGCCAGTTCGGACACGCATTGCTCTTTTGAACGGATCAGCGCGTGGATTATCCGTAGCCTCGTGTCGTTCGACATCACCTTAAAGACATCGGCCAGGACTCGGGCCTGTTCGCCATCCAGCAGAGGACGATGCTCGATCTTGGGTTTAGGGGGACAGCAACGAGTGTGTTTGGGCATTGTTGACCTCAACCGCTATTAAACTATACCGTTTAATCGTGGTGTCAACTCACCGAGACATGGTCAGAAGGCAAATGATTACAGTTGCTTCCAGCCACAAGCGGTCATGCCAATGTTAATTATGTGATCGACATCACTGAGCCGCGCCACTGAATATTCCGCCTGACGTCCTCCCGGAAAACTAGACCAAGGATAATGTGAGTCCTCCCCCTTCGGAGGGCCCCTTGAGAAAGAGCAGATACACCGAGGAGCAGATCATCTTGGCCTTGAAAGAGCACGAGGCCGGCAGGACCACAGTCCAGATCTGCCGAAAGCTCGGTGTGAGCGAGCAGACCTTCTACCGGTGGAAGGCCAAGTTCGGCGGGATGGACGTAGCCGATGCAAAGCGGCTGAAGGGGCTGGAGGATGAGAACCGTAAGCTGAAGCAGCTTGTGGGGGAGCTTGCGCTCGACAATCAGGGCCTGAGGTTCCTGCTCACAAAAAAATTCTGAGGCCCCCGGATCGACGGAAGGCTGTGAGTGGCCTTCGGACCCAGTTTCAGATGAGCGAACGGCGGGCCTGCCGGATGATCGGAATGCAACGGTGCAGTTATCGGTATCAGTCCCAGCGGAAGGACTGGGTCGAACTGCGCCAACGGCTTCTCGAATTGGCCGCCGAGCGGAAGCGTTTCGGCTACCAACGGCTCCATGTGCTCCTGCGGAGGGAGGGCTTCCCTGTGAACGTCAAACGGATCTACCGGCTCTACAAGGAGGAAGGGCTCTCTGTGCGGAAGCGCATCCGGAAACGGCTGAAGGGGTGCCCCAGGAAGGACCTTCAGGCCCCCACCCGGCCTGGCGAGCAGTGGGCCATGGACTTCACCTCGGACGCCCTGGCCGATGGCCGGGCGCTGCGGACCCTGAACGTGGTCGACACCTTCACCCGCGAGTGTCTAGCCATCGAGGTGGACACCAGCCTGCCGGGTCTTAGGGTGGGGCGGGTGCTGGATAGAGTCATCCACGAACGGGGCAGGCCCGAGGTCATCGTGACGGACAACGGCCCGGAGTTCACCAGTCGGGTCTTCGACCAGTGGTGCTATCAGCGAAGGATTCGACACCACTTCATCCAGCCGGGGAAGCCGATGCAGAACGGAACCTGCGAGAGCTTCAACGGGCGCTTTCGGGATGAGTGCCTCAACGAACACTGGTTCCGCAGCCTTCCCGAAGCCAGAAGGGTCGCCGAAGCCTGGCGACACGATTACAATCACCGCAGACCCCACGGCTCCCTCGGCGACATCACCCCAGTCGAAGCGGCGCAACGCTGGGATTCACTCCGGTCGCCTACGGCTCCCTCCGCGAATCCCAGCGAGACAATCCTTAACCCAGGACTCTCACCATCCTTGGTATAGAAGTGGGGAGGACGTCACGCCGACGCACCTCCAGTGGCACGGTGCAAAGGTTTTCCCGCAACTCATTCTTCCCACTCCGATCACCGTTCCCCGGTTCGGAGGTCCGAGCCTACGGGCACGCCGGTCGGACTCTGCCCCGCGACACGCCCCCAGGCCCTCCGCCGCAAAAAGCGCGGCGCAGGGAACCCTTCCTGGGGCCCTGTCGCTCCCCGCTGCGCTCGTCCTGCGGGGGGCATGCCCCGCAGGGCGACCAAGCGTGGGGCTCGCCGTCCGTCCCGCCCTCCGGTTCTCCCTCCGACCCGAGGACCTTTCGTACAGGCACATCTCACGCCCTCCCCATGCCAGTCAGGCGACGATGCGGTGCGGGTGGGGCCGCAACGGCCTGTGCTAGGGCAGTGTGGTCGCCAACTAACACCACCTGCTCGATGGCTCGCGTCAGGGCCGTGTAGATCAAGGTCCGGTCCAGCAGGCGGCTTGGAAACACTGGCACGATCACGCGCCGGAACTGGCTTCCCTGGGCCTTGTGAACGCTTATGGCGTAGGCGAGATCCAAAGCCTCCCGCCGGTCCTCGCGGTAGGTGATGGGGCACTCGTGGCCGTCCCAGAGAACACGAACGCCGTCCGGCTGGGCCTCCACCACCCGGCCCAGCGTGCCATTCCAGACCAAATCCTCGTAGTCGTTCTCCAGGTGGATCACGGGATCGTCGGAGGCGAACCCGGACCAGACGGGCTTCCCTGTGGCACGGAGGGCATGCAGGGCGGCGTTGATGGCCACGATGCCCGCAGGACCCCGCTTCACTGGGGACAGCAGTTGGGCCTCTCCGATGCCCCCCAGGTCCGCGAGGGTCTCTATGGCGAGGCCCTGGGCATCTTCCGGGCGGCACTCCAGGAAGGAAATCCCAGATCGCGCTCCCTGGAAGATCGGCAGGCTGGGCAGTTCCCCCAGCCGAATCCTCCGGGCCACACCCGGAATCCCCGTCTCCGCCGCCTGCCGGTGGATCCGGGTCAGTTCCACCTTGGGCACTGTATCGTCCTCGGTCAGGGCGCTGAACACCACGCCCATGCCGATGGGGGGAAGTTGGTAAGGATCCCCCACCAGGAGGATCCGGCAGTCCTCCGAAAGCCTCCGGAGGAGGGTGTAGGCCAGCGGCAGGTCCACCATGGAGGCCTCGTCCACCACGATCAGGTCAGCCGCTCCCAAGGCCATTTCCTGGTGCTCCAGAGCCCCCAGGAACCCGGCCAGGGTTCGGGCGGGGCATCCGGTGGCCTCGCGGATCCGCATCGCCGCACGGCCCGCCAGCGCAACGGGGTGGAGGGCGCCGCCCAGGCGTTCCTGGGCGAAGTGGACGGCCTTGAGCAGGGAGGTCTTCCCGGTGCCCGCACCGCCCAGCACCAAGGCGAACCGCTGGGTCATGGCCAGCCAGACGGCGTGCCGCTGCTCCGGCGTGAGATTCAAGCCCTGCTGGGCGTCAAACTCCACCAAGAGGCCTTGAAGGGTCCTGGCATCATCCGGTTTGGCCCAAAAAAGGTGCCCGGAAGGCGCATCCTCTGACGCTGCGCGAGTCTGGATTTGCTCCAGGACGAAGGATTCCATTACCCAAGGGCCGAAGGCCTGCCAGAGGCCATCCCCGATTCGGACCACGGCCTGGTCCGCCTCGGCCAGGGCGAGGGCTTCCCGAGCCGTCTCCGGAGGGCAGCGCAGGAGGCCCGCCACGCCCCGTAGAAGCTCCGCTTCCGCCAGGGCGGTGTGTTTGTCCCCCATGGCGCGGTAGCA
>JAKBES010000043.1 GCA_021833665.1 Acidobacteriota bacterium
CCCGCAAGCAGATCGAGGACTTGAACGCCGTGGTCAAACCCTTCGGCGGCAAGGGCGTCGTCTCCCTCATGCGCAAGGGCGGCGCCCTCGCCGGAGCGGCCCTCAAGCACATCGGCGAGGGGCCGGCCGCGGCGCTGCTGGATGCGGTGGGCGCCGGGGACGGAGATTTAGGACTCTTCGTGGCGGACGCCTACGACACCGCCTGCGCCTGCCTGAGCGCCTTGCGCCTCCACTTTTCCAAGACCCTCAGCCTCGTGGAGGCGGGCCGCCACGACCTGCTCTGGGTCCACCGCTTCCCCATGTTCGAGTGGAGTCCCGAGGAGGGCCGCTGGTCCGCCAAACACCATCCCTTCACCATGCCGGCCCAGGAGCACTGGGATCTTCTGGAGTCGGACCCCGGCAAGGTGGAAGCGCAGGCCTACGACTTGGTCCTGGACGGGAACGAGATCGGCGGCGGGTCCCTGCGCATCCACCGCGCCGACATCCAGAAGCGGGTTTTTAGCGCCCTCGGGTTCAGCGAGGCGTCGGCCCAGGAGAAGTTCGGATTCCTCCTGGACGCCTTCCGCTACGGCACGCCGCCCCACGGGGGCATCGCCTTCGGCTTCGACCGTCTCACGATGCTCCTTCTGGGCTGCGACTCCATCCGCGACGTGATCCCCTTCCCCAAGACCACCTCGGGCCTCTGCCTCATGACCGGCTCGCCCGGGACGGTGGACGAAAAGCAGCTTGAGGAGCTTGCCATTTCGCTTCGGGAGAAGAGACCGGAGTAGAACGATACCCGCCGCGTCCGGGCCCCTCGGGCGCCGCGTGGACCATCCAAGGAGGACTGCCATGAGGACATTGGGACGGATTCTGGCCCTGGGGGCCGTGCTTGTCGTGACCACCGTCTTCGCGGCGGAGATCTCCATCGACGCGGACCGAACGGTGGATTTCGCGGCGTACAAAACCTACGCGTGGAAGGGGGGCACCCCCGCCGCGGACGCATCCGTCAATTCGGCCATCGTGGCGGCCGTGGACGAGCAGCTCGCGGCCAAGGGCCTGAAGAAGGCGGAGGAGGCCCCGGATCTCTACGTCCACTACCACGTCAAGCAGCGCGCCGACGTGAAGATCACCGACTGGGACGAAGGGAAGTTCAAGCTGGCCAACCGGAACATCACCGAGTCGTGGGCCAAGGTGGGGACCCTGGTGGTGGACCTGGTGGACGTCAAAACGGGCACCGTGGTCTGGCGGGCCGCCGCCAGCGGCACCCTCAAGGACGAGGCGCCCACGCCCGAGTTCCTCGCGGGACTCAAGCGGACGGTGGGCCTCATGTTCACCCAGTACCCGCCCAAGAAGTCCTAAGCTTCGGGAGGCGATCCCATGGACCGGATGGAAACGGATGGCACTGAGCGTGCGGGGAAGGGTCCCTTCCGCGTAACCTTGGGCGTGAGCGCGGGGATCAGCATCTACAAGGCGTGCGACCTGGTGCGCCGCCTGAAAGAACGGGGCTGTGAGGTGCGGGTGGTCATGACGGGCCACGCGGCCCAGATGGTGGCCCCCGTGACCTTCCAGGCCCTCTCGGGCAACGCCGTCATCACGGACCTCTTCACGGGCGCCGGGGAGCCCTCCATCGCCCACATCGAGCTCGCCAAATGGGAGGACCTCCTCCTCGTGGCTCCCGCCACGGCCAACGTCTTGGGCAAGTTCGCCCGCGGCATCGCCGACGACTTCCTCTCCACCCACTACCTGGCCACCACGGCGCCGGTCCTCATGGCCCCCGCCATGAACGGGAACATGTGGCGCCACCCCGCCGTGCGGGAGAACCTGAAGATTCTGGAGGAGCGAGGCCACGTGTTTCTCCAGCCGGGCCGTGGGAGTTTGGCCTGCGGCGATGTGGACGAGGGCCGCCTGCCCGAGCCTGTCGCCATCGCCGAGGAGGCCCTCCTCCTCCTGTCCAAAGCCGGGGATCTGTCCGGCATGGAGGTTCTGGTCACCGCCGGCCCCACCCGCGAGGCCCTGGACCCGGTGCGGTTCCTGTCCAACCGGTCCTCAGGAAAGATGGGCTACGCCGTGGCGCGGGAGGCTCTGCGGCGGGGAGCACGGGTGACCCTGATTTCAGGGCCCACGGGCCTGGAACCTCCCCGGGGGAGCAGGCTGGTGTCCGTCACCACGGCCGCCGAGATGGAGGCCGCCGTGGCGCAGCACTTTCCCGCGTGCCAGGTGCTCGTCATGGCTGCCGCCGTGGCTGACTACCGCGCTGCCCAGGTTCTGCCGGACAAACGGAAGAAGGCAAAGGGCGGATGGACCCTGGCCCTAGAACCCACGGCCGACATCCTCTCCAACATCAGGAACCTGAAGAAGAAGGGGCAGTTCGTCTGCGGCTTCGCGGCGGAGACCGAGGAGGTCAAGGCCAACGCACGCAAGAAGCTCGAGGACAAGGGCCTGGACCTCATCGCGGCCAACGACGTGTCGGCGGAGGGTGTGGGCTTCGATTCGGACCGCAACGCCCTCACCCTGCTGTGGCCAGGCGGCGCCGAGGAGCGCGTGCCTGAGACCACCAAGGCCGCCTGCGCGCGGGCTTTGTGGGATGCCATTTCCGAGGCTCTGCATGGCGCGTAGCCCCTTCCGGGAGCAGCTCGAACTGAGAGCCGGGTTCCTCAAGGAGATGGGCCTGGATTACGGCATGGACCGTCCGTCTCTCCTGGTCACCCCCGAGCAGGGCGCTCTCCAGCGGTCTCCGAGCCTGGAGGCGGCGGAGCCCTCCCCTGAGGACGGGGATCCCGGGGCCAAGCTCGGGGCCATCCGGGAGGAGATCGGGGACTGCCGGCGATGCCGCCTCTGCGAGGGAAGGACCAAGATCGTCTTCGGCGTGGGGAACCCCAGGGCAAGGCTTATGTTCGTGGGCGAGGGCCCCGGGGCCGATGAGGACCGGACGGGCGAGCCCTTCGTGGGCCGGGCGGGCCAGCTCCTGACGGATATCATCACCAAGGGCATGGGGTTAACCCGGCAGGACGTCTATATCGCCAACATCGTGAAGTGCCGCCCGCCGGACAACCGGACGCCCCTTCCCGACGAGGCCGCCACGTGCCTTCCCTTCCTGGAGGCCCAGATCGCCGCCATCCGGCCCGAGGTCATCGTGGCCCTCGGCGCCACGGCGTGCCAGCATCTTCTGGGCGTCCAGGTGCAGATCACCAAGTTCCGGGGCACGTGGTCCAACTTCCGGGGCATCCCCCTCATGCCCACCTTCCATCCCTCCTACCTGCTCAGGAACCCCGTGGGAGCTAAGCGATTGGTGTGGCAGGACATCCAGGCTGTCATGGCGCGCCTTGGGATGTCCCTTCCCGAGAAACCGTAGCCTTCGGCGACGGCCCCTGGTACAAAACGGCAACGCATGTGCTCGTCAGGGCAGGCTTAAACGAAAGCGGCGGGTCGCCCCGCCGCCTCGTCCCTCATTGGGAGGACGAAATTCGTGACGCAGGAATCACGATCGACTGAAGCGGGAAGGCCTGGGAACCTTTGAAAGGGGGGACCTTCCGGGATGCCCCCGAGGAAGTGGTGAAGGCTTGCCCCGCGCAGGGCGGGGGAACTCTCTTGGACTCTTGGGGAAGGACGCGGCGGGTATAGCTGATCCGTTTTGTCATCCGGTCACCTCACGCATGCCACGAAAATATAGTGCCCTGGACCGGCCGTGTCAAGGAAAATAAGTCGTTAGCTGTTAGTGTGTTGCGCGAACGGGTGGTGGCGGGAGATCTGTGGAAAACCCGGAGGGGCCCGACACGGGCCCCGTCCGGGACGCCGTAATCACGTGCCCGATTTCCGGGTCCAGGTTCCGTCCGGGAGTTGGATCCACCATCCCCGCTCCGCCTTTTCGCGGCGGAGGGCGGCAAAGGTGGCTGCGGCGTCGGGGAGGACCTGGTTGATGGCCTCTTCCGTCACCCCTTGGCCCTGAGCCGCCAGGGACGCTTTGGCAAGACCGCGGATGACCACGGTGCGGTCGGCGTTCTCATCGTCGATGGTTTTTTGTTCTCGGCGGTCCGCCACGGTGCCCCGAAGGGCGAGGAGGCCGTCCTTGCCCTCGCCCACGACGCCGGAGCTTCGCAGCGCGTTCACCCGGTTCAGGCGTGCCCCCATGCGCTGATAGGCCTGGAGGACCTGGGGCATGGACTTGATCTGCTGGTAGATCTGCTCTTCAGACACGGAGCCCGCGGCGTAGGCCGTGGCCGGCTGGAACCAGCGGAGAAGTCGGCTCTGGGGTACAGGCGCCTGCTCAGGCTTGGGCGGCTCAGGGGGAGCCTCGGGAGTCTTGGGCGGCGGGGGCTTGAGGAGTTCGTCCTCGAGGTTTGCCAGGGCTCCCTTGGCCTCCGATTCGGGGAAGTACACGTTCACGACCACGTGGATGCAGGCCACGGCGCAAAGAGTGAACATCAGAAGCAGGACGGTCCGCTTGATCATGCTGGGCTCCTCACGCTGCACGCTTTAGCCTTTACCCTTCAAGGCTTACAGTCTCCGCTCCCCGCTTCCCGCTCCCCGCTCCCCTAAATATCATAGTACAGTCCAAACTCGTAGGGATGGGGCCTGAGGGCCATTTCCTCCACCTCGCGGTGGCGCTTGTAGTCGATCCAGGTCTGAAGGAAGTCTTCGGTGAACACGTCGCCCTTCAGAAGGAACACGTGGTCTTTCTCCATTTCGCGAAGCGCCTCGTCTAGAGACCCGGGCATGGTGGGGATGTTCTTCAGCTCTTCCGGCGGAAGATCGTAGAGATCCTTGTCCAAGGGCTGGCCCGGGTCAATGCGGTTGAGGATGCCGTCCAGGCCGGCCATGAGCTGGGCGGCGAGGGCCAGGTAGGGGTTGCAGGAGGGGTCCGGAGGGCGGAACTCCAGCCGCTTGGCCTTGGGGTTCTCCGTGTAGAGAGGGATGCGGATGGAGGCCGACCGGTTCCGGCGCGAGTAGGCGAGGTTCACGGGGGCTTCGAAGCCGGGCACGAGGCGCTTGTAGGAATTCGTCGTGGGGGCGATGAGTGCCGCCAGGGAGCGGGCGTGTTTGAGGAGCCCCCCGATGTAATAGAGGGCCATCTGGCTGAGGCCCGCGTACCCGCTGCCCGGGAAGAGGGGCTGCCCGTCCTTCCAGAGGCTCTGGTGGGTGTGCATGCCCGAGCCGTTGTCGCCGAAAAGGGGCTTGGGCATGAAGGTGGCCGTCTTGCCGTGTCGCAGGGCCGTGTTTTTGACCACGTATTTGAACTTCATGAGGCTGTCGGCGGTATTCACGAGCGTGTTGAACCGCATGTCGATCTCGCACTGGCCCGCGGTGGCCACTTCGTGGTGGTGGGCTTCCACGACGAGGCCGATCTCGCCCATGATGCGCACCATCTCGCCCCGCAGGTCGTGGAGGGAGTCCGTAGGGGGAACGGGGAAGTACCCTTCCTTATAGCGGGGCTTGTACCCCAAGTTGGGTTTCTCGTCCTTGCCGCTGTTCCACCGGCCCTCCACCGAATCCAGGAAGTAGTATCCCGAGTTGGCCGTCTGGTCGTACCTCACGTCGTCGAAGACGAAGAACTCCGCCTCGCATCCGAAGAAGGCCGTGTCGGCGATGCCCGTGGAGATGAGGTAGTTCTGGGCCTTGAGCGCGATGTTGCGGGGGTCACGCGGGTAGCGCTCCTTGGTGACGGGGTCGAGAATGTCGCAAATGAGCGTGAGGGTAGGCTGGGCGAAGAAGGGGTCCAAAAAGGCCGAGGCCGGGTCCGGGATGACGATCATGTCGCTTTCGTGGATGGACTTCCAGCCGCGGATGGAGGAGCCGTCAAATCCAAGGCCTTCTTCGAATACCCCTTCGGAGAACTGATCCGCGGGGATCGTGAAGTGCTGCCACATGCCCGGCATGTCCATGAAGCGCAGATCGATGGCCCGGATGCCCTTGTCCGCAATCTCCTTCATTACGCCCTTGACGTCCATGTGCGCGGCCTCCTATAAACGCGTCATGTTAGTGGAAAGCGGACCCCCTCGTCAAACCGGAACGCGCCCATGCTTTCCTTCCTTCCAGGGGCCGCGAGGTGGCGTCCGGGTCCGCCGCGGGGTACAATCCGCCTCTCCAGGCGACCGCCGGAAACGGGAAGGGCCACATGGGACACGAGGAGGGCCTCACCCCCGCCATGCGCCAGTGGCGGCGGGTGAAGGACGAACACCCCGACAAGATCATCCTCTTCCGCATGGGAGACTTCTACGAGATGTTCGGGGCCGATGCCAGGGAGGCCTCGGAGATCCTGGAGATCGCCCTCACGACGCGGGACCGGGGGAAGCCCGATCCCATGCCCATGTGCGGCGTGCCGCATCACGCCCTGGACCTTTACCTAGGACGCCTGATACGGGCGGGGCGGAAAGTCGTTCTCTGCGACCAAATGGAGAACGCCGCGGCCGCCAAGGGGCTCGTGCGCCGCGAAGTGACGCGGGTGGTGACCCCCGGGACCGTCCTGGAGGAAGGCGTCGTGGAGGCGGCTCAGCCCGTGGTGCTCGCCTCGTGGAATCCCGGCGCGGCTGCCGTGGGGTTGGTGTGGGCGGACCTGTCTTCCGGCGACCTCACGGTTTGGCTTTCGCGGCGCGGTGACGCCGAGGAGCGCCTGAGGGCGCTGGCGCCCGCGGAAGTGCTCTGTCCCGAGGGCCCGGACGGCCTGGCCCCGGAAGGGCCCTTCGCGGTTTCGCCCCTGCCCGCCAGAGCGTTTGCTCCTCCCGGCCTCATGGACGAGCTGGCCCGGCGCTTTGGCCTGCCTGCGGGATTGCCGGGATTGCCCCCCGACCCCGAAGCCCTGGGGGCTCTTCACGCCCTTCTCGAGTACGTGCGCGGCCGGGGGGGCCAGATCCTCAAGCGGCCCAGGTTCGAAAGCCCTGGGACCTTCGTGGCCATGGACGAGGCCACGCGGCGCAACTTGGAGCTCGTCCAAGCCATCGAAACGGGGGGGCGGCAGGGGAGCCTGCTGGCCTGTCTCGATGCCACGTGCACGCCCATGGGGGCCCGTTTGCTGCGGGAGTGGGTTCTGTCGCCCTGCGCCGTCCTGGACGAAATCCGCCGCCGCCAGGATACGGTGAGCGCGTGGGTGGAGCACCCGGAGGCGCTGGGCCGCTTCCGGGCCCTCCTCAAGGGCTTCCCCGACCTGGGGCGCCTCGTGGCTCGATTCGGCGCCAAGATCGCTTCGCCCCGCGATGCGGGGGCCCTTCGGACGGCCTTGTCGCGTTTGCCCGAGGCCGCAGACCTGTGCGAAGCCCTCGATGAGCCCGTGCCCGACTTGGCGGCGGCGGCTCCCGAGGCGGCCCGGTGGTCCGCCCGGCTGGAGCGCGAACTCGAAGAGCAGCTCCCGCCCCACCCGCGCGAGGGAGGCATCTTTGCCCGGGGGTTCTCACCCGAACTGGACCAGCTCAGGGATCTGGCCGAAAACGGCCGCGGCGCCATCTTGGAGGTGGAGCGCCGGGAGCGCGAAGGGACCGGGATCGGCTCGCTCAAGATCAGGTACAACAAGAACTTCGGCTATTTCATCGAGATCAGCAAGGCCAACCTCGCCCGGGTTCCCGAGGCTTACGAGCGGCGGCAGACCCTCGTGGGCGCCGAACGCTTCGTGACCCAGGAACTGAGGGATCTGGAACACCGCATCCTCTCGGCCCAGTCCCAGCGGGAGGAGTTGGAAGGCCGCATGTGGGAAGCCCTCGTGGAGGGTCTTCAGCCCTTCCTGCCCGCGCTGAGGGACGGGGCGGGCGATCTGGCCCGCATGGACGCGCTCGCGGGGTTCGCGGCGCAGGCCCGGAGCCGCGGCTACGTTCGGCCGTTCTTGGTGGAAGACCCCGTGGTGGACGTGGCGGAGGGCCGCCACCCCGTGCTGGAGCTCGATGACCGGCACCGGCCCTTCGTCCCCAATCCCGTGCTGGCCGACACGGCGGACCACCAAGTGCTCCTCATCACGGGGCCCAACATGGGAGGGAAGTCCACGTACCTGAGACAGGTGGCCCTCCTGTCGGTCATGGCCCACCTGGGGGCCTGGCTCCCCGTGCGGGCCGCCACCGTGGGGCTGATGGACCGTCTCTTCTGCCGCGTGGGGGCCAGCGACAGCCTCCTGCGCGGCCTCTCGACCTTCATGGTGGAGATGACCGAAACGGCGGCCATCCTCAACGGCGCCACCTCCCGCTCCCTGGTGATCCTGGACGAGGTGGGCCGGGGGACGAGCACGTACGACGGCATGGCCATCGCCTGGGCCGTGGTGGAGGCGCTGCGCGGGCCCGGCGGCGTCGGCTGCCGGACCCTCTTCGCCACCCACTACCACGAGCTCACGGAGCTCGGACGGACCTTGCCTGGCGTGCACAACCTGACCATGGCGGTGCGCGAATACGCGGGGAAGGTTCACTTTCTCCGCCGCGTAGAAGAAGGGGCGGCGGACAAGTCCTACGGCATCCACGTGGCCGAGCTGGCGGGCATCCCCGCCCCCGTGGTGGCGCGGGCCCGGGAGATCCTATCGGACCTGGAAGCGCGCAGGGCGGGCGTGGGTGCCACCCACCCTGTTCAAGGGCCGTCGGTCCGGCAGGGAACTCTCTTTGACGGGGACGGGGCCGCGTGCGAAAAAGAGGTGCTGGATGCCCTCCGAGGGGCCCATCCTGACACCATGACCCCCATGGAGGCTCTCCTCCTCCTGGAAAAGCTGCGCCGGAAACTGACCCCCTGAGACACCCTCCTTATCCATCATGTAACCTATTAATTATCAAGGGTATTCATGTCATCCTAGATCAAAGTTGAAGTAGTACTAGTCATATTACTTGACAACGTAAGATGATGGTCCTATATTAGGCGTGGACCTCGGATTTAGGGTCCTTGAAAAGGAGGTTAAGGCCATGAACGCGACTCTTACTCGTTACAGCCCCTTGAGGGAGCTCCTGACCATGAACGATCGATTGAATCGGGTGTTCGACGAAGCCTACGGTCACTCGGCGGGCAACCTTGACTACGGTCAGTGGATGCCGGCGGTGGATTTGAAGGAGGAGGAGAATCAATTCGTCCTCCTGGCCGACATGCCTGGCATGGCGAAAGAGGACATGGACATCCACGTGGAGAACAACGTCCTCACCCTTCAGGGCGAGCGCCGCTTCGAGCAAGAAGCCGAGAAGCAAAGCTACCACCGCGTAGAGCGGGCCTACGGCAAGTTCGTGCGCTCCTTCGCTCTTCCCACCCGCGTCCAGGCTGATGCCATCTCTGCTTCCTACAAAGACGGCATCCTGGAGGTCATGATCCCCAAGGCCGAAGAGAGCAAGCCCAAGAAGATCGCCATCAAGGGGTAACTCTGCAGTAGAGGAAAGCGGGGAGCCCGGCGCCCTTGCCAGCGAGCATGGATCAGCTCGAGCTCCCCGCTCCCGGCTCCCCGCTCCCGGCTCCCCGCTCCCCTTTTCCTAGATGACCCCCGATCCCGATCTGTGCTACTTTAGGGACCTTCAGGAGGTGCCATGGCATCGCCCAAGTTCCCTCTCACCGTGGCGGGCAAACATCAAATCCTCTTCGCCAAGCCCCTTCCTCCCGCCGAGTTGACGGCCTGGGGCCATCGTTACCAAGAGGCGGGGCTCCTGCACGACGCTCTGGAGTTCTACCAGACCGCCTCGGACCGGCCCGCCCTCGAAGCCCTCACCGCGTCCGCCGTGGACGGGGCAGACCTCGTCCTTCTGCTCAACGCCTGCCGCGCTTTGGGCTCGGAGCCTTCAGCGGCCCAGCTCGAATCCCTCCGCCAGCGGGCCGTGGAGCGCGGCGCCGACTCGGTGGTTCGGCGGGTGGCCGCCTTCCTCGCGGCCCAAAGCTGACCCTCGGAGCCGCCATGATCGACGTACGAGATTTGGTGAAGCGATGGGGTGACAAGGAGGCCGTGAGCCACGTGTCCTTTACCGTGGGACGCGGCGAAATCGTGGGTTTCCTCGGGCCCAACGGGGCAGGGAAGTCCACCACGCTCAGGATGATCACGGGCTACCTTCGCCCCAGCGCGGGCGAGGTCTTCCTCGATGGCCGCTCCGTCTCGCAAGACAGCAAGGCCGTCCGGGCCATGATCGGCTACCTTCCTGAAAACAATCCCCTCTACGAAGACCTGAGGGTGCGCGAGTACCTGGAATTTCGGGCCGCCCTGAAGGGAATCCCCCGGCCCGCCCGCGCCAAACGCATCCAGGACGTGCTCGAGGCCTGCGAGGTGACGGAGGTGGCGGACCGCATCGTGGGGACCTGCTCGAAAGGGTACCGCCAGCGCGTGGGGCTCTCGGATGCCCTGCTGGCCAACCCGCCCCTCCTGATCCTGGATGAACCCACGGTGGGCCTGGATCCGGGCCAGGTCGTTCACACGCGCCACCTCATCAAACAGCTTGCGGCGGACCACACGGTCATCCTCTCCACCCATATCCTGCCTGAGGTGGAGGCCATCTGCTCCCGGACCCTCATCCTCCACCAGGGCCGCCTCCTCTTCGACGGCACCGTGGCCGATCTCCACCGAGGGCTTAGCGGGGCGGGCCATGTCCTGTGCGGCGTGAAAGCGGCCCGGGAGCTGGCCCAAACCTGCATTGCCTCGGTTCCGGGCGTGAGCCAAACCGTTTTCCTGGAGGAGGGGGGTGGCGTGGCCAGGTTCAGGCTCACGGCCCCCGGAGGAACGGAGGTTCCCGAGGCCCTCTTCCGGGCCTGCGCCCAGGCCAACCTGCCGCTGGTGGAGCTCACCACCGAAAAGGTCTCCCTCGAGGAGGCGTTTCTCTCCATCACCACGCGCGAGAGCGCCCAGGAGGTGCTCGTATGAGGGCCGTCCTCGCCATCGCTAAGAAAGAGATTCTCTCCTTCTTCTTCACGCCCATGGCCTACATCGTGGTGGCGTCCTTCCTCGTGATGAACGGGTTCATCTTCTCCGTGATCGTGGCGGCGCTGAGCCAGCCTGGCTCCTTTTCAGCGAGCCCCATGGCGATCTTTTTCGGCGGGACCATGTTTTTCTGGATCTACATGATCCTGATGGCTCCCGTGGTGACCATGCGCCTGGGGGCCGAGGAACGGAAGAGCGGGACCCTGGAGACCCTCATGACGGCGCCCGTCTCCGATGTGGAAGTGGTGGCAGGCAAGTACCTCGGCGCGCTGGCCCTCTACGGCGCCATATGGCTGCCGACCCTCTTGTACGGGTGGATCCTCAGCCGGTTCTCTCCCGTGGACTGGGGTCCCGTCTGGACGGGGTACCTGGGCGTCGTGGTCGTGGGTATGTTCTTCCTTGCCGTGGGCCTTTTCACCTCCTTCGCGTCTCGCAATCAAGTGGTGGCCGCCATCATGGCCTTCGGCGTCCTGGTCCTCCTCATCACCCTTTCGATCCTCTCCATCCTGGCCACCGATCCGTTCTGGAAGGGGGTCCTGGAGTACGTGGACCTCTGGGGCGCCATGCAGAACTTCGCGCGGGGCATGGTGGACAGCCGGCAGCTCGTCTACTGCCTCTCCGGTACGGGCCTCTTCCTGGCGCTCGCCTACCAGGCTCTCCAGGCGCGGAGGTGGGCGTGATGCGAAAGCAGACGCTGCAGGAAGCGAACTGGGGCGTTTTTCTCGTGTTGTGCCTCGCCCTCTTCGGCATGGTGAACTACCTAGGCTATCGCCACTACCACCGCTGGGATCTCACGTCGTCCCGGTCCTTCAGCCTCTCGGACCAGACCCGCAAGGTCCTCAAAGACCTCAAGGCACCCCTGAAGGTCGTGGTCTTCCTGGCGCCCGGGGACGACCTCTTCCAGCGCGTCAAGGATCTGCTCTCCGCATACCAAGCGGCTTCCTCCGAGGTGCACGTGGAGTACATCGACCCCGACCGCGACCGCGCGGGGGTTCAGGCCCTGGCGCAGAAGTATAAGGTTCGGGTGGCCAACGTGGTGGTCTTTGACACGGGCCGGAACAGCCGCTACGTGGAAAAGGACCAGATGGTGGACTACGATTTCTCCCCCATGCAGATGGGCGGGCAGCCCAAGGTCAAGGCTTTCAAAGCCGAAGAGGCGTTCACCAACGCCATCCTCGATGCGCTCGAACCTCGGAAGCCCGTCATCCTGTTCACGTCCGGGCATGGAGAGAGGGCTCTCCAAAGGGGCGAGGGAACCGCCACCCTGAGGGATAGGCTCACCAAGGAAGGGGCCGTGGTGAAAGACTGGGACAGCCTGGGAAAGACCGAAGTCCCCCAGGGCACCAGCCTCCTCGTGGTGGCGGGCCCGCAGAAGCCTTTCCTGCCTCAGGAAGCGGCCGCCATCGGGGCGTACCTCGCGGCAGGCGGCAAAGCCCTGCTGCTCGTGGACCCGGAGCTGGCGGACGGGGCCAAGGCCTTCACGGAAACGGGCCTGGAGGGGTTGCTGAAGACGTGGGGCATCACCCTCGGGCAGGACATCGTCATCGATCCCAAGGCCGCCGTTCCCTACCTGGGCGCCCAGACCTTTTTCGCCTCCGGGTTCTCGACTGGCCCCATCGTCAATGACCTGGCGCGGAACAAGCTCCCCATTCTCTTTACCTTGGCCCAGTCCCTCCAGGTGGGCGCCCCTTCGGACCCGGACTACCACGCCGAGACCCTCATCCGTACTACGGCGGACGCCTGGGGCGAGCGGGACCTGGCCCACCTGGATGACGTGAATCGGGGCCCTGGTGACGCCACCGGTCCCCTGGCGCTGGCCGCGAGCATCTCCTCGGCCAAGGCCGCCAAAAAAGCCCGGCTGGTGATCTTCGGCGACTCGGACTGGGCCAGCGATTCGGTGATTCAGGCGGGCGGCGGCAACCTCCTCCTCGCCCTCAACGCCGTGCATTGGCTCCTTTCGCAGGAAGATCGCATCGCCATTCCGCCCAGGACGTCCGTGGAGACCCACCTGACCCTCACGGGCTCACAGGCCAACGTCCTCTTCCTCCTCCTCGTCGTGGTCTTTCCGGCGGTCACCGTGGGAGCCGGCGTTTGGGTGTACCTCAGGCGGCGGAGGTAGGCCCATGAAGAGGTCCACCTGGATCCTCCTGGCCGTGGCCGCGGCCCTCCTCGCCGTCATTCTCCTCTGGGAGCGCAAAGCCCCCACGACCGATCAGCGCGAGGAGGATCGGCAGAAGGTCTGCGAACTGCAGGTCTCCAAGGTGACGCGACTTGTGCGGACCGGAGGGGGTCCTGTTGACCTCCAGAAGGGTCCAGGGGGCCGCTGGTCCCTCCTCCAGCCCGTGAAGGACGCGGGCGACAAGGAGGGGATTGAAGGTTTCCTGGAGCGCATGGCTCAAGCCAAGGCCCTGCGTTTCCCTCAAGCGGGAACCCCCCTGGCGGCGCTGGGGCTGGACAAGCCCAGGGCCACCTGGGACATCCTCACCGGCCAAGAGACCACGCGCGTGGACGTGGGAGCCAAGGCCCCTTTCAACGAGGGCCTTTACCTTCGCGTGAACGGCCGGCTTGCCCTCGTCCCCGCCGACATGGAGAGTCTCCTTCTTCGGCCCGCCGACGGTTTCAGGCTCAAGAACCTCACCGCTGCGGCCACCCAGGACGTGCAGGCCTTCACGGTCAACGGCCCAGGCGGGAAGAGTCTGGCCTGCCGCCGGGCCGGCCGGGGCGCCGGCTGGGACGTGACGGCGCCGTTCCAAGATTGGGGGGCCGACAGCAAGATCGAGTCCATGCTCGACGACGTCTCCCTGTGCTTGGTGGATACCTTCGTGACGGGTTCCGTGCCGGACCTGAAAACCGCGGGCCTGGACCCGCCGCGCACGCGAATCCGCCTGGAGATGGCCGCGGGAGCGCCCGTGGACATCGGCCTGGGGGCTCCCGTTCCGGGGGCCGATCCCAGAAAACGGCTCGTCTATGCCTCCGTCTCCGGGCGCCCTTCCATCATGGTCGTGTCCCAAAACAGCCTCGCCTCGCTGGATCAGGACCCTGAGGGCCTCCGCTCCCTCAAACTATTTCGCCGGGACGCCTATGAGGCCGCCGAGCTGGACGTCGAGGGACCACTGAAGCTCGTCCTGATTCGGGGCAAGGAGGGGGCGTGGCAGAGCAAGGGTTCCCCGGCCGCCAAGAGCGTCGGGTCCGATCTTGGAGCCGTCCCCGTGGCCCTCACGAATCTTGAGGGTGAGAAGGCCGTCCCGTGGGACGGTGCGCGAATGCCCGGGTTTGATCCTTCTCAGGCAACCTTTGTTCTGAAGGGCGATGGTTCTACGGAAACAGCCGTGGTGGGCGCCGAAAAGAATGGGCGGCGCCTGGCCCATCCCGAAGGACGCCCCGTCGCCCTGGTCCTCCCTGGCAAGGGGTGGGCGACCCTCGATACGGCCCTCCACGTAGCCGCGGGATCGTCCGAACCCCCTCCTTCCCCGAGAAAGGCACCGACTCCGTGACGTTCCACTTCAAGCGCCACCGGACGCGCGGCTCCCTTCCCGCATGGCCCTTCGTGGGCCTTGGGCTGGGTATGCTGGGAGCGCTCGGATGGGCCATCTCCCTCGTTCCCGCCAGGTGGCTTCCACCGTGCGGCTTCCACGTGGTGACGGGCCATCCCTGCCCCTCCTGCGGAGCGACCCGCATGAGCCAGCTCATGCTCAAGGGCCACGTCGTGCAGGCGTTCAAGATGAATCCGTTTTTTGCCGTCATCCTCACGGGCCTGGGCACATGGTTTTTAGTTGGAGCGGGAGCCCGGCTCGCGGGGAGAGACTTCACCATCGACGTGGGGGAACGGGAGGAGAAGTGGCTCTGGCTCGGCGCCGGGGCCGCCTTTTTGCTTAACTGGCTCTACCTCTGGAAAGCCGGGATCTGAGGCCCGCGTGGAGGCCCGTGTGGAGGAAGGCGTACACCTGAGCGTGCCCGATTGGAGTAAGGCCCGCGTCCTGGTCCTGGGAGACCTGATCCTGGACCGCTTCGTCCAGGGCAGCGTCCGCCGCATTTCGCCCGAGGCTCCCATTCCCGTGGTGGAAGTGACAGGCGAGCGCCGCGCTCCGGGCGGCGCGGCCAACGTGGCCCACAACATCCGGGCCCTGGGCGGCCAGGTTCTTCTTTTAGGGGTGGTGGGAGACGACCGCTACGGATCGGTCTTCATGGACCTCCTGGATGCGTGCGGGCTGGACGGCACAGGCATCGTGAAGGTTCACGGAAGGGCCACCACGGTAAAAACGCGGATCATCGCGCAGCACCAGCAGGTGGTCAGGGTGGACCGCGAAACCCGCGAGCCCGTGGCCCCGGAGGCAGTGTCGCGCCTGGAGGCGCGTCTCCAACAGGGCCTTGCCGCCTGCGGAGCCCTGGTCGTGTCCGACTACGCCAAGGGCGTGCTCACGCCCGATTTCCTCTCCGTGATCGGCCGCATGGCCAAAGAGGCGGGCGTCCCCTACGTGGTAGACCCCAAACCCGTCCATTTCCCTTACCCGGGCGCCACCGTGGTCACTCCAAACCGGCAGGAGGCGGCGGGCTTCTACGGCCGGCCCTTCGCCACCGCGGACGTGGAAACCGTGGCGGCCGACCTCCTGAAGCGCACGGACTGGGCCTCGGTCCTCTTCACCCTGGGCGAGGAAGGCATGGCCGTGGCCCCCAGGGGTCTATCCGTGACACGCATCCCCTCCAAAGTCCGGGAGGTGTTCGACGTGACGGGGGCGGGAGACACGGTGGTGGCCGCCCTGGCCCTGGCCCTTGCCGCCGGTGTGCCCCTCGCGCAGGCCGCGGCCCTGGCCAACGCCGCGGCGGGGGTGGTGGTGAGCAAGGCGGGCACAGCTACGTGCAGCGTCCGGGAGCTGGCCGAAGCCATCCGGGAAGGCTCCCCGTGAGGGAAGAACCGTCCCTGACGGCCCCCGATCCCAAGACCAGGCCGGGGACCGCCGTGGCGGAGATGTTCTCCGCCATCGCCGCCACCTACGACCTGCTCAACCACGTGCTCTCCCTCAACATGGACCGCCACTGGCGGAACGTGGCCGTGAAGGAGCTGGCCGCCTCCCCCTCCGATCTCGTTCTGGATCTGTGTACGGGTACGGGGGATCTGGCCTTCACCCTCGTGCGGCGTTCAGGAGCGCGCGCCGTGGGCGCCGACTTCAGCCGCCCCATGATGGACATCGCCAGCCGGAAGGCCCGGCGAACCGGGTTGTCCCTGCCCTTGGCCCAGGCCGATGCCCTCGCCCTTCCTTTTCGCTCCGGCGGCTTCGACGCCGTCATGGTGGCCTTCGGCGTCCGCAACTTTGAAGACCTGGACGGGGGGCTCCGGGAGATGGCGCGCGTCACCAAGCTCGGTGGGAAGCTCGCCGTCCTGGAGTTCTCCTCCCCCCAACATTCCTTGTTCGGCGCCGTCTACCGGGTCTATTTCACCAGGGTCTTGCCTCTGGTCGGCCGCCTGGTGAGCGGCAGGGGCGGCGCCTACGCCTACCTGCCCGCCACGGTGGCCGATTTTCCCGGCCCTCCCGCCTTCGCCTCCCGTCTGCGGCAAGCGGGGTTCGAGGTCAAGGCGCAGCGCCCGCTCACGGGCGGCATCGCCACCCTGCACCTGTGCCAGCGCACCGGTGCCGTGCCCGTCCCGAGGCTGTCCGGTACGGGGGCGTCATGAGCCGGGTCATGGCCGTGGACTGGGGTACGAGGCGCATCGGCGTGGCCGTCTCCGACGAGACGTGGTCCCTGGCCCGCACCCTGCCTACCCTGAACGTCACCTCCGCCAAAGAGGCGGCGCGGCTCCTTCTCACCCTGGTCCAGGAGCACGACGTGGCCATCCTGGTCGTGGGAAATCCCGTCCACATGAGCGGCAGGGAAGGGTCCAGCGCCCAGCACGTTCACCAGCTCGTGGACAGGCTTCAGGCTCGCCTTCCCGGCGTGCGTTTCGTCCTGTGGGACGAGCGCTTGAGCAGTCATCAAGCGCAGGAGATCCTCAGGGAGCGGCAGGAGAAAATCCGAGGCGCGCCGGGCCGTCTCGACCAGGTGGCCGCCGCCCTCCTCCTCCAGAGCTTCCTGGACTCGGAGCCGGCGCGATGAAAGCCCGCATGCGCCTCTTCCTGGCGGCCGCGGTCGCCGCCCTCGCGGCGGCGGCCCTCGGCGCCGCCCTCCTGGCCTGGGACTGGCACACGCCGTACCTGCGCTCGGGCAGGGAGGTCCTCGTCACGGTACCCAAGGGGATGCACGCGGGGCAGGTCATCGAAGCGCTGTCCAGGGAGGGCGTCGTTCGAAGCCGTGTCTCCTTCAAGGTTGCCTACGCCCTCTACGGCCGCCCGCGGGGCCTGCGGGCGGGGACCTACAAATTCGACCGGCCTCTCACCCCCCTCCAGGTGGTAGGCAAACTCAACCGGGGCGACGTGATCTACGTCAAGGTAACGGTTCCCGAGGGGCTCCGCGCCGAGGAGGTGGCCCATCTCTTGGCCGAGGCCGGTCTGGGCCGAGAGGAGGTCTTCCGCCGGGACGTGGAGTCCCCCCAGCTCATCCGCAGCCTGGATCCCCAAGCCACGAACCTGGAAGGCTACCTGTTCCCGGAGACCTACTTGCTCGATCCTGCCCTTGATGAGCAAGGCGTGGTGGCGGTCCTGGTGAAAAGCTTCCGCCAGTGGTGGCTCGGAAAGAACCGGGTTTTGCCGGCGGGTGCCAGCGTGAGGGACGTGGTGACCCTCGCGTCCCTGGTGGAGAAGGAAACGGCG
>JAKBES010000315.1 GCA_021833665.1 Acidobacteriota bacterium
CCGCCAGGGCGCGGGCCAGGGCGACGGCCTGAGCGCGCCCCGCTTCCGACAGGGGGACGTCCACGGACCCCTGGATGCGCTTGTCGGAGTTCCACTCCGTTTCACCGTGGCGGACGAGGATGAGGGAGTTCATGGGGAGATCGTGATGAGGAAATTAGGGGATGGGGAGATGAGGGAGTTCATCGGAGGGAGGCCTCTGGTGGATCGTGATGAGGAGATGAGGGGATGAGGGAATTCATGGGGGAGAGTCCTTCGGGGGATCGTGATGAGGTAATTAGGAGATGAGGGGATGAGGGAAAAGCGCTCTAGCCCGCGCGGCTCTGCATCTCCTCATCTCGGCATCCCGGCATCTCGGCATCTCGGCATCTCGGCATCCCGGCATCCCGGCATCCCGTTCACGGCGCTCCGCTGTTCCAGCCGGAGAGGATGTCCCTGAAGCGCTCGGCGAGGTGGCGCTGGGTCTCGGGGCCTTCCATGTGGATGGCGTTGCCCAGGATCTCCTGGCACATCCTCTGGATGGCCTCGGTGCCCGCGCCCGCGTCCAGGTCCATCCTCGCCTGGCGATAGGCCTTGAGGATCATGGGCCAGCCCACTTCGCCCATGCAGCCCTCCGCCTCCTCGCGCAGGAGCTGGACCAGCTTCATGAGCTCCTGGGCCACCTGGGCAGGGGCTTCGGCCTCGGCGGCCATGGGTTCGAGCTGAGCGTGGCCGGGAGGATCGGGGGCCGCCTTCGGGGGCGGCTCGTCCAGGACGATGAGCCCCATGGTCACGAGGCCGTAGAGCAGTTTGGCCACCTCGAAGGTGCTCAGGCCCAGGGCCCCGGCGATCTCCTCGATGCGGGCCTTGCCGTTGATCTTGCTGAGGATGAGCCATTCCTGCGTGTTCAGGTTGATCTGGCCCTGCTTGCCCTCGGGCACCTGGAACCGCGGGATGAGGTCGAGGGAGGGAATGCGCTTGGAGAGGACCCGCCACTCGTCGATGCGCCGGGCCGATTCCATCAGCAGGTTGGTGTTGCTCTTGTTGATGGTGCGCGCCGGCGCCGCGTCGCCGGGAATGAAGCGGAAGATGCCGTCGCTCCACGTGGCCAGCGAGTAGATGGCCTCCTCGCCCGCGAGCTTCCCCAGCGTGGCGTGGACCATGCGGCCATTCTCAAGGTAGATGAAGCCTTCCAGCCCCTCCCGCTCAAGGCGGAACGATCCGCTCTTCCCCGAAACGGAGACGAGCTGGATCACGTCCGGCAGGTGAAGTTCTTTGAGCGAACCTTGAAAGCTCATCGGCACCGTTCGCCGGGCTGGGGCCACGGACGGGTCCGGACTCACCCGGCCGGACCATCCGCCAGACAGGGGGTGCCGCGGCGAGAAATACCCGTTCTGTCTGGGCTTTGCAATGTATCACAGGGGCCAGGCCGCGTCAATTGGGCGAGGCGGGGCGGGGAAGAGCGAAACGCGAGACGCGAAACGCGAGACGCGGGGGGGAATGCCGGGAGCGGGGAGCGGGGAGCGGGAAGTGAACCGTGAACCGGCGCCGCGCGTGGAGCGGCGAGGCTTCCCAAATCCCAAATCCGAAATCCGACTTCCCCTTTCCCCTGTCCCCCTAAAAGCTCCACATGACGCTGAGCCTCATGCCCACGGGATAGGCGGGGGTGAAGTAGTCCGTGTAGCCGTTGGTGATGCCGCGGGACACGTAGCGCCGGTCCAGCAGGTTGCGCACGGAGGCCTCGAGGGTGAGGGCGCGCCACGCATAGCGGGCCGACAGGTCCACGGTGGCGTAGCCGGGAAGGCCGGGCCGGACGTTGCTCAGGTCGCTGTCCAGGCGCTGGGGCCCCACCCACGAGGCTGCGAGACGGACGGTCCAGTCGGGATCGGACCACGCCACCCCCGCCGTGCCCTGAGCCCGCGGGACCATGGGAACGCGGCTTCCGGCGTAAGGGCCCGCGGTGACCTGGCTGTCCTGGTAGGAGCCCGCGGCGAAGAGTGAGAACCCCGCCGGCAGGGGGACGTGGGCGTCGGCCTCGACACCGCGGCGGTAGGAGCGGCCCACGTTGCGGCTCTGGCCGATGAACTGGGCGGGATCGGTGAGGACGAAGACCACTTCGTCCCTCAGCCGCATGTCGAAGGCCGTCACTTTGAATCTCCAGCCGTCCTCCAGGTAGCGCCATCCCACCTCCCAGTCTCCCGCCCGGGTGGGCCGAAGGTCCGGGTTGGAGTAGTAGCCGGGATAGGCGAAGAGGTCCACGACGGAGGGGATGCGGTAGCCCTCCGAGTAGGCCGCGAAGAGGGAGGACCACTCGCCCGTGTGGAGGAGGAGGCCCGCGCGCCACGTGGACTCCCTAAAGACGCGGCTCGTGCTGTTGGCGGGGGTGAGCCTGTCCTGGTAGCCGTAGGACGTGCGGTCGGTGCGCGCCCCCGCGAAGAGGTGCAGGGGCCCGCGGCCCACGTCGCCCTCCACGAAAGCCCCCGCCAGGTGCTGGTCCGTGGCCGTCCGCGAGGCGGGCGATTTGTGGCCCCCCGCCACGTCGGTGTAGTACCCCTTCGCGTCGTAGCTCCCCGTGGAGGCCTCCGCGCCTCCCGACACGTCCCACGTCCAGGACCCCGATTTGCCCGTGTTCCTGGCCTGCGCCGTGAGGCCCGAGAGGCGCTCCGAGCCGGAGGCGAGAAAGCCCGAGCCATAGCGGCCCGTGGTGAGGGTGTCCCGGTCGTTCAACCGCGTGGAGGCCTGGGCCGAGAGGCTCCACCCTGCGCCGGGCGAGGCGCTGTACGCCAGGCTGGCCATGCGCTGGCGGCCCCGGGTGAAGTCGTACCTGTTGAAGGGCGTCTGGCGGGGGTCCCGGGCAAGCTCCTGGGCCGTGAGGGAGCCGGGGTCGTGCTCGATGCCCCCGTTGTAGGTGAGGAGGAGGGCCAGCGACTGGGCGTCCCCGAAGGAGACGTTGAGGCGGGCCAGGCCGTCGTCCAGGCGGTATCCGTCGTTCTGGCGCCATCCCCGGGCATAGTCCGTGGTGCCGGCCGCGTAGAACTCCACGGGGCCCGTGGTGCCGCTCGTGTGGATGCGCCCCATGCGCTCGCCGAAGGACCCGGCCCCGGCCTTCAGGTCCAGGCGGGGGATGCCCGGATCGTGCCGCGTCACGATGTTGACCACCCCCGACAGGGCGCCACCGCCGTACAGGGGGCCCGTGGCGCCGCTGTAGACCTCGATGCGCTCCACATCCTCCAGGGGGATCATGTCCCAGCGCACGGAGTTGTCCTGGATCTCGTTGAGGCGCACGCCGTCCAAGAATACAGCCGTGCTCGTCCCCTGGGGAAAGCCCCGCAGGTCCACGGTGGACTCCCTGGGATTGCCCGTCTGGTCGTGGAGGAAGACGCCGGGGAGCTGTGCCAGGACCTGCTGGAGGGTGGCGGCGCCGCTGGCCTGGATGTCTTGCAGGGTGACGACCTCGATGGGCGCGCCCGTGTCCAGGATCTGCCGTTCGGTCCCGGGAATGCGGTCCCCGTACACGGTGATGACCGTGCCGTAATCCTGGAGGAGGCGCCTCGCCTCCTGGGCCCCTGCGGGCACGCCGGCCACCGCCGCGAGAACCCCCAACACCGCCATGGTCATCCGCTTGCTCACGTCTCCACCTCGCCGTTTTCTTGACCCCTCGCGCCGCTTCCCCTCGGAGCTTTGCCATGGGGCTTTAACATTCGATTACTCACCGTTTAAAGGCCCTTTGAAGGGGGTCATTTGACCTTGGGAAACCAGCACGTGACGCCCGAGAGGTCCTGGGCGATGAAGCGTACGCCGAACACGTCCTCCAGGAGCCGGCCCTGGGCCTCCGTTTCCGCGGGAAGGTCTCTTAGAATCCCGCCCCTGTCCAGGATGAGCAGGCGCTGCTCCGAGAGCCGCGACAGATTGATGTCGTGGGTGGAGAGGAGGACGGCCCTGCCACGCCGCGCGAGGGCCGCCAGGGCGCCGTAGAGGGCCATCTGGTGCCGCAGGTCCAGGTGGCTCGCGGGTTCGTCCAGCATGAGGACGGGGGCGTCCTGCACGAAGGCCCTGGCCAGGGCCACGCGCTGGGCCTCGCCTCCGCTGAGGGTGCCCGCGGGGCGGTCCCAGATGGCCTCCAGCTCCAGCGCCTCGCGGGCCTCGTGCAATCTCTGCGCAAGGGGCCTGGGCGCCGGCGGCGCCTCCTGGTGCGGAAAGTCGCCCATGGCCACCAGCTCGTTCAC
>JAKBES010000044.1 GCA_021833665.1 Acidobacteriota bacterium
GTACAGCGCCAGGTCGGCCTGTTCGAGCACCTTGTGGTGATCGTCGCCCTGCTCCGGGTAGGCCGCAACGCCCACCGAGAGGGTGACCCGGACGGGGCCGCCCGCGCCGGGAACGAGGGTTCTGATCTGGTCCACCGAGGCCCTGATGCGTTCGGCCACGAGGCGGGCTTGGTCGCCCGTCCTCCTTGGCAGAAACACGGCGAACTCCTCGCCGCCGTATCGCGCGGCGATGTCTTCCTTCCGGATGGAGGCCGCGAGGGCCTCGGCCACGGCCCGGAGCATGGCGTCCCCCGCGAGGTGGCCGTGGGTGTCGTTGACGTTCTTGAAGTTGTCCAGGTCCATCATGAGGACGGCGTAGGGTTGGTGAGATTCGGCGTGTTTCCGCGCCCCCGCCGCGAGGGCTTCCTGGAAATAGCCGTGGTTATAGAGCCCCGTAAGGCCATCGATGACGGCTTGCCGCTTGATCTGGGCGTGCACCTGGGCCGTTTCCAGGGCGTGGACCGTCTGGTTGGCCAGGATCTCCAAGGCACGGAGGGTCTCCATGGAGGGTACCTTGCCGTCCATGGGTTCGTCCACGGAGATGATGCCCAGGAGGCGGTCGTCCTTATCCACGAGAGGCACGAGCAGCATGTCCATGGGGTCCCAGTCGTCCAGGTCCTTCGCCGGCCGGGGGTTCTGAGGAAGAATGTCGTAGGGACGAGGCTGGACGTCCGTGTGCCGAATGAGGTAGCACCCGCCCACGCGGTAGGCGTCCTTGATGTAATCGAGGATGTCCGCGGCGGGAGGGTGCACGGCCCGAATCTCCTCCCAGCGTTCGTCCTCGCCCGCCTGGGCGATGCGCTCGAAACGGCCCTCCTGCTCGTGGTAAAGGCTGATGAGGACGGTCTGGAAGCCGATCCCTTCCCTGATGCCCAGAGCCACCTTCTGCAAGATGCCCTCGATGTCCAGGTGCACCCTGAGCAGGTTGGAAATCTGGAGGATCTGGGAGAGGTAGTCGGTCTGATGCATGAGCTTCCTGTTGGTGGCCAGGAGCTGCTGCTTGAGGATCTCATCCTGCACGTGGCTGGCGATCTGCGTGAGGGCCATCTCCAGGAACTTCACGTCGCTGTCCAGAAAAGGCTCGGGGTCGTTTCGCTCGACCACGAGGATGCCGAAGGCCACCTCTGAGGTGGCCAGGGCGAGGATGAGCTGATGCCTCGCCTCCGGGTCCAGAAGAGGTTTGAGGCGGGGTTCCGACGTGATCCTGGGCTGCCGCAGAGCAGCTTCCTCCAGGAGATCCATGAGGGTTTCCTTCACGCCGTGGGGATCCTCTGGCAGGTCCCCCAGGCTATGGAGGAATGGCTCCTCCACATGAAGAGCTGGAAGGACCAGGAGGAGCTCCCGGTTCCACGGCACGAACTCCTTCAGGCCCCGAAGGAGGTCGCTCAGAAAGGTTCCCTGCTCCAAGGAGCCCGAGGCGGTCATGGTGAGCTGCTGAAGGAACTCCTGGCGCCCGCCGGCGTGAATGAGGGCGAGGTTTTTCTCCTCCATGTCGGCGTTGAGGTGGAGGGCCCAGACGATGACCAGGAGGGGAATGCTGGCCAACGCAAGCTGGATCATGTTGCGGTGGAGGATCTCGAAGACGACGAGGGTCATGAACGGAAGGGAGAGTGGCAGCCAGACCGCCATCTGAAGCAGGTAGCGCCCCAGAAACGCGGGAGTGACCGGCGTTCCGACGGAGATGCGGTCCAGGAGGTACCCCGTCAGGTTGATGAGGGCGAAGGCCACCATGCCGAGGCCCAGGCCGAGGAACCAGAGCGGGGAATCGGGCGGGAGCCCAGCCGACATAGCCAGCAGGAGGTGGCCGGCTAGGGTGAAGGATAGCGCCGTGTTGAGGGTGTCGAACACGTTCACCAGCTTCACGCCCCTCAGGCCCCGGGTGTAGGCCCGGTTCAGGAGCAGGCCCAACCCTGCCAGGAGCCCCGAGATGAGCGGATTCTGGAAGAGGATCACGGCGGGCAGGGCGATGGCGTAATCCACGCTCATGCGCGAGGTGGACCCGGGCAATCGAACGTCGTATCCGTAAGCCAAGAAGAAGAGGGCGAGGACGACGGGTGCCGCCCAGAGATCTCGCCCCTCGAAGCCGGTGTGGGCGGCCAGGGCCGCCACCCCCGCTCCGAAGAGCACGATGAGCAGATAGTGCCTTTGCCGGTGCCCCTCTCCCATGATAAGGGTTCCTTAGCGTCTCAACATACTACAAGAGGCTGGGCGCCGCCAGACGCCCAGCCTCCCGCGGAGACTCTTCTCTGCTCGCCTGGACCTTGGGGGCTCAGCGGCTCCCGCGCCGCGGAGGCGCCTTCCTTTTCGGGCCGCCCTTGGCGCTGGTTCTCGCGCGCTTGGGCCGGGGCTGGGGCTTTGCCTTCAAGGCGATCTCCAGGGCCTGCGGGATCTCGGTCACGAAATGGAACTTCAGTGATTTTCGGGCGGCTTCCGTGAGATCCTCCAGATCGCCCCGGTTGCGGTCCGGGAGGATGACTTCCGTCATGCCGGCCCGTTTGGCTGCCAGGACCTTCTCTTTGACCCCTCCCACGGGAAGGACCTTGCCCGTGAGGGTAATTTCGCCGGTCATGGCCACGTCGTCGCGCACCAGCCGCCCCGTGAGCAGCGAGACCATGGCCGTGGTGAGGGCCACCCCGGCCGAGGGGCCGTCCTTGGGAATGGCTCCCTGAGGGACGTGGACGTGGAGGTCGTATTTGCTGAACGCCTCTGGCTTGATACCCAGGCCGGCGGCGTGGGTGCGGATCCACGAGAGGGAAGCCTGGGCCGACTCCTTCATGACGTCGCCCAGCTGGCCCGTGAGCGAAAGGCCGCCCCTGCCCCGCATGGACGTGCTTTCGATGAAGAGGATGTCGCCGCCCACGGGCGTCCAGGCCAGGCCCGTGGCCACCCCGGGGCGGTCGATGCGCTCGCGGCTGTCCAGGAAGACCTGCCGGGGGCCCAGATAGCTGCGCACCAGGTCGGGCGTCAGGGTGACGCGCTTCTTCTCGCCGCTCACCCTCGCCTTGGCTATTTTGCGGCACACGGCCGCCATTTCGCGCTCAAGGTTCCGCACGCCGGCCTCGCGGGTGTATTCGCCGATGATCACGTTCAGGGCCTCGTCGGTAAAGCGCACCTGCCCCTTGGTCAGGCCGTGGTTGCTCAGGACCCTGGGGAGGAGGTGCTCGGTGGCGATGTGGAGCTTTTCCTCCTCCGTGTAGCCCGGCAGTCTCAAGATCTCCATCCGGTCCAGGAGGGGCTGGGGGATGGTGTCCAGGATGTTGGCCGTGGCGATGAACATGGTCTTGCTCAGATCGAAGGGCACCTCGAGGTAATGGTCAGAGAAGCTGAAGTTCTGCTCGGGATCCAGCACTTCCAGGAGGGCGGAGGTGGGATCACCGCGGAAGTCCATGCCCACCTTGTCCAGCTCATCCAGCATGAAGACGGGGTTGTGGCTGCCCGACTTGCGCATGCCCTGGACGATTCGGCCCGGCAGCGCCCCCACGTAGGTTCGGCGGTGGCCTCGGATTTCGGCCTCGTCCCGGATGCCTCCCAGGCTCATGCGGACGAACTTGCGTCCAAGGGACCGGGCTATGGAGCGCCCCAGACTCGTCTTGCCTACGCCGGGAGGGCCAACCAGGCAGAGGATGGGCCCCTTCAGGTCCCGCTTGAGCTGCTGGACGGCCAGGTACTCCACGATGCGGTCCTTCACTTTGGTCAGGCCGTAGTGGTCTTCGTCCAGAAACCGCTGGGCCCGTTTGATGTCCAGCCGGTCGCTCGTGGACTTGCTCCAGGGCAGTTCCAGGAGCCAGTCGATATAGGTTCGGGACACCGTGTACTCCGCCGCCGAGGGGTGCATCATGGCCAGCCGCTCGATCTCCTTGAGGGTCACGTCCTCCGCTTCCTTGGGCATATTGGCCTTGGCCGCCCTGGCCTTGAGCTCATCAATCTCGCGGGTCCGGTCGTCGCCTTCGCCCAGCTCCTTCTGGATGGCCTTCATCTGCTCCTTCAGGAAGTACTCCCGCTGGGCCTTGTTCATCTTGTCCACGACCTCGGACTGGATCTTGGACCCGAGTTCGAGAACCTGGATTTCGCGGGCCAGAATGGCGGTGAGCATCTTGAGGCGGCGGATGGTGTCCGTCTCCTCGAGGATGGCCTGCTTCTCCGCGATGGGCATGGTCAGGTTAAAGGCGACCGTGTCCACGATGCGGTTGGGGTCGTCGTACCTTTGGAGGGGGGCCAGCATCTCCTGGGGGACGGCGGGCGAGAGCCCCGCCAGCTTCTCGTACTGCGCCAGGATGTTCTTCTGGAGGGCCTCCACCTCCACCGGGTCGCCCGTGGCGGTTTCAACAAAAGAGACTCTGGCCTCGAAGCACGGATCCTGCGAGGTGAACTCCTCCACCCGCACGCGGCCGAGGCCGTGGACGATGACCGATAGATTGTTCTGGGCCACGCGCATGAGGCGGAGGATCTTGGCGATGACTCCGACGCGGAAGAGGTCCTCCGTGCCCGGATCCTCCAGGTCGCCGTCCTTCTGCCCCAGAATGAGGAGGTATCCGTCGCCCCTCGTGGCTTCTTCCACGGCTTTCAGTGAGCGCTCGCGCCCCACCGCGAGGGGGATGATCATATCGGGGAAGAGCAGGGTGTTGCGGAGGGGTAGCACGGGAAGGACCGGCTTCTCCTTCAGCTTGCGTTCGAGGTCCTGGTCAGTGGATGACACCATGATCGTCTCCTTGCGGGCCTGAGGGTAACCGCCGGCACGTTTGGACGGGCTCGGCGGGTTGGCCTTGCTCCCGGCTCGGAGTAAAAGCCAACCGAACCCCCCCGCCAAAGGGGGCCTTGGGCACTCGAATCATCCCTCGGCCATCCCGTTCACATTCAAGCATATCCAAAAGGGAAGGTCCCGCGCAAGGCCGCGCCGCAACCTTCCTAATTGAAACCTTCGCAGGCCCCTCCTTCTTCCATCCGGCCGGGCCGTTGAGATGTCCCCGGGGGCTTTACAGTGGGCCCGGGCGTGTGCTATGCTCTTATCTTTGAGATGGATAGGAGAACGCGGCATATGGAGACCCAAGCCAAGAACGCCCTCATCGAGCAGTATCGCAAGCACGCGACGGACACGGGCTCGCCTGAGGTGCAGATCGCCCTTCTTTCGGAACGCATCAACCACCTCACCGACCACTTGAAATCTCACCGCAAGGATTTCAGCACACGGCGGGGCCTCTTGATGCTGGTAGGCCAGCGCCGTCGCCTGCTGAACTACCTGAAAGGCCAAAACATCGAGGGGTACCGCGAGCTGATCGGCCGCCTCGGCCTGCGCAAGTAGCTCGTCCCTCAACCCGCCGAATGGCCCGCCGCGCCCACGAGGGGCGGGGCGTGAGCTCTATGTTGGAATGTGATCGAGGTGAACGTCGTGAATGAGATGTACCGGGAAGAATCGGTAGAGATCGAACTCGGTGGCAGGCCCTTGCGGATCTCCACGGGCAAGGTGGCCAAGCAGGCCCATGGCGCCATGTGGGTCCGGTACGGCGACTCGGTGGTCCTGGTGACCGCCCAGATGGACAAGAACGGCCGCGAAGGGCTGGATTTCCTGCCCTTCACGGTGGATTACCGGGAGTACACCTACGCCGCGGGACGATTCCCCGGCGGCTTCTTCAAGCGCGAGGGCAAGCCCACGGACCCGGAGGTCCTGGTGTGCCGCATGATCGACCGGCCCATGAGGCCCCTCTTCCCCGAAGGCCACCACAAAGAGACCCAGGTCGTGGCCATGGTCCTGAGCACGGACTTTGAAAACGCCCCCGACGTCATGGCCATCAACGGCGCGGCCTTCGCCCTCTACTGCTCGCCCATCCCCTTCCCGCGGGCCGTGGGCGCCGTGCGCATCGGGCACATCGGCGGGGAGTTCGTGGTGAACCCCTCCATGAAGATCATGGACCAGAGCCGCATCAACCTCGTGGTGGCCGGCACCAAGGAAGCCATCTGCATGGTCGAGGCGGGAGCGCAGGAGCTCTCCGAGGAGGAGATGATCCAGGCCCTCCAGCTCGCCCACGACCAGATCAAGAAGATCTGCGCCGCCGCCGAGGACCTAGCCGCCCGTATGGGGATCAAGAAAGAGATGCCCCCCGTGCCGGTTCACGACGCGGCCCACGCGGCCGAGGTGGAGGCCAAGATCGCCGGGCCCCTGCGCGAGGCCATGGCCACCAAGGGCAAGCTCGCCATGTACGACGCTCTGGACAAGGTGAAGGACGACCTCCTCGCCACCTATCCCGAGGATCAGGCCGAGCGCCGCGCCGAAGCGGGCCATCTCTACCACGACATCCTCGTGAAGACCTTCCGAACCTCCCTCCTGCGCGACGGGCGCCGGGTGGACGGCCGCCTCTTCGACGAGATCCGCCCCGTCTGGGGCGAAGTGGGCGTCCTGCCCCGCACGCACGGGTCGGCCCTCTTTGCCCGCGGCGAGACCATGGCTCTTGCCAACTGCACCCTCGGCACCTCCTCCGACATCCAGCGCCTCTCCGGGCTCCTCGAGGGCACCGAAAAGCGGTTCATGCTCCACTACAACTTCCCGCCCTTCAGCGTGGGTGAGGTGAAGTTCATCCGGGGTCCGGGCCGGCGCGAGATCGGCCACGGCGCCCTGGCCGAAAAGGCCATCGTGCCCGTCCTTCCCGACGCGGTCACCTTCCCCTACGCCATCCGGGTGGTCTCCGACATCATGGAGTCCAACGGTTCCTCCTCCCAGGCCACCATCTGCGGCGCGACGCTGGCCCTCCAGGACGCGGGCGTTCCCATCAAAGCCCCCGTGGCCGGCGTGGCCATGGGCCTCATCATGGAAGGGGACCGCTACGCCATCTTGAGCGACATCGCCGGCCTCGAAGATCACTACGGTGACATGGACTTCAAGGTGGCGGGAACGGAAAAGGGCATCACCGCCCTCCAGATGGACATCAAGGTGGACGGCATCTCCTTTGACATCATGCGGGAGGCCCTGGCGCAGGCCAACAAGGGCCGCATGCACCTTTTGGGCTGCATGGCGCAGATCCTGCCTTCTCCCCGCGCCGACATTTCCCCTCTGGCCCCGCGCATTTACGCCATCCAGATCGCCAAGAGCCGCATCGGGGAACTCATCGGCCCCGGCGGAAAGAACGTCCGCGCCATCCAGGAAGCCACGGGAGTGGACATCAACATCGAGGAGGACGGCACCGTTCAGGTGGCCTCCTGCGACTCGGCCGCCGCCGAAAAGGCCCTGGCCATGATCCGCGCTCAAATGGAGGAGCCCGAGGCGGGCCGCATCTACAAGGGCGTCGTGAAGCGGGTCGAGCCCTACGGGGCCTTCGTCGAGATCCTGCCCGGCCAGGACGGCCTCCTGCACGTGTCCGAGCTCGACTGGAAGCGCGTGGAGAACGTGGACGACGTGGTCAAAGTGGGCGACGAGCTGGAGGTCAAGCTCCTGGAATTCGAGCGCGGCGGCAAGCTGCGCCTGAGCCGCAAGGTCCTTCTGCCCAAACCCGAGGGTTACGTCGAGCGTCCTCCCAGGGAAGGCTCCGACCGGCCGCCTCGCCGCGACGGCGACCGCGATCGCGACCGGGGCCACCGTCCCGGCGGCGACCGGGACCGCAGGCCTCCGCGGCGGTAGCCTCGAATCTCTCTGTTGAAGCACAGACGGGCGAGGGAGCGATCCCTCGCCCGTTGTGCGTCGGGGTGGCGAGGCGGGAGGACCAAAACGCGGAAAGCAAACGTGAGAAGGAGAGGCGCACGGGAAGCATGAAATGCCTGTCAAGGGCGGGGCTGCCCTCGCAGGCAAGTCCTGTAAGCCTGACTTCCCACCCTTCCAACCTTCTAACCTTTTGCCCTACTCACCTACTCACCGACTGACCTGCCTACCTCTTAACCTTCTGACTTCCTCACGCCCTAACGATCTTTCCGCCCCGCCGGAACGGTGAAAGCGGCCAGGACCATGGCCGCCGTTACGATCACCGCCACGGCTCCGGCCACCACTCTAAATCCCGTGCGGTCCATGACCCAGCCTCCGAGCAGAGGGGTGATCACGGAGGCCGGCGTCAGGAGGAAGCCTGTGAGGGCCAGGATGGACTGCCGCTCTCCAGGGGCGGCCAGGTCCATGACCCAAGCCGCTTGGCTGGTGTACTCCGTGGCCAAAAAGATGCCGCCGAGCCCCGCCACGATGAACAAGGACCAGACGGGAACCGGCGCCACGGCCAGAAGGCAAGCGGCCACGAGGGCCCCTTGGCCAAGCAGGATGGATGTCTTGTGGCCCACCCGGTCACCCAAAGCCCCCGCGGCCAAGCCGGCCAAGGCCTGGCACGCGAGGGCTGCGGTGCCGAAGAGGGCAGCCGTTGCCGGGCTCACTCCCCTCTCGGCCACGGCATAGACGGCGTAGAAGTGGACGAGGAGCGGATAGGTCCCCCGGACCAACCACCGTGCCGTGATATACGCCCTCAACCATCCGCGGCGGCGCCACAGGCCGACAAGATCACGAAAGTGCTGGCCCACGGAGGGGGCGGCCCCTTCCGAGGTGG
This sequence comes from Acidobacteriota bacterium, assembly GCA_021833665.1. Classification (GTDB taxonomy): domain Bacteria; phylum Acidobacteriota; class UBA4820; order UBA4820; family DSQY01; genus JAKAJA01. The sequence continues at coordinate 8,547 of JAKBES010000044.1, forward strand.
TGCGCTCGCGCGTGCCGAGGAAGAAGAAGGAGCCACCTGACATGGCCGCCGCGGCCACGAAGAACAGGATGGCGTACCGGCCGTCGCTGGTCCCTCCTTCCAGAAGGGCGGCCGCCGCCGTCGCCCCCGCGACACCGCTGCCCGTCTGGGTCAGGAACACGATCCCCAGGGCCCTGCCTCGTTTGGAGGGATCCAGGATTTTGGCCATGTAGTCCATCCAAACCGGGTACAGGAGTCCGATGGCCGCGTAGAAGCAGCCCCACAGGACGAGGACCGTGGGAACGGCCGGAAGCTTGCCCGACAGGAGACAGAACCCCGTCAAAAACAGGGGAAGGGGGGCGCCCACGTGAAGCCACAGGACGAGCGGCCGCAGGGTCCCCCGGTGCCCGGCCAAGATTCCCGTGAACGCCTGGAATACCCCCGCGCCGAGGGCGCTCAGGGCGGGGAGAAAGGCGATGACGGCGTTGGAGGCGCCCCGTTCCTGAAGAAAGACGGGCAGAACGGTGCCCATGGAGAGCAGGTTCATGCCCAGGCCCCAGAAGGCTTCCACGAACCCGAGGAACGCGGTGTTTCTGGCGTGGTGCGGCGTGCCGTTCAAGAGGGCCCCCTCCTCCTCAACTGTAGCGGAGGAGCACCCGAAAGGCCAGGGCGCGGCGGTCGATGTGGAGGCCTTGACTTTTCCTCCTGCTGGTTGTATCGTCACATCGTCATACGACGATATGACAGAGGAGGGGCGAATGCTGAAGGACCTGGAGAAAGCCTTGAAGGCGGCCGCCGACGAGACGCGCCTGAGGATTCTGAAGATGCTGGAGCCGGGCCCCCTGTGCGTGTGCCAGATCGTGCAGGCACTCCGTCTCTCCCAGTCCACCGTGAGCAAGCACCTGTCGATCCTGGGCGGCGCGGGTCTCGTATCGGACGAGCGCCGGGGCAAGTGGACTTTTTACCGGCTGGGGAAGCCGGCGGCCGCCGAGTCCAGGAGGCTGCTCGCCGTGGTTCGAGCCTGCGCCGGGACGGACCCCAAGGTGGCCAAGGATCTTCAGAAAGCCGAGAGCGAGAAGGTTCGGTCCCTGCCTTCCTGTTGCCCGCCGCGAAAGGCAGACAAAGGAGTGGCCGTATGACGACTGGAATCGTACGCAGGCTGTCCTTTCTTGACCGCTACCTCACGTTCTGGATCTTCGCCGCCATGGGCATGGGAGTCGGCCTGGGATACCTCGTGCCCGGCGTGGAAGGGTTCATCCATCGGTTTCAGGTGGGAACGACCAACCTCCCCATAGCCATTGGATTGATCCTCATGATGTATCCGCCCCTGGCCAAGGTCCGATACGAGGAATTGGGGGACGTATTCCGAAACGGGAAGGTTCTGGGGCTTTCGCTGGCACAAAACTGGGTTGTGGGACCCATTCTCATGTTCCTGCTTGCCGTGGTATTCCTGCGAGGCTACCCGGAATACATGGTGGGTCTCATCATGATCGGGCTTGCACGCTGCATCGCGATGGTCATCGTGTGGAACGAGCTGGCCCAGGGCGACACGGAGTACTGCGCAGGCCTGGTGGCCTTCAACAGCGTTTTCCAGGTCCTCTTCTACAGCCTCTACGCGTGGGTTTTCATAACTCTGCTCCCGCCGCTGGTGGGTCTCAGGGGCATGGCCGTGCACGTGAGCATCGGCCAGATCGCCCAGAGCGTCTTCATCTACCTGGGCATTCCCTTCCTGGCCGGGATGATCACCCGTTTTGTCCTCGTGAAGGCCAAAGGCAAGGCCTGGTACCACGCCCGCTTCATCCCCGTCATCAGTCCCATCACCCTGGTAGCCCTGCTCTTCACCATCGTGGTCATGTTCAGCCTCAAGGGCCACCTGATCGTGCAGATCCCCCTGGATGTGGTGCGCATCGCCATCCCCCTCCTGATCTACTTCGTGGTCATGTTTCTCGTGAGCTTCTGGATGGGCAAGAAGGCCGGGGCCACCTACGCCCAGACGGCGACCCTCTCCTTCACGGCCGCCAGCAACAACTTCGAGCTCGCCATCGCGGTGGCCGTGGCCGTCTTCGGCATCAATTCAGGGGAAGCCTTCGCCGCGGTGATCGGTCCGCTGGTGGAAGTACCCGCACTCATCGGACTCGTGAACGTGGCCCTGTACTTCCGGCTGCGATATTTCGCCGGGGCGGAGGCGGTGGCGTCATGAGCGGCAAGAAGCGGGTGCTGATCCTCTGCACGGGCAATTCATGCCGGTCTCAGATGGCCGAAGGGTGGGTACGCTGCGACCTGGGCGATGATGTGGAGGTCTTTTCGGCCGGCACGGAACCCTCCGCGGTCCATCCCGCGGCGAGTGCAGTTATGGCGGAGGCAGGGGTGGACATCTCCTCGCACAGAAGCAAGTCCCTGTCCGGGTTCCTGGGCCAGCCCTTCGACCTCCTGGTCACGGTCTGCGACTCGGCGCGGGAATCCTGCCCCGCCTTCCCGGGGGCGGCAAAACGGGTCCACGAGTCGTTTCCGGACCCGGCGGGATCTACCGGGACGAACGACGAGGTTCTGGACCAGTTCCGAGAGGTCCGCGACCTTATTCGCGAGAGGATCGTGCCGCTGGTGCGGCGGGAGTTAGGCTTGGAGGAAAGGGCGAAATGAGATGATCGGGAGAGCGGGGGAGGGAATCCGGATATTCCTTCGGCGGCGCGCACGCGCCCCCATCACCCGGTCACCAGGTTACCCCGTTACCCAGTCTCCTAGTCACCTAGTCCCCTAATCACGATCTCCGGAGGGTTCCATGGACGACGACGCGATCAAGAAATCGGTGAGGGAACACTACGCCGCGGCGGCGCGCGAGCAGCGCGGGTGCTGCGCCAGTCCGGCGGTGGCGGCCACGAACTGTTGCGGCATGGCGGACGTGGAGGCAGTCGGAAAGATCATCGGGTACACCACGGAAGAGATGGCGGCCGTCCCGGAGGGAGCCAACCTCGGACTCGGCTGCGGCAATCCGCTCGCCTTCGCCGAGCTGAAGAAAGGCGACGTGGTCGTGGACCTGGGTTCCGGTGCCGGCTTCGACTGCTTCATCGCGGCGCCCCGCGTGGGGCCGGCGGGCAGGGTCATCGGAGTGGACATGACGCCCGACATGATCGAGCGCGCCCGGACAAACGCCCGCAAGGCCGGGACCGCAAATGTGGAGTTCCGCCTCGGCGAGATTGAGCACCTCCCCGTGGCCGACCATGTTGCCGACATGGTCATTTCGAACTGCGTCATCAACCTCTCCACGGACAAGCCCCAGGTCTTTCGCGAGGCCTTGCGCGTCCTCAAGCCCGGCGGCCGTCTCATGGTCTCCGACCTGGTGCTGGCGCGGCCGCTCCCTGAAAGCGTCAGACAATCCGTCGAGGCTTACGCCGGCTGCGTCGCCGGAGCCATGCTCCGCGAGGACTATTTGGGCGCCATGAGGGAAGCCGGGTTCAAGAGCGTTGAAGTCATCTCCCAGAGCTCCTATCCCATCGGATCCAGTAACCCCGACGCATCGGAGATTGCCGCTCTCGCCGATGGACTCGCTGCCGAGGACGTGGCCGCCGCGGCCGACAGCGTGGTAAGCGTCAAGGTCAGGGCCGTGAAGGTCTGACGATCCCGGCGGGCCTCCAGGCGTTCGGCGGGCGGGAGATTGACAGTGCCCATGAGTATCCGTATATTCAGATATCTGGAGGCCCGCATGGATAAATCCCTCAAGGCGGAAGCCAACCTCTTCCGGGATCTCGGCCACCCCGTCCGGCTGAAGATCCTCTGCCTGCTCATGCGCCGCGAGCGCGAGTGCGTGTGCAGGATGCTTGATGAAGTGGGCGTTCCACAGCCGACCCTCTCGCGACACCTGGCCATCCTCAGGGGCCACGGGATCATCGAAGACGAACGCGAGGGTACCATGGTGTTCTACCGGGTCGCCCATCCCCTGACCACCGGCATCTTGGCCGCGGCGGGCCTAGCCTGCGCCGCGGAAGCGAAACTCGCCAAGGAACATGCCAGACCCGCGCGGACATCGCGCAAAGGAGGCCGTGCCGCATGAATACCCCGCACTCTTTCCGAGGAATCCGGCGAAGCGCCGTCTTGGCGGCCCTTTTCGTGACCGCCGGCCTGCTATCGCTACCCACGTCTGCCCAGCAGCCTCCCAAGGCGTCCGCCGCGGTCAAACCCGCGGCCGCCCCCGCGGCAACACAGGCGGCAAAGCTCCCGCGCATGGTAGACGTAGGCAAAACGTGGTGCATCCCCTGCAAGAAGATGGTGGCCGTGCTGCAAAAGGCCGAACAAAGCTACAAGGGGAAGGCCGCCATCGAGTTCATTGACCTGGACGAGCACCCCGAGGCGGCGGAAAAGTACAAGGTCATGATGATTCCCACGCAGGTTTTTTTCGCGGCCGACGGCAAGGAAGTCGAGCGCCACGTGGGGTATCTCCCCTTCGATGAGGTCGAGAAGATTTTCGCCAAGATGGGCGTGAAGGCTGCCCCCTGATGGAAGCGTTTCTGGGAAACTTCGGCCACTGGATCGAAGCGGCGCCTTGGCTGGCCTTCGCGGGAGCCTTTCTGGGCGGCCTGCTCACGGCGAGCAACCCGTGTGTGCTCGTGAGCATCCCGCTGGTGCTGTCCTTCGTGGCCGGCAACCAAGAGGCCGTGTCCTGGAGGAAGTCCCTCCTGTACAGCGTGTGCATGGTCCTGGGCTTGAGCGTCACGTTCCTGGTCCTGGGGCTGGCCGCGGCACTCATGGGTCGGTTCTTCGGCGTTCAAGGCCGCTTCTGGCCCTACCTCATCGGAGCCGTGTGCCTCTTCATGGGGCTGCACATGCTGGGCTGGCTCCCCTTGCGCCTGGGCTTCTCCCTGCCTTTTACGCCTTCCACCCGAGGTGCGCTGGGAGCCTTCATTCTCGGCCTCCTCTTCGGCGTCATCTCCACGCCGTGCGCGGTGCCCATCCTGGCCGTGCTGCTCACGTTCATCGCCCAGAAGGGGAGCGTGCTCTACGGCGGGGGGCTCTTGCTGACGTACGCCCTGGGCCACTGCACCCTCGTCCTGGTGGGCGGGATTTCTATGGGGGCCATGAAGGGGCTTCTAAACAACAAGGGCTGGGCGCACGCCAACCTCTGGCTCAGGCGGGCCGCGGGCGCCTTGATCATCCTCGTGGGCGGCTACGTCATCGCCGCGCCGCTGTTGCACTTAGGTGAATGACTGCATAGAAAGCATTCAGGAGGCTGACATGTTGGACATCAAAGTCGCGGGGCCGGGCTGCCGGAACTGCATCGAATTGGAAAGCAGAGTCAAACAGGCGCTGGAAGAGCTTCAAGCGGACGCCACGGTGATGAAGATCACCGACTACCAGGACATCGCCAAGGCGGGCATCCTCATGACGCCCGGACTCATCATCAACGGCAAGGTGGTCCTCCAGGGAAAGTTGCCCACGGTAGGCATCGTGAAGGGTTATATCGCCGAGGCGGCGAACGGGAAAAGTGAAAAGTGAGAAGTGAAAAGTGAAAAGCAAAAAGAAAACAGCCAGGCGGGCTGCCGTTGCGGGGCTGTGCGCGATGGCGGGGCTAGCGATCGCGGGCGGGGCTTGGCGGGCAGCGGACGGCCGGCAGGCTTATGATCCCGTACCGAAAGCGGACATGGAACGCGTTTTGGTTCGGGTGCTGGACACGGAGTCCAGCCTCGGCCCCATGTCGAAGACACCGCAAACGGTGACCTTGGGCGACTTGATCCGCTTCCACGGCCATCCCTGCGACGGTCTCGTGGCTTCGGCGGAAGGTATCACCCTCGGTCTGAAGGCCCTCTTTCCCGGTGGGGTTGTGGACCGCACCGACGTGGCGGCGGCGACGAACGCCTCGCCCTGCTACTCCGACGCGGCGGCTTATCTGACCGGGGCAAGGACGATCTATGGCACGTTGGTGATTGACAAGACCCTCGGTGACGAGTGGTTCCTCCTGCGCAAATCCACGGGCCGGGCGGTACGCGTGCGCCTGAAACCGGGTGTCAAGCCGGCGGAGATACCCGCCATGGAAAAAGCGCTGAGAGCCGGGGGATGCGACAGGCCCCTCATAGGCCGTTTACAGGCCCTTCAAATGGAGTTTATTCACCGGCTGTTCGCCTCGGCCCCTGAATCCCTTTATGAGGTAGACGTCCTTCCGGCGTTTCCCTACGCCGTGACGGGCGAGCGGCCCGATGCCGCCAAGGCGCGCTGCGACAATCCCCATGGCCAGTGAGAAAGGAAACATCATGAAAGCTCAAGACGTGCCCGGGGCACTGTCAGCCGGGTCAGGCGGCGAAACCACTCAAGCCGCCATGCCTCACCGAAATAGCGGCCTGGGGCGTTTCCTCCTCATGGGGATCCCGGTACTGGCCCTCTGGATCGCCGTGTACTGGATCTTGGAGCCCGCGTCTAAATGGATCACCTTCGATCTGGCGGGCATGGCTGCGGATTCGCGTCTGGGCATGGCGGTGCAATTTTTCATCTTCGAATCGCCCAAGGTCCTCATGCTCCTGCTCCTCGTGGTCTTTGGCGTGGGCATCCTGCGGAGCTTTTTCACGGCCGAGCGAACGCGGCGCATGCTCGCGGGCAAGCGGGAATCGGTGGGCAACGTGCTCGCCGCGATCCTGGGCGTGCCCACGCCCTTCTGTTCATGCTCCGCGGTTCCCCTCTTCATCGGCTTCGTCACGGCAGGCGTACCGCTGGGCGTGACCCTATCCTTTCTCGTGGCGTCGCCCATGGTCAACGAGGTGGCCCTCGTTCTCCTCTTCGGCCTCTTCGGGTGGAAGGTGGCCGCCATCTACGCGGGCACGGGCCTGGCCATCGCCATTTTCGCGGGCTTCGTCATCGGGAAGCTCAAGCTGGAAGGCTGGGTGGAGGAGTGGGTTTACCAGACCGCCGCCGGATCGGGCATGGACGGAGAGGAACACTTAAGCTGGAAGGAGCGTATCCAGGCGGGTCTCCAGGCCGTTCGCGACATCGTGGGCCGAGTCTGGCCCTACGTGCTTGTGGGCATCGCCATCGGAGCGGGCATCCACGGCTACGTGCCCGTGAACGCCATGGCCCAGTTCATGGGCAAGAGCGCCTGGTGGGCCGTGCCCGCCGCGGTCCTCGTGGGGGTGCCCATGTACTCCAACGCCGCGGGCATCATTCCGGTCGTCCAAGCCCTCATGGAGAAGGGAGCCGCCCTCGGCACGGTGCTCGCCTTCATGATGGCCGTCATCGGCCTGAGCCTGCCCGAGGCGGTGATCCTGAGAAAGGTGCTCAAGCCCAAGCTTATCGCCGTGTACTTTGGCGTCGTTGCGCTCGGCATAATGGTGGTGGGCTACCTATTCAACGTCTTGTTCTAAGGTCGAAACCGCTTAGGCCCAGGGCGGCAAGGGCTAGTAAGGGGGAGTTTTAGAGCGATCGGCCTATTTGATTCGAAGCGATCGCCTCGGGGAGGGGATGTGCCATGAGCGTCATCACCGTTTCAAAGCCTGACGAGGAGTTTTCCAATTTGTTGGGACGGCGGCCGGACGTGCCCGCGGTAGTTCTGGGGTGCGGCAAGTGCGCCAAACTGCGCCACACCGGCGGGTCAGAAGGGGTTCGCCTCCCTCGCCAGCGCCTGAGCGTGTCTGGAGTCCGTATCGCCAAAGTGCCGTGCCCCGGCGTCAAGGGGAACTGGCCTGCCTCTTCTGCAGCCATTTTCCCGGGCATCACCCTTGCTTGCATCCTGTCTCGCGGCCTTGAATCTCTCGTAGCCCTGCCCCTGGGCATGGTACTGGTGGAGTACGGATCCCTCCCGGGCTGGGCGCTCATGAGCGTGGGGCTCGTCGTCTGCGGCGCGGGCACGATTCTCTCCAACTGAGCGGTGGCGCATGTCTATCTCAGGGGCGGCTGGTCCCGCTCCGAGCAAGCTTGCATGGAGCGCGCGCTACTGGAAGGGCCCATTCGGATGAGGCTTTTCGCTTGAAAGAAGGAGAGGCCGATGCCGCCAGGAACTAGTGAGGAACGGCTCGTACTTCTCCGGGCCACGCCCTTTGGAAAGATGCCGGATGAAGCCCTGGCGAAGCTTTCCCGCCTCATGGAGCTTCAGGAGATAGCAGCGGGGAGAATTCTGTGCCGGGAAGGTGAGAACGAAGGGCGTTTTTGCATCGTTGCCGAGGGCCTATTGAAGGCCTACCGAATACTTCCCCCTGCCCGGGAGATCACGGTTTTCCTTTTGCGGCCCAAAGAATCTTTTGGCTTCTTGCCACTGCTAGACGCCGGCCCGTTCCCCATGAATGTGCAGGCCGTTCTTCCGTCCAAGGTTCTCATCCTTCGAAGGCAGGCCTTCCTGGACCTTCTGCGTGAAACGCCCGACTTCTCGCGGGTGCTCATGGAACACCTAGCCGGCAGGCTCCGCGAATGCGTGGACCGGCTCGGCGTGGTCACGAGCCAGGGCGCCGCGTCGCGAACGGCTCAAGCCCTACTCAGCCTGGCCTTGCCCACGGGGGACGGTGACGGTTCCACCGTAGCCACCCTTCCCGTGAGTCAGGTGGAACTCGCCCGGACCTTGGGGGTCGCCCCCGAAAATCTTTCACGCGCCTTAGCCCGTCTTGCAAAAGAGGGGTTCATCGCTCGGGCCGGCCGCCGCCGTTTTCGCATTCCCTCCATGGATCGGTTGCGGGTCCTAGCCGAGGAGCGGTGAAGGGACGCCTCTTGCGATCCTTGCCATCCCTTCGTCTGAGTCAATAACAACTTTCCCCATCCCAGCGCGCAAGATTAACCCCGTCTTCTCTCATTAGTTCCATCTTCTTTTCGGGGCCCTTCGGGGCCCCTTTCTCCTAAGGGCTTATCCCTAAATAACATTCGCTTTTCTCCAGCAGATGATAGCGGCTGCGAGATGGACAAGTGCCTCATAGTTCTGGACGAACTTCTCATAGCGA
>JAKBES010000045.1 GCA_021833665.1 Acidobacteriota bacterium
GTGCTGCTCCAGGCTCATGACACGAGGCGGGACGAGCTTGGCGGCGTCGTCCGAACCGGAGGCGCGCATGTTCGTCAGGTGCTTTTCCTTGACGATGTTCACGTCCAGGTCGTTCTCGCGGCAGTGCTCGCCCACCACCATGCCTTCGTAGACGGGGGTCTGCGGCGCGATGAAAAACTGGCCGCGGCTCTGGAGGTGGTCGATGGCGTAGGCCGTGGCCCGCCCGGGACGGTCCGCCACGAGCGCGCCATTGACGCGCCCGGCGATGGTACCCTGCCAAGGCTCGTACCCGTCGAAGAGGTGGTTGATGATGCCCGTCCCACGCGTCTCCGTGAGGAACTGCGTGCGGAAGCCGATGAGGCCCCGGCTGGGGACGCGCCACTCCATGCGCACCCGCCCCGTGCCGTGGTTCACCATCTTGAGCATCCGGCCCCGCCGCGTCCCCATGGCCTGAGTGACGACCCCCACGAACTCCTCGGGGCAATCCACCTGAGCCAGCTCCATGGGCTCCATGACCCGGCCGCCTTCTCCGAGTTTGGTGAGGATCTTGGGGCGGGAAACGGCGAGTTCGAAGCCCTCGCGGCGCATGGTCTCGATGAGGATGGCGAGCTGGAGCTCGCCGCGGCCCATGACATCCACCTGGTCCCCGGTGGAAGGGAAGACCATCCGCAGGCTCACGTTGCGCTGCGACTCCTTCTCCAGCCGCTCGCGGATCTGCCTGGAGGTGACGAATTTCCCGTCCTGGCCGGCGAAGGGGGCAACGTTGGTCGAGAAGATCATGGAGAGCGTGGGCTCGTCCACGCTGATTCTCGGGAGCGCTTTGGGCGCCTCGGGATCGGTCAGCGTGTCGCCGATGCCCACCCCGGGAAATCCGGCCACGAAGCAGATGTCACCGGGCAGGACTTCCGCCGCGTCAACCCGGTCCATGCCCTGGAAGGTATAGAGCGCCGTGATCCTGCCCTTGGTCTGCTTGTCCTCCTGGAGGAGGACCACATCCTGGGCGGCCCTGAGTCTGCCGTGGACCACGCGGCACAGGGCGATGCGGCCCACGTAGTCGCTGTAGTCCAGGTTGGTGACCCAGGCCTGGAGAGGCTCGGCTTCCTCATACTCGGGCGCGGGAACCGTCGAGAGGATGGCTTCAAAGAGCGGCAGGAGGTTCTCGCCGGGGGTGGCCATGTCCAGGGTGGCCGTGCCTTTCCTGGCGTTGGTGTAGAGCACGGGAAAACTGATCTGGTCTTCCGTGGCGTCCAAATCGATGAAGAGGTCGTACACCTCGTTCAGGACCTCCTGCGCGCGTGCATCGGAGCGGTCGATCTTATTGATGACGACCACGGCCGGAAGATGCCGTTCCAGGGCCTTCTTCAAGACGAACCGGCTCTGCGGCAGAGGCCCTTCGGCGGCGTCCACGAGAAGGAGCACGCCGTCCACCATGGTGAGGCCCCGCTCCACCTCACCTCCAAAATCCGCGTGGCCGGGGGTGTCCACGATGTTGATCTTGACTCCCTGGAACGTGACGGAGGTGTTCTTGGCCAATATGGTGATGCCCTTCTCGCGCTCCAGGTCGTTGCTGTCCATGACCCGTTCGGCCACGGCCTGGTTGGCGCGGAAGATACCCGACTGCCACAGCATGGCGTCTACGAGCGTGGTCTTGCCGTGGTCCACGTGGGCGATGATGGCGATGTTTCGAAGGTCCTCTCGTCGCACTTCGCTTCTCCTTGGTCCGGCGGTTACACGGACAGACACTCTCCCCTGAACCCTCGGCCGGAACCCACGACTCCGCTTGTCGCAGGGAAGAGGTAAGTATATCAGAATACGGGCGATCCGGCAAGCTTTTGGCCTTCCGTCCGGCCCGATGGTAGACTGCATGCGTTCCGGAACAGGAGTGCCCCGAGGGAGGAGGACAGGCATGAAGCGAGGTGTGTGGGTCCTGGCGGCATTGTTGGTGGGATCTTCGTGGTGCCTCCGGGGACAAGACTCGGGCAAGCCACCGGCGCAGCCCGATTCGGCGCCCGTCCGCGCCCTTCTCGCGCAGGACAAATACGCGGAGGCCCTGGCGGCAGCGGAGGCTGGCCTCAAGGCCAACCCGGCCAGCGTGGACTTCCAGGCGTTTCGGGTGGATGCCCTGCTGGGCCTGGACCGGCCCATGGACGCCCTTCGGCTGGCGGTGCCGCTGGCGGGGCAGCACCCCGGCGAGCCGGGCCTGCGCTACCGCGTGGGCGAATGCGCCTACGCCGCACGCATGTTCCCCCAGGCTATCCAGGCATGGAGCGCCCTCTACAGCTGCTCTGACAAGGACTGGGCGGGCCTCGCCTACCGGCAGAGCGCCCGTACCCTCATGATCCTGGGAAAAGAAATCGAAGCGCGGCAGTTGGTGGCCCAAGGCCTGGCGAGGTGGCCCGAGCCCCCCGCCGTCCTGCTGCGCTATTCACTTCAAATCAATCCCAGCGTGGCCGAGGGCATCAAACACGCGGATCAGGCCATGGCCTTGGACCCCAAGAACAAGCCCGAGTACGAATCCATCAAACAGATTTTCACCGCCGCCGGCGAGGGCGAACTCTTTCAAGAAACGCCCGCCGGCGAGACCCCCGTCACCGTCAAGCTGAAGGAGAAGAGCGAGACGAGAAGCCTGTCCACCCTCCAGTGGGGAAGTTGGGACCTGGACTCCACGGCCGAGTTGACCACCTCCTCGCGCGTGGTCGTGCCCGTGTCCTTCAACGGAGCCAAAGAGAGGCCCATGCTCCTGGATTCAGGCGCCGACACCGTGCTCGTGACGAAGGACGTGGTGAAGGACTTGAGCCTCCAGCCCGTCTCCGCGGCCTCTTATCTCGGCATCGGCTACGAGGGTGCCCAGAAGAGCTCCTGGGTGCTGATCAAGGCCTTGTCCATCGGCGGGTTCTCCATGAAGAACGTGCCCGCCATGGTCATCGAAGAGAACAACGACTTCTGGAAGGAAACGGGCGGCCTGATTCCCTTGTCCCTTTTTTCGGCACACGGTGTCCTCTTCGACCGCCGCAAAGGCAAGGTGACGCTCTATCCCACGGGAACCAAGCCTGAAATAGCCATGCCGGGCGGGTCCTTCTCCGTGAAGTCCCTGTGGTTCAGCGGCAAACCTTACGTGGAGGTGAAAGTCCAGGAGCGGGCAGGGCTGAACTTTCTCGTGGACACGGGGGCGTGGACCACCTTCATCGCGGGCCAGTACGCTGCGGAACTGGGCGTCCATATCAACCGCGCGGCCCAGTCCAAGCACACTTCGGGACTGTCCGGGGCGGCCCTTTCGGGACAGGCCAACGGCGTGACCCTCTGGCTAGGTCCCGCCCGCTTCAAGCTCTCCCCGTGCCAGGTCATGGAGATTCCCCAGGACACCAACATCACTACCTACGGCCTCCTCGGCCGCAACATCCTGGACTCCTTCGCCATCTACTTCGACTACAGGAGCAATGTGGTGGCCTTCCAAGCCTACGACCGGTGAGGATCAGTGGAAGAAGTAACCGAAGCCGCCCAGGGCCAGGAGCAGGACCCCCAGGACCATGCGCTCGTTGTGCTCCAGCCAGGGGAACGTAAGCTTCTCGTACCCCGTGTAGCCCAGGAACGCCAGGATCCCCATGGCCAGGATGGTCACGACGCTCATGAGCACCGCCATGAGGAGGAGGGTGGTCCAGGAAAGCCCCCCCGCCGCGAAGAAGATGGGAATGAGCGTCTCGCAAGGTGAGAGGGTCATTTCGAGGAACAGGGCGCCTACGGCCACCCGGTCGGCCTGAATCGGGTCTTCGGCGTGGTCGTGCGCGCAGTGGCGGTGCCCTTCCCGCCGCCAGCCCATGACCAGGTAGTAGAGGCCGAAGGCCGCCAGGATGAGTGCCGGGAGCGGTGTGTCCAAGTTCCCCACGTACTTCTGCACGCCTTTGCCCAGGGCAGCCGCGGCCAATCCCACGAGCGTGGTGGTCGTGACGTGGCCCAAGCCCGACAGGAGGACCACCTTGAGCATCCGCGTCCGAGGCCACCGCTGGGCCCTCGCCACGAGGACAAAGGACAGCCAGTGGGTGGGAAGGAGGGCGTGGACGCCCGCCACGGCGATCAAGGCCACGAAGAGGCTCGAATTCAGCACCACGGCATCGTTCATCCGCTAGCTCCCCGCCCCAAGGAGGGCATCTCGGCTGGTTTCGTCGAGGGCCACCTCCTGCCGCAGGGATGGCAGAGGCACGTCCCGCTCGGTGAGGACGTCGCTCACCGCCCGCCGAAGGGCGCGCTCCACGTCCCACTGGCGGCCCGGAGCCACCTTGGCCGTGACTCGCACTCGCGTGGCCGAGTCGGTAAAATCGGTGACACCCACCACTTGGGGGTCCTCCAAGTACGCTTCAGCAACCTCGCCGTCGGCCTTCGCCCGGCGGCACGCCTCCTGAAGGGCTTCGAACACGGCGTGAAGGTCCGTACCGCGTGCCACGCCCACGTCCAGAACGGCCCTCGACCAGTGCCTCGAAAAGTTGGTGACCGATCGGATCTCCCCGTTGGGAATGGTGATCACTTCGCCGCCCAAAGCCCGGAGCCGCGTGCTTCTGAGGGTCATGGTCTCCACGGAGCCCGAAAAGTCGCCCACCTTCACCGAATCACCCACGCGAAATTGGTCCTCCGCGAGGAGGAAGAAGCCGTTGATGAGGTCTCGGATCATATACTGGGCTCCGAACCCCACCGCCACTCCCACGATGCCCAGGCCAGCCAGCAGGGGCCCCACTTGCACGCCGAAATCGGCCAGCGTCATCAGCGACGCGGCCAGATAAATCGAGAGAGAACCCATGCGCCTTACCACCACCTCAATGGTGTCCAGCCGCTGTTCGAGGTCTCTCTCGGTCCCCGGATCCCTCCGCAGCGCCGCGGTTAAAATCCGTCTCAGCAGGGTGCGCCAAGCCCGGTCCAGCAAGAAAGCCCCGAAAAAGAAGAGCCCCATCCTGAAGAAACGGACGGAAAGCCACGGTGCCCATGTATGGGGAGCCCAAATTTCCCATTCGGAGGGTTCGGGAACATGCAGGAGTGACGGAGCCAGTGTCATGTCCAACCTCTCGGGGAACCGCCTCCGGGACGCCAGGGCCGCCCCGAGCGGAGGAACCATTGTACAGGACTTTGGCCGGTATCTCGATGGGTGAACCGCATACGCAAAGGGAGCCCGAAGGCTCCTATGTCGACCTCGCTGACTCCCTTTAGTACGTGGTATCAGTAGGCAAGTCGCGTGCCATAGCTTACGCCCCACGCGCCCCGCATGAAGGTCTACAATTTCAAGGAGTTCAGACAACCGGCTGCCATGGGAGGAGAATTAGCTGTGTATCATTTGATTACATATTGAACCATTTGCTCCATCTAGCCCACGTTTTGTCTTGTACACAAAGGATGGAGAAACCTCACAACACCCACCTCGTGATCCTTGTCACAGGAGCGCGGCGAGAATCACTCCTGGATAAGGCCGTATTTTCGGGCGCGGTATTTGAACTTAGGCCGGCTCAACCCAAGGAGCCTTGACGCCTTCGAGAGATTCCCGCCACTGCGCTGGAGTGCTTCCGTGAGGAGGGCCTCCTCCATGGTATCCCACTCCAGGCCCCCTTCGGGCAGGGCGATGGACGCCCCTCGCCCCGCCTTGCTCCGCCGCGCCCCGGGCCGCTGAGGGAATAGGTCGCTCCGGCCGATCTTGTCCGAAGCGCAAAGAATGCAGGCCATTTCCACCTTGTTGCGAAGCTCCCTCACGTTGCCGCTCCAAACATGGTCCATAAGAGCGCGGCGGGCTTCGGGGGTGAACCCCGAGACGGCCTTGTCGTACTTCTGGGCAAACTCCTGCAGGAATTCCCTCGCCAGAAGCTGGATGTCCTCCTTGCGCTCTGACAGGGGCGGAAGGATGATCTCGAAACCGTTGATGCGGTAGTAGAGATCGTGCCTGAACTTCCCGTCTTCCACCCAGCGGTCCAACGGCTTGTTGGTGGCCACCAGGATCCGCACGTCGCACCGCTTCAAGTCCACCGCTCCCAGGGGGAGGTACTCGCCGTCCTGAAGGACGCGCAGGAGCTTGGCCTGAAAGGCCGGTGAGGTTTCGGCGATCTCGTCCAGGAACACCGTACCCCCCCGGGCACGTTCTAGGATGCCTGGGCGGTCCTCATCGGCTCCCGTGAAGGAGCCCTTCCTATAGCCAAAAAGTTCACTCTCCAAAAGGGTATCGGGGATGGCGGAACAGTTGATGGGGAAAAAGGGCTTGAGATGGCGCTTGGAATTGTGGTGGATGGCCCGCGCGAAGAGCTCCTTGCCCGTGCCGCTCTCGCCCGTGATGAGCACCGTGGCATCGGTGACCGCCACCTGGCTCGACAACCGCACGGCTTCCAGAAACGCGGGGGACTGTCCCAGGAGCTTGGGAAAAAGAAAGCGCCGTTCAAGGTCCCCCCTGCTCTCGCGAGACTGGGCCAGAAGGGCCGCCACGTGGAGGGCCCGCTGAACCGTGATTTCCAGCTGATGAACCTTGAAGGGCTTGGCGATGACGTCCAGCACCCCTTCCCGCAAGGCATCAACGGCCATCTGGACGGTACTGTAGGCGCTCATGAGAACGATCTGCGCGGACGGGTTTTCCCGAAGCAGCGCAGGCACCATGGTCAGCCCGTCACCGTCGGGGAGCTTGAAATCCAGGAGGATGACGTGGGGGTGGTCCCGCTCGTTGGCCTCCAGGCCGGCCCGCGCCGTCATGGCGGAAGCCACCACCACGGGATATTGCACGAGAATCTCTTGAAGGAGCGCCGTGGTATCCGGCTCATCCTCGACGATCAGCACATCGGTCGGCACGGGAGCCCTCCCCTGATCATGGTAGACGCCGCGGCCCCCGCCGGCAAGGTGGAGGGACAGGGTAGAGCGGATGGGGGGGGGGAACAAACGGGCACCGAGCGGCAGGGGGGAGCGCGCTGCTGCTTCCTTACTTCCTTACTTCCTTACTCCCTTGCTTCACTTCTCTGCTTTCCGCTTTCAGCTCCCTGCCCCGAGGCCACAAACTCCCCCGCGTGGTATGAGCTTCTCACGAGGGGCCCGGAGAGAACGGCGGCGATACCCGCCTCCCTGGCCTCCTCGCGCATTTGGGCGAATTCATCGAGATCGTAAAAGCGGACGACGGGATGGTGGAGGCGCGTGGGTTGGAGGTACTGACCGATGGTGAGCCGCTCGATCCCCACTCCCGCCAAGTCGCGAAATGCCTGGCGCATCTCCTCCCGGGTCTCCCCCAGGCCCACCATCAGCCCGCTCTTGGTCGGCAGGGAAGGCTCAATCTCTCGTACCGTCCTGAGAACGGACAACGACCGGTTGTATTTGGCCTTGGTTCGAACCCGCGGCGTCAGCCGCTCCACCGTCTCCAGATTGTGGTTGAACACGTGCGGCCCGGCGCTGAGAACCGTCCTCAGACAATCTTCTCGGCCCGAAAAGTCGGGGGTCAGCACCTCGACCTTGACTCCCGGAATCTGATCACGCAAGGCTCTGATGGAGCTGGCGAACGCGCCTGCCCCCTCATCCGCCAGGTCGTCCCGGCACACGGACGTGACCACCACGAACCGGAGGCCCATCTTGGCCGCCGCGTCAGCGAGCCGCCGCGGCTCCTCCAGGTCTTCCAGGTCGGGACGCCCGGTGGCGATGTTGCAGAAGCGGCAAGCCCGCGTGCAGACGTCGCCCAGGATCATGAAGGTGGCCGTCCCCTCGGCGAAACACGCCCCCTTGTTGGGGCAGGCGGCGGACGTGCAAACCGTGTGGAGCTGGTTGCGCGCGATGGCCTGGAGGACTCCGCTGGCGCGCTCGCCCACGGCCAGCCGGTTGATCTTGAACCAGGGCGGTTTTCTAAGCGGCTCGGCCACGTCCTCGACCTCCAGAGGAGCACCATACGCCCCGCCGGTGGCCGGGGCAAGGGGTTGAGGGGGCCGGGCACCTGGAATCGGCACCCTGTTTCCCGCTTCCCTGCTCCCTGCTCCCTGCTCCCTGCTCCCTGCTCCTCGCTCCCCGATCCCCGATCCCTCTTAAACCCCTTGACAAGACCCATTTGGGCCCCTATGATTGGCTTGTGGACTAAAGTGGTCTAAAGTGGACTAACCCTGCTGGGGGGTGCCACTCGGTCGCGAGATGGGGGAGCTCATGTTCCGAGGCAGCGCCGATGCGAGGATCGACGAGAAGGGGAGGCTCAAGATCCCGAGCAAGTTTCGTTCCCTGCTCGTGGACTCCTTCGGCCCTGAGGTCTTCGTCACCTCCTACGGCCCGCCCTCCATGCGCGTCTACCCCCTCGGCGAATGGGTCAAGCTCGAAGACAGCCTCCGAAAGAGCGGATGGGGCGACGAACCCCGCGTGGTCCAATTCCTGCGCACCGTGGGCCTTTACGGCGACGTCCAAGAGGTGGACCCCCAGGGGCGGATCCTGATCCACAGCCGTCTGCGCAAGCATGTACGGATGGAAGGGGACGTGGTGGTGCTGGGCAACCCCACCAACTTCCTCGAGGTGTGGAACGAGGATCTCCTCAACGAGATCCAGGCCAAGGAACCGCTCACTGAAGAGACCATCCGGTTCGTGTCTAACATCTTGCGGGAGGCGAGGAATGGAAACGGGATCCCTCCATGTCCCGGTGATGGTCCGGGAGGTGGCGGAGGCCCTTCAGGCTGACGCGGGAGGGTGGTTCGTGGATTGCACGCTCGGGCTCGGCGGCCACAGCCGGGCCATCCTTGAATCGTCACCCGAAGCCCGGGTCCTCGGCGTGGACCGGGACTCCCGTGCGCTGGAGATGGCGCGGGAAGAGCTGAAGCCCTTCGGCGACCGATTCCGCTGCGTTCACGCCAACTTCAAGGACGTGGCGGCGTGGAAGGGTGCCCTGCCCGAAGCACCCGCGGGGCTCCTGGCCGACCTCGGGCTGAGCGGCTATCAGCTCAAAGCCAGCCGCGGATTCAGCTTCTCCGACACGGAGGCGCTCGACATGCGGATGGACCCGGAAACGGGACTTTCCGCACGCGACTTCGTGAACACGGCCTCCGAGGAAGAGATCATCCATGTCCTGCGAGCCTTCGGCGAGGAGCCCATGGCTCGCCGGATCGCGCGGGCCATCGAAGAGGTCCGCGCCTCGGCTCCCATCGAAGACGCCGCCAGCTTGGCCCGCATCGTCCACGGGGCCGTTCCTGCCCGGTTCCACGGACGCGTCCACCCCGCCACCCGGACCTTCCAAGCCATCCGCATCTTCGTAAATCAAGAGCTGGAGGGGCTCGGGACGTTCATCGAAGAAGCCGCGGGTGCGCTCCGGGCCGGCGGCCGGATCGTGATCCTCGCCTATCACTCCCTCGAGGACCGGATCGTCAAGCAGGCCTTCGCGGCCATGGCCAAGGGATGCATCTGCCCTCCCCGGCTTCCCGTGTGCGCCTGTGGCCGCACCCCCTCGCTGAGACTGGTTTCGCGCAAGGCCCTGCGGCCCTCCGTGGAAGAAACCACGCGGAATCACGCCTCGCGAAGCGCCCGCCTCCGGGTGGGAGAACGGCTATGAAAGACATCACCATCGGGACCAAGCCCATCAGGCAGCCCGATGAACGGAGCATGGCCGAGGCCCTGCGAATCACGCTCCTCATTTTCACCCTCGCCACCCCCTTCTTCCTCTACATGGGTCTTTCCGCTGGCCAAGTGAAAGAGGAGTACAGGCTGTCGAAGCTCGTGGAACACCGGCGCATTCTCCTCAAGGAGCACGAGCGCCTCCTCCTGACGCGCGACGCCCTCCTGAGCCCCTCGGTGGTGGATACGACGGCGCGCGAGAAGCTCGGCATGGTGGAGGAAGACCCCCAGGAGTGGACCGTGGGGACGCCCCCTGAACCCGGCAAACAGGGCGGGGGGGCCGAGGCGAGGCCGCCAGCCAAGAAGGACCAGGCGGACACCAACGGAAGCCCCGCTCCCGGGCTGCATTCGGCGGCCCGTACTTCACGTCCGGCATCAGCGGCCCCGCCGGGAGCCTCCCGGCCAGAAGCCAAAAAGGCCCCTGCGGCCTCGGCCCCGCAGCACGCCGTGCCGGCTGCACCGAAAGAGAAGGGCCGTCCAGAAAAGGTGAGCCCGGCGGTCTCGGGCGCTTCCGTCAAGGCCGTTCCAGTCGCCAAGCCTCCCGGCGGACCGGCGAGGCCAAAGACCCAGGGGAGGCGGCGCCCATGACGCAGGGACTCGTTCCTTCGCGGCTGCGCCTCTTCGGCGCCTTCGTCGCCGTCTTGGCGGTCCTTGTGGTGGGCCGCCTCGCCTATCTCCAGATCCTCCGCGGAGGATACTACGCCGCCCTGGCGCAAAACCAGGCACAGGAACGCATCGACGTGGACCTTCCCCGGGCGAGCCTCCTGGACCGCCGCGGTTTCCCTTTGGCGGCTTCGACCCAGTGCCCTTCGCTCTACACGTTCGATCCCCAGAAGCTTTCTGACCCGGTGGGCCTGGCCCGCGCCGTGGCCGCCCTGAGCGGACGCGACGCCGACGACATACTCAGGGACCTGCGGGCGCGCCGAAAATTCACGTGGCTGGCGCGCAAGCTGCCCTTCCAGGACTACGACGAAGCCAAGGCCATCTGCGGCCAGTTCAAGGGCTGTGACTTGATGGAAGAGGCGGGAAGGTACTACCCCAACTCCACCCTGGCCGCCAACCTCATCGGATGCGTGGGCACGGATGGAGGGCTCACGGGCCTCGAACACCACTGGAACGATAACCTCCAGGGCGGGACGCGGAGCTATTTGGTCATGAGGGACGCCGTGGCGACGCGCCTCATTCCCATGGAAATGGTGCCCGACGTGGACCCCAAACCCTTGGCCGTGCGAACCACCATCGACCAGGCCATCCAGTTCGAGGCCGAGCGGGTCCTCAATGAGACGGTGGCGGAACTCAACGCCAAGGACGGAGTGGTCATCGTGCTGGATCCCCGCAAGGGCGACATCCTGGCCATGGCCGTAGCGCCCACCTTCAACCCCAACGAGCCCGGCAAGTCCACCATCAATTCCTGGCGAAACAGGGCCGTGACGGATTCCTACGAGCCAGGCTCCACCTTCAAACTGATCACCCTCGCCGCGGCCCTGGACTCGGGCCGGTTTCGGCCCTCGGATACGATCCCCGTGGGAAATGGAACCCTCACGGTGGGTCCCAAGACGATCCACGACGATGAACCTCCCATCAAGGCCATCTACACCCTGGAGGAGGTGTTTGCCCACTCCTCCAACGTGGGCGCGGCGAGGATCGGCATGGCCCTGGGTGAGGACACCATGTACCACTACATGCGCCTCCTGGGCTTCGGCCAGCCCACCGCCCTCCACCTCACGGGAGAAAGCGCCGGCCGGCTCCGGCCGCCCAAGGAATGGTCCATGCTGTCCCTGCCCTCCCTTTCCTTCGGGCAGGAACTCAGGTGCACACCCCTGCAGCTAACCCTGGCCTACGCCGCCGTCGCCTCGGGGGGATACCGCGTGGTACCCAGGCTCCTCCCCGACGAGGCCGTGGCGCCGCCCGAACGGATTCTCAAAGCCTCCACGTGCGAAGCCCTGAAAGACATGATGGGCCGGGTCGTCACGGAGGGCACGGGCAAGGCCGCGGCGGTTCCGGGTGTTGTAGTAGGAGGCAAGACGGGGACCGCCCAGAAGATCGGCCAGAAGGCCGAAGGCGGCCGGAGACCCTTCATCGCCTACTTCGTGGGGGTTGCACCGCTGGAGGATCCCCGCATCGTGTGCCTGGTCATGGTGGACGAACCCGTGGGCAAGATTTACGGGGGCGCCATTTCGGCGCCCGCCTTCTCCAAGATCGTCGCCTTCTCCCTCAAGCGCCTCTCTTATCCGGACCGGCCGTCCGATTCAGACATGGCCCTGATGGGAGGACCACCATGAACGACCGCTGGCTCCTCTCGGACCTCCTGGGCCTGGTGCCGCATTCGGCCGTGTTGGGCCCCATGGACGTTTCCGTCGCGGGCATCACCTGCGATTCCAGAGAAGTGGGCCCTGGGGACGCCTTTGCCGCCCTTAAAGGGTACAAGACCGACGGCAGGGCCTTCGCCTCCCAAGCCTTCGCCCGAGGCGCGCGGGTGGTTCTGGCCCACGCCGAGCCGCTGGAACCCATTCCCGCCGGTGCCGCATGGGTCGTCTGCCCCCGAGACCGGGAGGCCTTTTCGGCGGCCTGTGCGGCCCTGTACGGCACCTTGGTGAATCCCGTGAAACTGGCGGGCGTGACGGGGACCAACGGCAAGACAACCTCCGTTTATCTCCTGCGGAGCATCTTCCGCCAGGCCGGGGGATCGGGCATGCTGGGAACCATCGAATACGATGATGGGGAGGGCCTGCATCCCGCCGTGAGGACCACGCCGGAGGCCCACCTCATCCACCGATGGCTCCGGGGCCTGGCGGACCGGAGCGTCCCTTATGCCGCCATGGAAGTTTCGTCCCACTCCCTGGCCCTTTCACGGGTGGCCCATCTCCGCTTCGTCGCGGCGGGCTTCACCAACCTCACCCGCGACCACCTCGACTTTCATCTCACCATGGACGCCTACTACCAGACCAAAAAGGGACTCTTCGACCTCCTCTCTCCCGATGGGGTGGCCGTGGTGAACCTGGAGGACGCCTACGGCGTGCGCCTGGCCGGCGAGCTGGACCGGAAGCGGCTCCTCACGGTGGGCCGGCAGAAGCCCGCGGACATGCGCCCAGAGGCTTTGGCCATGGACCTCTCGGGCATCGCCTGCACCTTCAAGACGCCGTACGGCGACGTGGCAATCCGCTCCGCCCTCACGGGGCAGTTCAACCTCGAGAATCTTCTGGTGGCCGTGGGCACGGCCCTGGCCGCGGGAGTTTCACCCGCCCAGGCCGAAGCGGGGATCGCGGCGCTGAAAGGCGTGCCCGGCCGCATGGAGCGGGTGGACCGGGGCCAGCCCTTCGCCGTCCTCGTGGATTACGCCCATACCGACGATGCCCTCAAGAACCTCCTGCAGACCGTCCGCGATCTCGGCCCGCGGCGGATCATTACGGTCTTCGGATGCGGGGGCGACAGAGACCGCACCAAGCGGCCCCTCATGGGCGCCGTGGCGGCCCGCCTGAGCGACGTGGTCATCCTCACGTCCGACAATCCCCGCACGGAGGACCCGGAGGAGATCGCCAGGGACGCGGAGAACGGCATCCGTCCCGAGCTGGGCGGCGGCAAGACCTACGAGAGGATTTTGGACCGGCGGGAAGCCATCCGCCACGCCCTTGGCTTGGCCGGCGAGGGAGACGCGGTGGTGGTGGCCGGCAAGGGCCACGAGCGGGACCAACTCACGGGAACCGAACGGCGGGAGTTCCACGATCCCACCGTGGCGGGCGAACTGCTGGGAGATCTGGGATGGCGTTGAGGGCCTTTACGGTGGCGGAGATCGCCGACGTCACGAGCGGAGTGGTCATGCGGGCCTCTTCCTCAACCGTGGCGGGCCTCTGCCTGGATTCGCGCGCCGTAACGAAAGGCGTCCTCTTCGCCGCCCTCCAAGGAGAGAATGCCGACGGCCACGCCTTCTGCGCCGCGGCCGCCGAAGCGGGCGCCGCCTGCCTCCTGGTGGAGAAGCCCACGGACGTTCCGGGGAACTGCGGCATCGTGCGCGTCTCCTCCGTGGAGATGGCCCTCCGGTCCCTCGGCGCCCGAGTCCGGGCCGACTTCCGAGGCGAGGTGGTGGCCGTAGTGGGTTCCTGCGGCAAGACGACCACGAAGGATTTCGCGTCCGCCCTGCTGGGCCACCTGGGCACCGTCTGCGCCACCTCCGGGAACCGCAATAACCTGTTGGGCCTGCCCGAAACCCTCATGAACGCCCACATGGACCGCCGATTCTGGGTGCTGGAGCTGGGCATATCCAAGCCCAACGAGATGGGCGACTTGGCCCCCATCGCGCGACCAACGGGCGTGATCATGACGACCATCCAGCCGGTCCATACGGAGTTCTTCCCTACCCTGGAGGCGATTCGCGACGAGAAGGCTCGAGTCTTCGATTCGGCCGAGCCCGGAGGCTTCGCCGCCCTCAACGCCGAGGACCCGCTCCTGCGAGACCTGCGCCTGCCCACGGGCACGGAGAGGATCCTCTACGGGACTTCCCCGGCGGCCGACGTGAGGGTCGAGGCGGAGGAGGGCGGCGGCCCCGAGGGGACGCCCTTCGTCCTTCACCTCCATGGCCAACGGGCCCGGGGCGTCCTCCCCCTCCCGGGAGCCTACAACTTGCTCAACTTCGCGGGGGCCTGCGCCGCGGGCGCCGCCTTCGGCGCGGACGCCCAGACCCTCGCCTCCGCCGCCTCCCAACTGCGGCCCGCGTCTCACCGGGGGCAGACCCACCGCCTGGCCGGAGACGTCCTCCTCCTGGACGACTCTTACAACGCCAACCCCTCGGCCATGGCCGCCGTCCTGGCGGAGACCGCTCTCTGGGGACGCCCCGTGGCGGGCGCCTTGGGGGAGATGCTGGAGCTGGGGCCCGCCAC
This sequence comes from Acidobacteriota bacterium, assembly GCA_021833665.1. Taxonomy (GTDB): domain Bacteria; phylum Acidobacteriota; class UBA4820; order UBA4820; family DSQY01; genus JAKAJA01. Next base: position 14,448 of record JAKBES010000045.1, read on the forward strand.
GTTCCGACATCACACCGAGGCGGGCCGGGCCGCCGCCGAGGCCGGGCTCACGGCTCTCCTGGCCGTGGGAGGGGAGGCCGCGGGGGCCATGGCCGAGGCCTTCGCCGCCTCGGGACGGCCGGTCCTGCACGTCAGGACCTGGCGGGAGGGGACGGAGTGGCTTGAAGGCCAGATCCTTCCCGGAAGCGGCGTGGTGGTCAAGGGCTCGCGCGGAATCGGGCTCGATGGTTTGGTGGCGTGGCTCGTGGAACGGAGGGGCGCCTGATGCTGTACCACCTGCTGTATCCTCTGCACCAGCACCTCCCGGCTCTGCGGCTCTTCCGGTACATCACCTTCCGCGGAGCCGTGGCCATCGTCATCGCCCTCCTCATCTCCCTCCTGCTGGGCCCGGTCCTCATCCGCTGGCTCCAGCGCCTCAATCTCCGCCAGTACATTCGCGAGGAGGGCCCTGCGGCCCATCAGGCCAAGGGCGGCACCCCCACCATGGGCGGCCTCCTCATCCTCCTGGCCCTCACCGTGGCGGCCCTCCTATGCATCCGCTGGGACAGCCCCCTCTTCTGGCTCCTGCTCGGGAGCACTCTGGCCTTCGGGGCCATCGGATTCGCGGACGATTTTCTTAAAATGAAGCGCCGCCAGAACTTGGGGCTCACGAGCAAGCAGAAGTTCATGCTCCAGATTCTGGCCGCTTTGGCCGTGGCGTGGTTCCTCTACCAGTACCGCCTCACGGGCCACTACGACACGTCCCTCACGGTGCCCTTCTTCAAGGAGCTTCATCCGGACCTGGGCTGGCTCTTCATCCCCTTCGCCGTCCTGGTCATCGTGGGGGCCTCCAACGCGGTGAACCTCACGGACGGGCTGGACGGCCTGGCCATCGGCTCCACCCTCATCGCCGCGGCCACCTACGCGGTCCTGACCTACGCCGCGGGAAACGCCAAGATCGCGGACTACCTGGACATCCCTTACGTTCTGGATACGGGCGAACTCTCCATTTTCGCCGCGGCCATCGTGGGAGCGAGCCTCGGGTTCCTCTGGTTCAACGCCCATCCGGCCCAGGTGTTCATGGGCGACGTGGGCTCCCTGGCGCTGGGCGCGGCCATCGGCACCCTGGCCCTCATCATCAAGGAGGAACTCCTCCTGGTCATCGTGGGCGGGCTCTTCGTCATGGAGGCCCTTTCAGTGATTCTCCAGGTGGCCTCCTACAAACTGCGCAAGGAGCGCATCTTCAGGTGCGCCCCCATTCACCACCACTTCGAGATGGGCGGGTGGAAGGAGACGCAGGTCGTGATCCGCTTTTGGATCCTGGCGTTCCTCTTCGCCCTCATGGGCCTCGCGACGCTGAAATTGAGGTAGGAAACATGCGACCACCAAGGCACGAAGGCACCAAGAATTCCAAACCGGGCACGAGTATCCGGGCGGGGAGAGTTCCCTTTCTCCTGTTCAGCCGGGTGTCTCGGCGTCTTGGTGGTGAGACTCTCCGATGAAGATTCTCGTGGCGGGCATGGGCACATCAGGGTACGCGGCGGCCAAGCTGGCCCTCGACCATAAGCACGCCGTGTCGGCCTGCGACCTGTCCCTGGCGGACCAGCTCAAGGTGGATCTGGCGCCGCTCCTGTCCCGCGGGATGGTGTTCTACGGCGGATCCGAATCCCCCACCCTCCTCGAGGGCATGGAGGCGTTGATCCTTTCCCCGGGTGTTCCAAGAGCCTCGTCCCTGGTGAAGGCGGCCCTTGACCGGGGCATCCCCGTGCTGGGCGAACTGGAGTGGGGCTTCCGCCACGCCCAGGGACGCATCGCCGCCGTCACCGGATCCAACGGCAAGAGCACCACCACGACCCTTCTGGGGCGCCTCATGGCGGCCCATGTTCGGGACGTGCGTACGGGCGGCAATTTGGGAACCCCGTTCTGCGCCATGGTGGAGGGGTCTACACCGGAGACGTGGTTCGTCCTGGAAGCCTCCTCCTTCCAGCTCGAAAGCATTGAGGCTTTCGGGGCGCACGTGGCGGTCCTGCTGAACGTCACTCCGGATCACCAGGACCGCTACGCGCGGTTCGAGGATTATGCCGCGGCCAAAAACCGGGTCTTCATGAACCAGGGCCCCTCGGATTTTGCGATCTTTTCCGCCTCCGACCCTCTGGCCGAGGCGTTCGGGACAACGGCGGCGGGGCAGCACGTCCGGTTTTCGGCGGCGGGCCCCATCCCCGAGGGAGCCTTCGTCCGGGAAGGACGGGCCGTGTGGGTTCACGATGGCCGCGAGGAGGTCCTCTTCGGCATGGCCGACCTCCCCCTGCCCGGAACCCACAACCTCGAAGACGCCCTCGCCGCGTGCCTCGCCGCGCGCTGCGCCGGTGTCCCCGCTGCCAAGATCGTCCCCACCCTCCGGGCATTCACGGGGCTCCCCCACCGGCTGGAAAAAGTGAGCGTGGTGAAGGGCGCGTCCGTCTACAACGATTCCAAGGCCACCAACACGGACGCCGTCCTCAAGGCCCTCACGGCCTTCGACTCCGGCGTCATCCTCCTGCTGGGCGGCAAGGACAAGGGAGCCGACTGGGCGTGCCTCGCCGGAGAAGTTAAAGCCCGCTGCAAGGCGGTCATGGCCTTCGGCGCGGCCCGGGAAAGGGTGAAAGCCGCTCTCGGGGGCACCGTCCTCCTTGAAGTCTTCCCGTCCTTGAGAGAGGCCACGTTCCGGGCCCTCGACCTGGCGAGGTCCGGAGACAGCGTGGTCCTTTCTCCCGCCTGCGCCTCCTTCGACGAGTTCAAGAATTTCGAAGACCGGGGCGAGCGGTTCAAAGCATGGGTGAAGGAGGCCGGCGGATGAGCCGCTACCTGAGCTTTGACCGCAAGCTCTTCACCGTGACCTTGGGGCTCCTGGCTTTCGGCCTCGTGATGATCTACTCGTCCTCCGCGGTCCTGGCCCTCACGCGCAAGGGCGACCCCGGGTACTTCTTCAAGCATCAGCTCGTGTGGGCCATC
>JAKBES010000316.1 GCA_021833665.1 Acidobacteriota bacterium
TCTGGTTAAGGAGATAGGAAATCATCTTCGAGCTTTCCCCGCCGTGCGAAATCTTTAAGACCGGCATCGCCAAATGGACCGGCTCAGTGGAGGAGCACTTTGAGCAGGTCGTTGACGGACGCTCGAAGAGCGTCCACCTGCTTCGGGTTCCCGTGCCCGCTGTTCGCCTGCCGGGCGAGCTGGTTGATGTTTCCTCCCATGCTCCGGATGGCGCGGTACACATCCTCGGGGAAGCGTGGGACCGCCGTGAGGCAGGATCCCAATGACAGCTCGCGGAGCATCGTGGCGGGTTTCAGATTGGCGATCCGGGCCTGCTCAACCACATGCCGGTATTCCTTCTGGGAGTACCTCACGTTGATCCTGTGAGGACGAGGGCGGGATTTTTTGACGGAGGCGATGGCGTCTTCAGTCATGGGTGATCTCCAGGTCTGGGGTGTCGGGGCGGAGCCCTGACATGGACCCCGCATGGCGGGTGAAACCGGCGACAGCCGGGCTGGATGGGCGCCCGCCGGGGCGCCCCATCCGGTGCTTGCGCTCCTCTCTTCGCGGGTCATTCCCCCCAGGCTGTCGTCGCCCGGGTTCGGGGCTCGGGTTGGATTGCGTCGCGGCGGAGCAGCTCAACGACGGACTTCTTTTCTCCGGGGAAAACCCCCTTTCACCCGCCACATCCGCCACACCGATGGAAACACTGGACTTAGGCAAATAGGCCATCCGCCACAAACTCGCCGTTGTGACCAGCTTGGGCAAGAGGTAAGTGCTTTGACATGAGGCGTGTGGCGGGTGTGGCGGATCGAAGAAATGGCATGGCCGGGAAACGCTCACTTTCCCCTCCCTTGGGGCTCATAGGCGTTTTCCTCATCCGCCACATGCGCCACATGGTTGACAATGCCAGACTTAGCACTGTCAACGATGTCAAAATGGGCTCCGTTTGTGGCGGATGCGGTCTGGGCGAAAGTGCTTTGTAATGAAGTCTGTGGCGGATGTGGCGGTACGGGGGGGAGATATCGGGAAAAGGCGTCGGTGAAGTGGGCCGGTTCGTAGCCCCGCCGCGTCACCTCATCTTGCCGCCACTTGATGGGGTTGATGCCGAAGGGATGGAGAATCGCCGCGAGCTGACGCGCGCTCAACGGGCTCCGGTCTCTCCATTCGGGCCAGGGGCGCTCCTCCATGCGGCGCAGGTAGTCGAGGATCTCCTCGGAGACCAGCCTCACCATGCCGCGGGATTGAAAAAGCGCCCGCAGGTCTTCGAGAAGGAGGATGCCGACGGAGGTGTCGCCAGCGGCAAGGGCACAGAGCCGGCCGGCGCTTTCGCGCGCCCGCCGGGGCCATTCCTCGCCCACCAGGTCGGCGATGGATAGGAGGGGCCGCCAGTTGTCCCGCGCCCGGTCTCGCGTGATGGAGGAGGGGATGCCCGGGTCAGCGAATCGCAGCTCGTCCACGTGGTCCATCGCCCAGCGTGCGGCCATGCTCCGGAGGTCCTCCATGTCGCCAAGCCGGTGGAGCTGGAGCCGCTCGATGGTTTCGGATCGTGAGCGCCGCCTCATTCGGATCGTCACGGAACGGTCGGCCAGCGTGGCGGGTAGTTCGCCGATGAGGGCGATGGCCTTGGGGGTCCACGTGCTGAACATGGACACCTGGTGGTCGTCGCCGGTCACGCGGGTCACGTATGCCTGGCTCCGCATGTGGCCGCTGTTGAGGATGCCGCGGAGTCCCTCCGAGTCGCTGATGAACGTGTCCGCTTCGTCCAAAAGGAGGGTCGGCTTGAAATAATCCGTCACCCGGAACACGGCCGAAGGCGTGATATTGGCGGAGGTGAGCGGGCGAGGAACCAGGGCGCTGAGAAGAGCCAAGGCCGTGCTCTTCCCGCAGCCCTTGTCCGGGCTCGTAAGCGCCAGGATCGGAGAAATCTCGAAGGCGTCGTGGGCGTGGGCCAGCAGGACCCAGAGAATGAAGGGCACCATCTGGTCGGCCCCGAGGGCCAGGTACCGGCCCACCGTCTGCTCCAACTTCGCCAAAAGCGCACCGCCAGGAACCGCTTCGGGCCAGAGGTCAGGGTCCTGAAAGGCGATGGCCCCAGCGCCGCGCGCATCGCTGCTTGGCCTGACGGACGGAGGCATGGCCGCGTCCACGATCCGGCCCGGGCTGGCGAAGCCCAGCACTCTCAGCCTCTTTACCGCACCTTCGCGGGCCAGTTCCCGGGAGATTTCATCCATGCTCTTGAGGGCCTCCTTGAAGTGGCCTAGGGCTGCCATCACGTGGCTGGAACTCGGTCCTTCCTCCAGCTGGTCCAGCTTGGCCAATGCTTCCTCAGGTGACGTGGAGGCGGCAGCCTCAGAATCCGCAAGGGCGGTGAGGTTGCCCAGCCTGGCGGCCATTAGCGCTTGCCCCTTCGGCGCAGCTCCGCCCCGGCGATAGAGTCGATGGTTCGCATGATTTCAGTTTCCGTTAGCGGAGGCCTGCAACTCTGCAGGTTCCAGCTCCGAAGGAGTCCAAGGGTGATGTAGGGGTCCACGCGGTGGCGCAGGAGGTGGCCCGCGAGCCTGGCCAAGCTGGAGTTACGCTGGCCTTCATGCACCCCCGCGAGCACCAGGTTGCTGATGGAGGTTCTCGACGCAGCCGGCCCGGAGCATCTGCCGGGTTGAATGAGCCTCTCCACGAGCCACGCCGGCATGGGAGAGGGCTCCGCGTGCGCCGGATGCCGGACCCCATCCCACGCATAGCGGCGTCCGCTCGCGTGCAGGGATGGGGCCACCACGATGTATCCTCCGTCTCCGCGCACATCCAGCCCCGGAGCCAGCGTCCCCGCCGAATTGGGGATCCGCTGGCCCGGGTGTTTGAAAAGGAGATGGCGCCCGCCACTGCCGGTCTGGGCCTCCACTGTAGAGGGTAGCTCACCGCACAGGCGCTCAAGCGCTTCGAGCCCGGCTTGGCCGCCGTGTCTCGGGTCCACGTCCAGGACCACAAGGCCCGAAGCCTCTCCGGTCATCAGGCCGATGTTGGCGTCGGGCCAGCGCCCCCACCAGCTCCGGATCATGCCGGACTGAGTGGTGGCATTATCGGGCCACCGCGCGATGCGGGGGTGTTTGCCCGGGGTGTCGCATGTTGGGCTGCCGCACGAGCAACGCTCGCTCTCGATGGTGTGGAGCGGAAAGACGGGATACCCTTTCTGCCCGTACCACTGCGCGGCCTTGCCCATTCTTGATTGAGGCACGATTAGCTCACCTTTCCCGATGGGGGATTCCAGTTATCCAATGTCATGACGGCCATCACCTTCAGCACCCGATCCAGTTCCGACTTTTTGAACCGGAGGAGTCGCCCCAACTTGATGTGGCTGATTTCCTTCCGCTGGACCCGGTTGTAGAGGCTCTTGATGGGAACCCTGAGATACTCGGCTGCCTCCTTGGGGGTCAGAAGGCCAGCACTTCTGTTGACGCCAGTGAACTCCGTAGTCATGCAGTGTCCTTTCTGGTCCCACCGTGGGACCGCGATGACTATAGGGGACTGGCGAGAAGGAAGGCCAGCGTTTTTCACCCCCCGAGAAGAGGGTGGAAAAACGCCCAGCATGATGATGAAGTGATTGCCTGGCGAGGGTTACAGCGTGGTCAGTGCAATACTGTCCTGGGGGGGTGAAACGCGTCCCTTGTGGTTTCTGTCGCTTAAATGCAGCGCATTTCTCACCCGAAGGCCGTAGAAGGACTCGACCCATTGCCACGCCGCACGGTAATCGGCGTTCTTCGGACACGCCCCCTCGCCGCCCCGTCCTTTCGGGAACAACCTCGCGTAGCGGATGTCATGACAGCGCTGCCAGTCCGCGGCCGTCATGAAATAGAGGTCGGGACAATACCTGAGACCGTCGGGAACCGACTTCACCAAGCGAAGGGCCTCCGCGTAAAGGGGTTTGGCGTCGAAGATCGGCAACCCCCAGAAAGGCGGCGAGTAAGGGGAGGTTTCCTGCTGGACGGCTTGCGCGGGCTTCCTGCCCGCTCCCCTGGTGCCGGTATCTGAAGTGTGGACTAACCGTCGGCACCTCACCGACTTGATGTACGTCTCGTTGCGCCTCCGGTCGTACTCCCAGTCTTCCCGCGTAGGCATGTCGAACGCCGCCGCCGCCCTGTCGAACGCGTATTGAACGTCCCTCTCGATGTGGCTTGGTACGACCT
>JAKBES010000317.1 GCA_021833665.1 Acidobacteriota bacterium
CCCAGCGCTTCGGCGTGGCCGAGGTGAAGGACGGCAAGGTGCTGGGCATCGAGGAGAAGCCCAAGGCGCCGAAATCGAACCTCTCCGTGACCGGCATCTATTTCTACGACGGGCAGGTCTTCGACATCATCCGCCGGCAGAAGCCCTCCGGGCGCGGCGAGATGGAGATCACCGACGTGAACAACGCCTACATCGAGCGCGGGCAGATGACCTTCGGCACCTTCCAGGGCTGGTGGTCCGACGCGGGCACCTACCCCAGCCTGGCCCACGCCAACGACCTGGCCCTCAAGGAACCCATGCCGTTCCCCGACATCGCGAGGAAGATCTGATGACATTCCAGAAGGGTCCCATCGAGGGTGTGGTGATCGCGCCGTTCCGCAAGTTCGTGGACGAGCGGGGCTGGCTGGCGGAGATCTTCCGGCACGACGAGCTGCCGGCCTGGTTCCGCCCGGAGATGTCGTACGTGAGCGTCACGAATCCCGGCGTGCTGCGCGGGCCCCACGAGCACGTGGACCAGGCGGACCTGTTCTGCTGGGTGGGCCCCGGCGACTTCAAGCTCACCCTCTGGGACAACCGCCCGGCGAGCCCCACCTACCGGAACCGCATGGAAGTGGCCATGGGCGCCAACAACCCCGGCTCCGCGATCATCCCCAAGGGCGTCGTGCACTGCTACCGCTGCATCAGCCATGAGCCCGGCCTCGTCATCAACTGCCCCGACCGGCTCTTCATGGGCCAAAGCAAACAACAACCCATTGACGAGATCCGCCACGAAGACGACCCCGAAAACCCCTTCGTCAAGGACGAACTGGCACGGCGACTGCCCAACTGACAAAGCAAAAGCATGAGGAACCACCGATGAACACAGATGCACACCGATTTCCGGAAGCGGAGAAGGGCGCGTGGGAGCACGACGCCTTGACCGAGTCGGTGATCGGGTGCGCGTTCAGGGTGGCCAATGCCCTTGGGCCGGGCTTCCTCGAGAAAGTCTATGAGAATGCCCTGGCCCATGAACTCAGAAAGTCCGGGATGGTCGTAGCCCAGCAGGCCCCGATTCAGGTGACCTACGATGGCGAAGTGGTCGGCAACTACGTTACAGACCTCCTGGTCGACTCTCGGCTGGTCGTGGAATTGAAAGCCTGCAAAACCCTGGAAGACGCTCATATCGCGCAAGGCTTGAACTACCTCAAGGCCACTGGCCTACACACTTGCCTTCTGATTAACTTCGGCGCCTCAAGGCTCCAGATCAAACGGCTATCGCTATGAAGGTCTGGAACCAGGAGGACCCAGCGAAGTGTTCGGCCAAGACAACAGCCCGTTCTAACCGCGCTACCGACAAGGGGCTAGCCAGAGTTCAAAAAAAAATTATTGGCCACCGATGCACACCGATAAACACCGATAAAAACAGATCTTTGCTTTTCATCGGTGTTCATCAGTGTTCATCGGTGGCTTCCTTATTCTTTTTGTCAGTGTTCGCTCTTTCTTGCGGTGGCCTGCCATGAGGGTTCTCGTCACCGGCGCCTCCGGCCAGCTCGCTCAAGCCATCCGCCTGACCTGGTCGGGCCATGACCTGTTCCTGCCTGAGGAATCCATCCTCGACCTCAGCCAGCAATCCGCGATCCAATCGGTGGTTTCCAGTGTCCGTCCGGAAGTTGTGATCAACTGCGGGGCCTTCACCCAGGTGGACCGCTGCGAGTCCGAGGCGGACCTGGCCCAGCTCATCAACGGCACGGCGGTGGGCTGGCTGGCGGAGGCCTGCGAGGCCCAGGGGGCAATGCTCATCCAGGTGAGCACGGACTACGTCTTCGATGGCACCGCCACCCGGCCCTACCGGGAGGAGGATCCGACGCACCCGATGTCGGTGTACGGCCGCACCAAGCTCGAGGGCGAACGCCAGGCGGCCCGGTGCCGCCGGCACCTCATCGCCCGCACCAGCTGGCTCTACGACGCATGGGGGAAGAACTTCCTGAACACCATGCTGAACGCCGCCGCCCAGGGCCGGAGCCTGCGCGTGGTGGATGACCAGCGCGGCGCCCCCACCACCTGCCGGGCCCTGGCCCGCCAGCTCAAGGTGGCCGCCGAGGAGGGATGGCAGGGCCTCGTCCACACCACCTGCGCCGGGGAGACCACCTGGCACGGCTTCGCGAAGGCGATCTTCGAGGGAAAGGGCATCGCCGCCGATCTCAGCCCCTGCACCACCGCCGACTACCCCACTCCCGCCCGGCGCCCTGCCTACTCCGTCCTCGACGGCGCCCGCCGCCGCAGCCTCGGCCCCGACCTCATCCCCCACTGGCACGAGGCCCTGCTCGAAGTCCTGAAAGAAGGCACCACCGATGCACGCCGATAAAAGCTTCAAGCCAACCCACCCAGATTCCCTTCATTCCCTTGCCTTTCTTTCATCTGTGCTCATCTGTGCCCATCGGTGGTTCAAAGGCTCTTTTTCACCCACAGATTCACACAGATGAACACAGATAACCAAAGCTTCTCTGTTCGTTTTTGGTCTTCATACTATCTGGGGAAGGATCCCCAGCCCCGGATCTGGAGGAGCGCCCATGAGCCAGCCTGAACCGCGCCACCCTGGATATACCCTGGAGGATTGGAAGACCTGGGAAGGCCATTGGGAATTGATCCACGGGATCGCCTACCCCACCTATGGGATGACGCCCGCACCGAGTCTGGAACACCAGCGCGTCAGCGTGAACCTGGCCTCCGGTATCCTGCTTGCCCTGAAAGAAGCCGAACACCGGAACGGAGGCGGCGAATGCGAAGTGTTCCCGGCCCCAGTGGATGTCTACCTTGAAGGGGGCGTGGTCCAGCCCGATCTCGTGGTGGTCTGCGACCCCGCCAAGAAATCCGAACGGGGCATCGAAGGCCCCCCCGATCTGGTGGTGGAGATCCTGAGCCCCAGCACCGCCTCCAAGGACCTGACTCGCAAGTGGTGGCTCTACGAGGCCGCCGGAGTTCCCGAATACCTGATCGTGGATCCCAGCGAGCGCCTCGGGAAACTGCTTCGCCTGGAAGCTGGGCGCTACACCGAAGCGACCCGCCTGGAATGGGGCGAGGTCGTGTCCCTAGTGGGGGGCAGGATCACCGTCCCCCTCGGCCCCGAACCCTGATCTTATCAACGTCACAGGCTTGTCTCTCTTCAACCCTGAATGAACCCGGAAGGAGGTCCTTCATGACCAGCTGGCGCGATCACATCACCACAACCCCCACCATCTGCCATGGCCAAGCCTGCATCCGGGGCACCCGTATCCCCGTGGCCGTTGTACTCGATAACCTTGCAGCGGGTCTGACTGTTGTGGATATTACTGCCAGCTACCCCAGCCTCAAGCCCGAGGACATCCAGGCCGCCCTGTCCTATTCCGCCGAGATCGCCCGCGAACGCGTCGTCCTCTTCCCGGAATCTGCATGAGCACGAAGCAGGAGCGAAGTGCCACGTTGCGAAGCAAAGCCCCGAAGGGGTGCCGCACAGGGAGTGCGGCATGAGCCTCCAGGAGGGGCAGGGTGTCCTGAAGTTCAAGGTGGACGAGAACCTACCGGCGGAGGCCTCGGAGGTTCTGTGCCGAGCCGGGCATGATGCTGTGACCGTGCTTGATCAGTCCATGGGCGGCGCCACGGATGGGCGCTTGGCGGACCTTTGCCGCGCCGAGGGCCGTGTACGGGTCACCCTGGATCTCGATTTCTCCAATATCCAGGCCTATCCGCCCTCAGAGTACGCAGGCATCATCGTGCTCCGCCTCCCCCACCAGGATAAGGCACAGGTCTTGAAGTCCGTGGCGATGCTCATCCCCTACCTGTCCCAGGAACCCCTGATCGGGCATCTGTGGATCATGGACGAGCGCAAAATTCGAATCAGAGCCTGATCCCCTCTCTTTTGATCACCGTCCATCAGCCCTTATCATTCCTCATCCCCGTTCTGCTTCTCCTTTCTCTTCTTTTTCATCGGTGTTCATCGGTGGCCAAAAAATCTTTTCCAACCACCGATGCACACAGATGAACACCGATAAAAGCTTCAAGCCAACCCACCCCGAATCCCTTCCTCTCAATTCCGTCTTTCATCCGTGTCCATCTGTGTTCATCTGCGGTTCCCATCCTTTTTCTTTTTCTCCGGTGTTCTCCCATGTCT
>JAKBES010000046.1 GCA_021833665.1 Acidobacteriota bacterium
CAACGGCACTAAGCTGGTGCCAGCCCTGGCGGAACGCTGGGACGTAAGCATGGACGGCCTCGTCTACACCTTCCACCTGCGTCCCGAGGCTGTCTTCCACAACGGCAGGAAGGTCGTGGCGGAGGATGTGATCTTCTCCTGGCACAGGGCACTGAGCCCCAAGCTGGGCAAGACCGGCCAGTGGTTCCTTACGGCGGTCCAGGGCGCCGACGAGTTCATGGCCGGGAAGGCTCCCAAGATCGAGGGCATACGGGCCATCGGCCAGGGCTCCCTGGAAGTGCGGCTGCGGGAGCCGCTGGCCTTCTTCCTTTCCATGCTCACGGCGCCCGAGGCGAGCGTCATCCCCCGGGAAGCCGTGGACGAGAAGACGTTCCGGATCGTCAAGCCACTGGGCTGCGGCCCCTACCGCGTGGTGGAAGCGGCGCCGGACCATGTTGCCTTCGAGCGGTTCCGCGAGTACCACGAGCGCGGTATTCCATACACCGACCGGCTGGTCTTCGACTACGTTTCCGCCTCGGAGGAGGAACTGGCGGAGAGCCTGAAGGCGGGTAGGACGGACGTGGCCATGGCTCTTTCGAGCGGCGGTCTGGAGGGGCTTCTGTCGGATCCCTTCTGGGAAAACAACACGGAGCACACGGTCCTTCTTAACACGCAGGTCCACGTCATCCGCAACGACATGGCGCCGGGAAACATCAAGGAATTCCGGCAGGCCCTGAACTACGCCGTGGACCGGGAGGGCCTCCTGGCCCGGTATCCCCACGTCCGTTCGACCCCCGCCAGAGGTATCCTCCCCCCGGGCATCTTGGGCTACAAATCCGATCGCAAAGGATACATCTACGACCCGGAGCGGGCGAGATGGCTGCTGGCGAAGGCGGGGTTCCCCAAAGGGCTGGACCTGACCCTGGCTCTGGACCAGGGCCGCCCGACTCAGTTCGAGGAAGCCTTGCTGGTCTTGGAAATGTACCACGCCGCGGGCGTGCGGTTCACCCCGGAACCGGTGAGCCACGACGAGTTCGAAGCCCGCCGCAAGGCCATCGGGGGCCGGCCCCTGCTCTATCCTTCAGGGTGGTACGCTGATTACCCCGATCCGGACAGCTTCCTCTTCGTCCTCTTCCACAAACAGGGCGGCGATGCGCTCCAGCACCGATACTACAACCCTCAACTGGACGAGCTGGTGGAGCGGGCCCGACGCTCCACCGATGTCGAAGAGCGCGCACTTCTCTATCAGGAGGCCGAGGATCTGCTGGTGGATGACGCGCCTTCAGTCTTCCTCAGCCACAGCTGGGGCATGGTTCCGCACGGGCCGAACGTGTTGGGCATGAAGCTGTCCTTCACCCCGCCCATCATGCGCCCGCGCCACGTTTGGCTCTCGGAGAAAAGCGCGGACTGACGGGCGGCCGGCGGCGTCCGCCTCCCGAGGTGACGGCGCGACGGGCTTTCGGAACACCCTTCCGCAGGACCGGATGGCCGCTGCGCCTTGCGGGGCAAGGCCCCTTCGAGTATCCTTTCGTGGGAGGACGCACATGGACCGCCGGGCCTTAGCCATCGCCGTTACGGACATCCTCCTCCGGCACCTGCCCCAGAGCGCCACGGAGGAGGCCGCGGCCGCCGTCGTGGCGGACCTGATCCCCCTCCTCGAATCGGCGGGAGAGCAAGGGCAGGAACCGGAGGACCGCCGGCTCGTGATCATCACGGTCATGGGCAAAAACCACTCGGGCATCGTCCACGCTTTCTCGGAGGTCCTGGCCGAGTACGGCGTGGACATCGTGGACATCAACCAAACCCTCGTGCACGGCAACTTCGCCATGATGGTGATCGTGGACCTGGCGGGCGCGCGGACCGATTTCCAGGGCCTCAAAGCCGCTCTCAAGAAACGCGGCGAGGAAGTCCACGTCCAGGTGTACTGCCAGTATGAGGACATCATGCGAGCCGTGAACAGGATCTAAAGACAGTGAGGAGTGAGGAGTGAGGAGTGAGCAGGGAACAGGCTCGATCCCGCGGCTTCGTGCCGGCTCCCCGCTCCCTGCTCCCGACTCCCGCAAAGGCAATCGGAGACCATGACTTACACGCGCAGAGAAATCCTCCAAACCCTGAGAATGACGGAGCTGGAACACTTTGACATCCGCACCGTCACCATGGGGATCAACCTCCTGGATTGCGGCCACGACGATCCGGCCGAAGCGGGGAGGCGCATCTACGCCAAGCTGACGCGCCTGGCCGCGGCCCTGCCGTCCACGGTGACCCAGGTGGCCGACGACCTCGGGATCAGGGTGGCCAACCGCCGCATCGCCATCAGCCCCGTGGCGCTCGTCCACACCCGGCCCGAGCCCTCCTCCTACGTGGCCATGGCCGGCCAGATCGACCGAGCGGCGGGCGAAATGGGATTCGACTTCGTGGGCGGCTATTCGGCCCTCGTGCACGCCGGCTTTACGGACGCCGACCGCGCCCTCATCGCCTCCATGCCCGAAACCCTCAGCTCAACCGAGCGCCTCTGCTCTTCGGTCAACGCGGGCAGCAGCCGGACGGGCCTCAACATGGATGCGGTGCGGATGGTGGCGGCCATGCTCAAGGAGACGGCCCTGCGCACGAAAGACAGGGGCAGCATAGGGTGCGCGAAATTCGTGGTCTTTGCCAACGCCGTGGAGGACAACCCCTTCATGGCGGGAGCCTTCCACGGAACGGCCCTGCCCGAGGTGGTCATTCACGTGGGCGTGAGCGGGCCCGGCGTGGTTTGCCAGGCCATTCGGCGGGCCGGCCCCTGCGACCTGCGCGAGCTGGAAAACGTGATCAAGCAGACGGCCTTTAAGATCACGCGGGTGGGCGATCTCATCGGCCGCCTCGTGGCGGATCGCCTGGGCGTTCCCTTCGGCATCGTGGATCTGAGCCTCGCTCCCACGCCCGAGCTGGGCGACTCGGTGGGCGAAGTTCTGGAGGCCATGGGGCTGGAGCGGACGGGAGCCTGCGGCACCACGGCGGCCCTAGCCCTTCTCACGGATGCCATGAAAAAGGGCGGCGCCATGGCGGCTTCGGCCGTGGGCGGGCTCTCGGGCGCCTTCATCCCCGTGAGCGAGGACGCGGCCATGATCGCCGCCGCCAGGGAAGGGGCACTCACCCTGGAGAAAATGGAGGCCATGACGGCGGTGTGCTCCGTGGGCCTGGACATGGTGGCGGTTCCAGGAGATACGTCCGAGGACGTGCTGTCCGGGTTCATCGCCGACGAGCTGGCTATTGGGGTCATCAACCACAAGACGACCGCGGTGCGGGTCATTCCCGCTCACGGCATGAAAGCCGGGCAGAGCGTGTCCTTCGGCGGCCTCCTGGGCGAAGCGCCCATCATGGAGATCCGGAACCTCTCCTGCTCGGGTTTCGTCCGCCGGGGGGGCCAGATTCCGGCGCCCATAACGTCGCTTCGAAACTGACGGCCATTTCTCCGAGATGAAAAGATGAGGTGATGAGGTGATGAGGAGCCGATGCCGACCTGCTACATTCGCTCGAATTCCTGTGTTTTTCTCCTCATCTCGTCATCTCCTCATCTCCACATCTCGGCCTCTCCGCTCCGCGTTCGTCGTCGCAACCCTCCTGTGCCTCGTGGTCCTCTCCGCCGCCGCCTCGTCCTATTTCCCGGAGTTCTACCATGTTTGGAAGCCGGCCGAGGGGGCGTGGAGCACCTACCGAATCGTGGATGCCCGCGGCGAGACGGCGGAGCTGACCTTCTCCATCGTCGGCAAGGAAGGGGGGGACTACTGGCTGGAGATCAAGACCCGCCAGGAGGGTGCCGAGGGAACGGCGGCGTACCTTGTCTCCGGTGATCCCTCCGACGACGCCAACGTCAAAATGATTCGCGTGCAGGAGCAGGGCCAGCCGGCGATTGAGATCGACAGGGCGACCCTTGCACGGCTCCAGACGGAAGGACACAAGGCCTTCGGGGGGGAGGCCACGCCCATCGGTCCCAAGGTGGGCAAGCTGGAGCCCCTCCCCGACGAAACGGTGAAGGTGAGCGGCAAGGACTTGAAGTGCCGGCACCTTAAGATCGCGGGTCCCGACCAGACGGCGGAGATCTGGCTCGACGACGCGGTAAGCCCCTTCGGTCTCGTGAAGCTCAAGAGCGGCATGGAGGAAGTCGTCCTGCTGCGCTACGGGACGGGCGCCAAGCCCAGCCTCAAAGGGCCCTTCACGCCTCTGGCGGTGCCGTAAGGGAAGTGAGGAGTGAGGAGTGAGGAGAAAACCCATGGCCCGCCAGGAGCCTCCTTATCTTTCCGTTCCGAATTCCGCTCATCCCTCATCACCCGATCACCTTTTCACCCGTGACACCGGAGGCATCCATGCATAAGGACGAGGTTCACACGGCCGAGGCTCCCCAAGCCATCGGGCCTTACTCGCAGGCCATCAAAGCGGGAGGCATGGTTTACTGCTCGGGGCAGATCCCCCTGGATCCGGCCACCATGGCGGTCATGGAAGGCACGGTGGGGGAGCAGACGCGCCGCGTCATGGCCAATCTCCAAGCGGTCCTTGTGGCCGCCGGGTCCTCCCTCGAGGAGGTTGTCAAGACGACCGTATTCCTGCGCGACATGAACGATTTCGCGGAGATGAACGACGTCTACGGCGAGTTTTTCAAAGACCGGCCTCCAGCCCGATCCACCGTCCAGGTAGCCCGCCTGCCCAAGGATGTGGCCGTGGAGATCGACTGCATCGCCCTCGCCGGCTGATCCGAGCCGCGACACAAAAGGGCCGCCCGCGAGGGCGGCCCTTGAACGGGTGATCTGGCCAAGATCGCCCGGGGATCGTACCGTTATTTGATCGCTAGTCCACCATGATCATCATGGAGCGCTCGGCCTTGAACTTGTCCTTGTTCAGGAGCCTCACGGTGGCCTCGGCTCCGCCGGGGGTGATGGACACGGTGTAGTCCTTGTCCTTCTTGAACATGGAGCCGGGGGCCAGCTTCACGCGAGAGATCCGGTTGACCCCGGCCTCCTGCGCGGTAAAGGTGATGGCGTCCGCGGAGCGCAGGTCAAGGCGCTGGGGGTAGTCGTCGGTGCTGAACTTGGCCAGCATGGGCTGCCCGAACCACCGGGTCCGGACCATGCCGTCCTGGACGAGGCTCTTGCGGGAGCCGATTCTGTAGAAGACCGAATTCATCTGCGCCTTCAGGTCATCGGAGACGTTCTGAAGATCGGAGACCTTCTGGGTGAGTTCCTGACGCTCCGCCTGAAGGAGGGTTACGTCCTGGGAGAGCTGGTCGCGTTTGGCCGTGAGGTCGCCCACCTGTGCGGTGAGTTCGTCCCGCTCTTTGGCCAGGGCATCGCGCTGCGAGATGGCCGTGTTCTTCTCGTTCACGAGGGTCTGCCGGGCGTGGAGGATGACCCCGTACGGGCTCACCTTGGCGTTCCCTTGGGTAACAAAGGTGCCGTAGACTCCGTTGTTATAGAAATTCCACACCTTGAACCCGGGCACGAGCTCATCCATGAGGTTGACCTGCTGGACGAGTTTTTTCGCCGTATTCGTGTCCAGCCCCTTATCCTTGGTGAGGAAGTTCATGGCGATGTCGATGTGCCGCTCGCCCTTCGTGACGTCAACGGGGGAGGGAAGGGTTTTTTCAAGGTCCTGGACCTTCACCTGCAGATCCTCGATGGCCTTCTGCTTGCCAAGGATGTCGCCTACGAGGTCACGGTAGCCGATGCCCTGTTCGTTCTTGACCCGCTCTTCGAGAACCTTCGTTTGGTCCGGCGTGAGGCCCTGCCCCACCACCGAGCCCAGATCCTTGCCGCCCTGCTGAATGTATTGCTGGACCAGCCCGTTCATCTCCTGCTGGCGCGTGTCGATCTCCTGTTCGATCTTGGAGATCTTCTGCGCCGTCTGCATTTCGGACTGTACCGTAGAAGAGGATGCCTTGGAGCAGGCGGCCAGGAGAGCCAGAAGTCCCGCCGCGACGATCGCCATCATCCACGTGGTGCGTCTCATGTGGTGCCTCCTAATAGTTGGGCCCAGCCCCTTCCTTCAACGTACGGCCAGGCACCCGTGCTGTAATCAAAGCTCGTGCCGAGCCGGGACCTCCGCCATAAGTGCTTGCAAGGCCATGAGATACGCAGGGCTCCCAAGTGGTATGATCCCCGATGAGCGCTCCTGCTGGCCGGGAAAAATTCCCCGATTCCCGATCTGACAGCCTTGATCTTCGTTGAGCGGGCGCGAGGTCATTGCTATACTCCCCAAGGCGACGAAGAAAGGACGGGACCATGGGCGGGCCCTTTCGGGTGCTGGTAGTTGAGGATGAGCCTGCCATGCGTGAGGTGCTCCGGTTGCGGCTGGAGCAATGGGGCTTCGCGGTAGACTGCGCCGGGAGCGTGAGTGAGGCCCTGGCCTTCTGTTCCAAGGGGGCGCCCGACCTGGCCGTCTGCGACGTGGTCCTCCCCGACGGCTCGGGGCTCGACCTGCTCGCCCGGATGAAAGACGCGGCCTCCCCGAATCCCGTCGTCATGATCACCGCTCACGGGTCCATCGATACGGCGGTGGAGGCTTTGAAGCGCGGGGCCGCCGACTTTCTCACCAAGCCCCTCGATTACCACAAACTGAAAGCGATTCTAGACGACGCCATGGCCGAATCGGCGCAGCGCGACTCGCTCACGCACCTCAAGGAGAGGCTTGCCCGGGGCCCCGGTCTGGGAGCCCTTGTGGGCACCAGCCGGCCCATGAGGGATCTCTTCGGGATGGTTGAAGTGGTGGCGGGCAGTGATGCCTCGGCGCTCATCACGGGGGAGAGCGGCACGGGGAAGGAGCTGGTGGCGAGAGCCATACACGACCTGGGCGCCCGCGCCGGAGGGCCCTTCGTGGCCGTGAACGCCGCCGCCATCCCCGAGGGGCTCATGGAGAGCGAGCTCTTCGGCCACGAGCGGGGCGCCTTCACGGGAGCCGTGGCGGGGCGGGCCGGGTGCTTTGAGATGGCCAACCGGGGCACCCTGTTTTTGGACGAGATCGCCGAGATGCCGCCCTCCCTTCAGCCGAAGATCCTGCGGACCCTCGAGAACGGCAAGGTGAGGCGGCTCGGGGCCAGCCAGGAAATGGCCTTCGATGTACGGGTCCTGGCCGCCACCAACCGATCACCTGAAGAGGCCGTAAGACAAGGGCTCCTTCGGGCCGACCTCTACTACCGGCTGAACGTCTTCACGCTCATCCTGCCCCCCCTTCGTGACCGTCAGGAAGATGTACCTCTCCTCGCCCAGCACTTCGTGGAAGCCTTTAATGCGAAGCACGGCACGTCCGTGTCGGGGCTGAGGCCGGCGAGCCTGGGCCTCTTGCAAGGGTATTCGTGGCCGGGCAACGTTCGGGAGCTAAAGAACGTCATGGAGCGCGCGGTGATCTTGTCCCGGCAGGGATGGATCGAGGCCACCCACCTGCCTCCTTATCTGAGGGGACCCGCGGCGGGATCGGGCCTGCACCTCCCTCCTGGCCTCACCATGGCCGAGGCCGAGCGGCTCCTCATCCTTGATACCCTTAAAACCTCAGGGAACAACAAGGCGGAAGCGGCCCGCCGCCTGGGCGTGGACGTGAAGACCATCCGCAACAAGCTCAAGGCGCTCGGGGAGGATGGGAGCGAATGAACGTCTCTTCCCGCCTAGCCGCCGGATCCGGCCTGGTCCTGGCCATGCTCCTGGGCGTTCTGGCCTACCAGGTCATTCAGGTGCGGCGTTTGGCCGGAGTGAGCCGGGACTTGGCGCGGTCGGGGCTCGCGGCGGCCGAACTCTCCCTCGAACAGGCGCACGACCTTGACCTGCTTGAAACCTCGGCGCGCAAGGCCTTCCTGACGGGGGACCCGGATTATGCCAAGCAGGCGGCGCGCCTGGCGGGCGCCATCGACCGCCGCCAGCGCGATCTGCCCTCGCTCCTCGTCCAGCCCGCGGCCAGGGCTGAGGCCGAGCGCATGAGCGAACTCTTGCAGCCCGTGGTGCAAGAGGCGGGGGGGCTTCTCCCTTCCGTGTCCGAAGCGGGCTACCTGCGCCGGCTCGAGGCGGCGCGAGAGCAGGGCCGCGTGGTGGTCTCAGCGGCCCGGCGCGCCATCGACGAAGACGCCGCAAGGGCTCAAGATGACGCCAGCCGGGCCCAGAACGTGTCCCTCCTCGCCGCATGCCTGGCCCTGGCCGGGAGCGTGGCGGTCCTCGCCATGACGGCCCGGTCCATCAACGGCCCCCTGGGCAGGCTGGCCGGAGCCACTCGCGCCGTGGCCCAGGGGAGGTTTGACCACGCCCTGGATGCATCGGGGGGGGACGAGTTCGCTCGAGTGGCGGAAGACTTCAACGTCATGGTGCGCCGGCTCGGTGAGCTGGACCAGATGAAGAAAGACATCCTCTCCAACGTGTCACACGAGTTGAAGGCACCCCTCGCGGGGATGCAGGAGACCGTTCGAGTCCTGCTGGAAGAAATCCCCGGACCGCTCACTCCGGGGCAGCGGCACCTCCTCGACTTGAATCTTCAGAGCGCCAGGCGGCTTTCGGCCATGCTCGCCAAGATGCTGGACCTGGCCAGGCTCGAGGCGGGGACCATGAACTACGACCTCAGGGAGCGGGACGTGGTTCCCATCGTCCGGGACGCCCTGGCCGAACTGGAGGTGCGGGCTTCCGAACGGGACGTGTCCTTCCGGCCCGCGTGGCCCGGCGGTTCTCTCTGGGTTCGGTGCGATGGGGACCGCCTGCTCCAGGTCGTCGAGAACCTCGTGGAAAACGCCTTGAAATTCTCCCCGCGGGGCGCCGAGGTGGACGTGGCCGTTTCGAGCACGGAGGCGGCTGGACCCGAGGGCTCATCTAGAGCGCCTTCGGCGGTTCGGGCCGGCGAGGGCGGGGCCAAGCCCGTCTTGATCACCGTGGCGGACCGGGGGCCGGGCGTGCCCGCGCAGGACAAGGAACGGATCTTCGAGCGCTTTCACCAGGCGGGCGGAGGGCTCAGACGATCCGAAGGCGGCGTGGGCCTGGGCCTGGCCATCTGCAAGGAGATCGTGGCCGCCCACGGCGGCGAGATCTGGGTGGAGGACCGTCCTGGTGGAGGCAGCGTCTTTTCCATGGTGCTGCCCGAGTCGGCCGTCCCCGGGGGCGGGGAGGCCGTGGCCAAGGAGGATGCGGGATGACGAAGGCCCTTTGGCACGGCGAGGCGGCGGCCACAGCTGCCTTGCTGGCTCTTCTCGTTTCCTGCGCGCCGGCGCTTCGGCGGGCCGACGTCCTCTTCGAGGCGGGAGACTTGGCCGGCGCCGCTCCGGCTTACGAGGCGGCGCTCTCCGCCCGCCCCGGAGCGCGGGCCAGCGCCCGAACCCTTTACCGGATGGGCGTGGCGCGCGCCACGCCCGGCACGGCCGCCTACGATCCCGCCCAAGCGCGGCAGGCCTTCGGGCGTCTCGTCAAACAATATCCCGGCAGCGCCTACGCGGCGAAATCGGCTCTGCCCTTGGCGCTCTTGGGCCTGATCCAGGAGGCCTCCCTCCAGCGCGAGGCCTTGGCTCGCGAGATGAAGGATCGGGAAGGCGCCCTGCAGGCCCGCGCCGCCGCCTCCGAGGATGAAGCCAAGGGCCTCCGGGACGAGCGGGACCGCGCGCAGGCCCAGATCAAGCAGCTCAAAGCCAAGGTGGCGGAGCAGGACCAGGCCATCGCCCGTCTGCGGAAGGAGATGGAAATGCTCAAGCGCATCGACCTGGGCCCGCCCCGCTAGCGGGCGCCGGGCGCCGACCTCCGTCGCCGCCCCACCCCGGTGGGGATAGGCTCCGGGCTGAAAACCTGGTATAATCAACGTTTACGCCGGCGAAGAGCGCTGGTGGAGACGGAGCGACATGGAGCTTTCGCGGATTCGGAACTTTTCCATCATCGCGCACATCGACCACGGGAAGACGACCTTGTCGGACCGGATTCTGGAGGCGACGCACGCCGTCTCGGACCGGGAGATGATGGCCCAGTTCCTGGACGGCATGGATCTGGAGCGCGAGCGCGGGATTACCATCAAGGCCCACGCCGTGAGCCTTCACTACACCGCCAAGGACGGCCACGAGTACCTCTTCAACCTCATCGATACGCCGGGCCACGTGGATTTCAACTACGAAGTCTCGCGCGCCCTGGCCTCGTGCGACGGGGCGCTGCTCGTGGTGGACGCCAGCCAGGGCGTTGAAGCGCAAACCCTGGCCAACGCGTATCTGGCGGTGGACGAGGACCTCGAGATCATCCCGGTCATCAACAAGATTGACCTCCCTTCGGCCCAGCCCGAGCACGTGGTCCACGAGATCGAGGAGGTCATCGGCTTGGACGCCTCCGGCGCCATCTTCGCCTCGGCCAAGGAGCGCATCGGCATCAGCGAGATTCTGGAGGCCGTCGTGGAACGCCTCCCCGCCCCCACGGGCGACCGGGATGCACCGCTCAAGGCCATGATCTTCGACTCGTGGTACGACTCCTATCGCGGCGTCGTCATGCTCGTCCGAATCATCGACGGACGGATCGCCGTGAAGGACAAGGTCCGATTCATGAACCAGGGAAGCGAGCACGACGTGGAAAACTTGGGGATATTCACCCCCAAGCCGCTCCAAGTCAAAACCCTGGAGGCCGGCGAAGTGGGCTTCGTCATCCTGGGCATCAAGGACGTGCACGAGGTGAGCATCGGCGATACCCTCACGCACCCGGCCCGGCCCGCGGCCGAAGCCTTCCCCGGCTTCAAGCAGATCAAGCCCATGGTCTTCGCGGGCCTGTATCCCGTGGACGCCTCGGACTATCCGGACCTGCGCGACGCGCTGGAGAAACTCCGCTTGAACGACTCCTCCTTCGTGTTCGAGCCCGAGACGAGCGAGGCGCTGGGATTCGGCTTCCGGTGCGGGTTCTTGGGGTTCCTCCACATGGAGATCATCCAGGAGCGCCTCGAGCGCGAATTCAACCTCGATCTCATCTCCACCGCGCCCAACGTCAGGTACCAGGTGCTGAACAAAAAGGGCGACGTGGTGGACGTGGAGAACCCGTCCAAGCTTCCGCCCCTCATGGAGATCGAGGAGATCCGCGAGCCCTACGCGGCCGTCACCGTCCTCACGCGGGCCGAGTACGTGGGGAACCTCCTCAAGCTCTTCGAGGAGCGCCGGGGCACGCAGACGCAGTTCCACTACGCCTCCAAGGATACGGTCCTCCTCAAGTACGACGTGCCTCTCAATGAAATCATCGTAGACTTTTACGACCGCCTCAAGACCCTCTCGCGCGGCTACGCCTCCATGGACTACCAGGTGGAGGGATACAGGGCGGGAGATCTGGTGAAGCTGGACATTCTGGTGAACACCAAGCAGGTGGACGCCCTCTCCTTCATCGTCCACCGCAGCCAGGCCGACCCCAAGGGCCGCGCCATCGCCACCAAGATGAAGGAAGCCATTCCGCGCCAGCTGTTCGAGGTGGTCATCCAGGCCGCCCTCGGCGCCAAGATCATCTGCCGCACCGTCGTCAAACCCCTGCGCAAGAACGTCATCGCCAAGTGCTACGGCGGCGACATCTCCCGCAAGCGCAAGCTCCTCGAAAAGCAGAAAGAGGGCAAGAAGCGCATGAAGCAGGTGGGCGAGGTCCAGATCCCCCAAGAGGCGTTTCTCTCCATCCTCAGGATCCAGGGGGACCAGGATTAGGGATCAAATCCAAAAAACGTGGAGGCAAGGAAAACTAACGGGGCCGGGCGAAATGCCCGGCCCCGACTTTCTTTGACAATACCGCAGTCGCAGCGTGTTACTTCACCCCGGACCCCCGGCGCCTGATGCCCGATTCCTCACCTCTCTCAGGGAGGGCAGCTTTCGCCGGCCTTGAGGTTGACCACGCGGGGACCGGCTGTGGCGTTGCCCGCGGTGCCCTGTCCGGCTCCGTTGGCGGCGGTGATGAGGTACCAGAAGAAGCGGCCGGCCTTGGACGATGGGTCCTCGGTGAGGGTGGCCACGCTCGTGGCCGGGCCCGAGTACTTGGAGCAGCTATCCGCGACGCTCGTGAGGAGGGCCGGCAGATCCGCCTGGAGACCATAGTACAGAGTGTAAGAGGAGGCGCCGCTCACCGCTGGCCAACCCGTCGTCGTCGTGCCTGTCCATTCCTGCGCCGTGGCCGGTGTATCGCCCGGTGCCGCCTCGCCCGGTGGAGTGACCACGGGCGTGCACGAGGTCGTGGCGCACCCGCCCGGAGAGGTGTAGCTCACCTTCACGTTGTCCACCGCGTACCAGTAGTCGTATGAGGCGTTCTGGTAGCTGAACCGCACCCGGAAGCCGGCGTTGCCGAGCGCCTGAGCGCTCACGTCCCACGTGTGGTGGGTGTTGATGTCCTCAATCCCGGCCTTCCACACCGTCACCCAGCTCGTGCCGTTGAACACCTGAACCGTGGCGTCGTCCCCGTTGTAGTAGTTGTAGTAGATGTCGTACTCCAGGGTCACCGAGGTCCACGCCGCGTTCGACGTGTCGATCGCCGGCGAGGTCAGGATCGTGGAGGTCGCCGAACCGTTCCCGCACGCGTCCGAGTCGCTCAGCGCGTAGTACCCGCTGCCCCCCGCCGGCCGCTGAGAGGTCGTGTTCACCCGCGAGAAGGGCCCGCACGTGTGCGGCCCAGGACCCGTCGTCACCGTCCAGTTCGGCCAGCTGCCGGCCGTCTCGAAGTCGTCCAGGAAGGCCGTGCCGTTCCCGGCCATCGGCTGGCCTACCGTCATGGTGAAGGTCCGGTCCCACGGCCCGCCCCCCGCCGCCGCCGTGATGTGCAGCGAGAAGCTGATCACCGTTCCGCACGGCACCCCCGTCCCCACGGAGAAGGCCAAATGCGGCGCGTTGCACGCCGAGCTGGCCCCCGCCGCCAGGTCCGGATAGGTGACCGTGGCGCCGGTGACCGTGATCCCCGGCGTGCTCGTGGACAATGTCGCGGTGAGTCCCGTGGCCCCCTGGCTCCCCGTGTTCTTCAGTACGGGGTGGACCGTGATGTCCTCCCCCGCGTCGATGACCCCGTTGGCGTTGCCCGCACCCCCGTCGCTGCACGCGTCCGCGAAGGTATTGGACTGGTAGCTCACGTCCGCCGTGCACGACTGCGCCTTGCTGATCTCGATGTCGTCCACGAACCAACCCAGGCCGTTGCCGCTGCTGTCCGAGGTGAAGTAAAACCGAATCCGTACCTGGGTACCCGTGTAGGCCGCCAGGTCGTAGTCGCGTGCTACCCAGCCACCCGAGGCGCCGCAGTTCGTCGCCAGCGTCACCCACGTCGTCCCGCCGTCGGTGCTGATCTGCGTCCGCAGCGGGTCGTACGTGCATCCCGTGTTGGATTCCGAGTCGTACCACTCGTTGAACCGGAGGTGGTACCCGTGCCCGGCGACTCCCAAGTTGATGTTTGCGTTCCACGTCAGATAGTAGTTGCTCAGGCTCGACGCATACTGCGCCGTGCACGTGGGCGCATCGCTCTTGCCGACTTTCCAGGAATGCGACCCGGATGCAGCCCTGCACGTGTCCTGGTGCCAGATATCGGCCCCCGAAGCCGGCGAGACCACCCATGACAGAACCCCGCCCTCCACCGTGTCCGGGCCCATCGCGTAGCTCGCCCCGAGGGTGGAAAACGAATAGTAGATCCCGGTGTTGTTGTCGGTGGCCGAGTTGCCCGCCACATCCGCGGAGGTGACAGAGAGATAGTATTTCGTGCACTGCGCCAGCCCGCTCAGGGTCACCGAGTGGCTCGTGGAGTAACTGGCGAGATGGTCGTTGTTGGTCCCGGGGGGCGTGGTTGTCCCGTAGGTGACCCGGCTGTTCGTAGGCACATTGGTGGTCCAGCTGACCACGGCACTGGTGGGATTGACGCCGCTGATGAGGACGTTGGAGATGACGGGGGGGGTGCACGCCGGCGCGGAGTCCGTGTAAACAACGTTCGTTGCCCCGTTGCAGTCCACCGCGTCCGTATAGCTGGCTGTGATCGTGCTCCCGGCGGCCACGCTGAGGAGCCCGTCGCCGTGAACCGGGGCCGCCGTGGTGATGGGGATCGTCCCCTTGAAGATCATCGAATTGACGCCATCCTCGGTGAGTATGACGGTCTCGGGCGTTGTCTCCGCCGTGCTCCAGATCAAGATGTTCACGGCCTGGGCCGTGGAGGGATTCGTGTTGAGGTCCCGGTCCCCCACGATGATCTGGACGTTGCCGCCGCAGGCATACGCGGTTTTGTCGAGGGTGATCTTGAAGGGCTCCCCGAGCTCGGCGAGGGTCGCCAGGGTCGCCCTGACGGCGGAGTAAAAGAAAGCCGGGTTGCCGCAGTTCGCGATGGTGTCGTTGAGGGTGTGGTAGTAGGGGTAGTTGCCCTCGTGGCCGCAGTACCCCTCGTTGTCCGTAATGGCGCAGATCGCGGCCCATCCCCTCGTCCAGAACGGGTAGTGGTCGGAGGCGTTGAGCGCCGGACAGTTGAAGGCGTCCACGGGGAGCCCCGTGCCGTAGTCCGTGGCGCAGGCGGCGAAGAGCTCGCCCAGGGCCTGGGAGCCGGGGACGCCCGTGTTGTAGTTGAGATCGAGGTTCTCGCCCGTGGCGGGGAGCCCGTCGCCCGCCCATCCCGGCATGTCGAAGGAGATGACCCCCTGGATGTTCTCCCCTCGGGCCCGCGCGTCGGCCGCGTAGGCCTCCGAGCCGAGTAGGCCCGCCTCCTCGCCCGTGCAGGCGATGAGCTTCACGGTGTTTTTGAAGGCGTAGCACGACATGATCTTGGCCAGTTCCAGGTTCGTGACGCTCCCCGAGCCGTTGTCGTCGGCCCCCGGGGCCAGGCCGGAGGCGGGCAGATCGTCGAGGTGGTTGATGAGGATGTAGACCTTTGCCGGGCTGACGGCGCCGGTCATCGTCCCGATGATGTTCGGGGCATGGCTGGCATTCCAGGTCTGGTAGGATGCCGGGATGCCGAGCCCCGCATAGGTGTTGTACACGTACGCCGCGGCGTCCCCGCATCCCTTGTTCGTGCTGTACCGGGTACCGGTGGGCGCGTTGGCCGTGAGCGTGGTCCAATAGTTCATGATGTCGGCGTTGACCACCGAGTTCACCATCTGCTGAACGAGGGGGACGACCGAGAGGCGTCCCTCCGGACGCCGCGAAAGGAGCTCGTTGGGATAGAGGGCTTCTTTCAATGGTTCGCGGCCGATGGGCCCGATGAAGACCTTGGCTTCGAGCAGGCGGTCCAATTGTGTGCCGGGCACGGTGCGGAGGATCACCCAGTTCTCCTCGGTGTGGATGACCGTGCCCACGGCGGCGAGCGCCTCCTTGTCCGAATCGGGCCGGAGTCCCACCTGGTAATAGTCCCAGCCAAGGGGGTCCGAGTCGAGGATGGTCACCGCATAACCAGCCGCTTGAAGCTTGATGACATCAGCCTTGGCGCCACGGACGAGCAGGCAGGAGCCCAAATCGGCGGCCAAGTCGTATTTCGAGGCCAGGAGTTCTTGCCGGTTGTAATCGCCAGCTCTTTCCACGCGGAGCAGGTACTCGGGACGTTCGGCCGCCAGCGCGGACAGCGCCGCCAGCACCAGAATGATGACCAGGAGTGCACGCTTCATTCCAATTCCCCCCCCGGAACGAGGGTGGCCTCACGGCCCCCCGTGGAAACACAGGGGCGGGCCCGAAGGCCAGCCCCTATCCATTGATGCTATGGGCAGGCGCCGCCGCTGTTGACGATCCTGGGCCCCGCAGTGGCACTACCGGGAGTTCCTTCGCCGCCGGAGTTGGAGCCCGTCACGAGGTACCAATAAAAGCGCCCGGTCACGGCGCCCGGGTCGTCGTTCACCGTGGCGCTCGTGGCCGATCCGGTCGTCTTCGTGCACGAGTCCGTGCTGGCGTTCAGGAGCTGCGGCAGGTCCGACTGGACGCCCCGGTAAAGCGTGTAGGTCGCGGCCGTCGCGTTTGCAGGCCACGTGTGCGTCGTCTTATCGGTCCAGGACTGTGCCGTGGCCGGGGCGTCGCCGGGAGCCGTCTCGCCGGGGGGCACGGAACCGGTGGCGCAAGCGGTGGCGGTGCCGGCGTTGGTGATGACCACGTGGTCCACGTACCAGCCTTTGGCCTTGGAGGAGCTATCGTCCCCCTCCCGCCACCGGATCTGGACGGTCCTGTTCACCAGGTTGACGTCGCCTCCCAGGTCTAGAAACACAGGGGTCATGCTCCCGATGGTCCCGAAGCACCAGGCGCGCTTTCCCCCAATGGGATTGCTGTAGGAAGTGTAGGCCGTGCCGTTGAAGCCGCCGGCGGTGAAGTCCGCATCTGGAACCACGGTCCAGGT
Organism: Acidobacteriota bacterium; assembly: GCA_021833665.1. GTDB lineage: Bacteria > Acidobacteriota > UBA4820 > UBA4820 > DSQY01 > JAKAJA01. Next base: position 16,227 of record JAKBES010000046.1, read on the forward strand.
GCTCCCATCGGTCGTATACTCCAAGGTGCCGCCGTCGTAGCAGGTGCTGGTGTCTTCAAATTCATAGGTGTGATAGAAGCTCATGGTCGTCGTCGAAATGACGCCGAAGGATGGGGAGACCAGGGAACGCTGAGTCGCGGTGGTCTGGCTCGCCGAGAACCAGGAGTGAGCTCCGTCGTAGACTTGGGCCGTGGACCACGCCCAATCTACGTTGCCCGTGGAGGGCGTGTAGCTGTGAGTCCACCCGGCCAGGTCGAACCCGCCGCCGGAAAGGGCGCCCTCGAAGGTGTCCGTGAGGGTCTGCGTGCTGACGGGGCCGTAGGGCACACCGCTCTTCTCGGCCGTGTTGGTCTCCTCCGAGCCGTCCGAGGCGTTGGCCGCGCGCACCACGTAGTAGTAGGTCGTTCCGTTCGCCAGGCTCACCTGGTCCCGGTACGAGGTGGCGGCGAGGCCGGAGGCAATCCGGTTACCCGGGGCGGGGTTCACGGGGGCCGCAGTGGAGCGGTAGATGTTGTACGTGACGCCGCCCGCACAGGGCGAAGTGCCCGCCGGCCAGGAGAGATCCAGGGAGCAGGTGGCCAGGCTCGGGCTTGAAACGGAGGCGAGGCCGGCGAAGGTGGGGGCCGCCTGCCAGGTGATGGCCGTGGCCGCGGCGTCGGAAAGGCCGCTGCTGCAGCCGGAGCCGGTCACTTTACAGTTGTAAGAATGCGTTCCCGTGGCGGCGGCGGCGTAGGTGCTCGATGTGGCGCCGTCGATGGGCGAGCCGTTGTCGTACCACTGGTAGGTAACGCCCGTGCCGCCCGTGGGGGTGCACGTGAGGATCTGCGCCGCGCCGCCGCAGGCCGTGAGAGGT
>JAKBES010000047.1 GCA_021833665.1 Acidobacteriota bacterium
TCTGCTCCTCGGTGAAAGGCACGCCCAGGGTCTGGGCCGCCTCCCGGCACGCTGCCTCGGCCTTGTCCCAATTGTCCGGCGTGCCCGTATATTTCTTCGAGTCGGGGTCGCGCAGCCCAACCCGCACTCGGTAATCGGCCAGCCCGAGGGTGCGGAAGATGATCTTCACGAGGGCTAGGCAGCCGCGCACCTCAGCCCCGACCTGGTCTTCCGTGCAGAATAGGTGGGCGTCGTCTTGGGTGAAGCCCCGCACGCGCGTCATGCCGTTGAGTTCCCCGCTCTGCTCCCATCGGTAGACCGTGCCGAATTCCGCGAGGCGCACGGGGAGATCCCGGTAGCTATGCGGCTGGGACGCGAAAATCTTGATGTGGTGCGGGCAGTTCATGGGTTTGAGCAGGAATCCGTCGAGGAGCTTGTCGTCGGCAAGAATACGGTCCGCGCCGATGACTTCGCGCCCGGCACGTTCGTTGACGCTGGCTGCAAGGCGCGCGGAAGCGGCCTCCACCCGGCTCATCAGCTCGGCGCAGGAGCAGTTCTCCTCGAGGGCCACATCCATGGACTCGGGGGCCACGATGGCGGGGAACTGGGAATCCTTATAGTAAGGAAAGTGTCCCGAAGTCTTATAGAGCGTGAGCTTTCCTATGTGGGGCGTGAAGACCTGGGCGTACCCCTGCTTTCCCAGCTCTTCGGAGATGAAGGTCTGCAGCTCCTGCCGGATCGTTGCCCCGGCCGGAGTCCAGAGGATGAGCCCTTGGCCCACCTCCTCATCGATGTGGAAGAGCTTGAGCTCCTTGCCCAGCTTGCGGTGGTCGCGGAGCTTGGCTTCCTCCAGCCTTCGCAGGTGCTCCTCCAGGTCTTTCTTGGAGAGGAACGCCGTGGCGTAAATGCGCTGGAGCATCTTGTTGTGCTCGTCGCCCTTCCAGTAAGCGCCCGCCACGGACAGGAGCTTGAAGGTCCCCGGCTTGATCTTGCCCGTGGAGGGCAGGTGAGGCCCCCGGCAGAAGTCGTTGAAGGCGCCCTGCCGGTAGATGGAGACGGGTTCGTTCTGGCCCCGCTCGAAGGCGAGCTCGGACTTATAGGGTTCCTGTTCAGCGTCGAAAAGGGCCTTGGCCTGTTCCCAGGGCATCTCCTCGCGCCGGATGGGCGTATCTCGGGCGATGATATCGTTCATCCGCCCCTCGATGGCTCCGAGCTCCTCGGGCGTGAAGGGCGCGGTCCTGTCGAAGTCGTAGTAGAAGCCGTTTTCGATGACGGGGCCGATGGCGATTTTGGCCTCAGGATAAAGTTCCTTCACGGCGTTGGCCAGGAGGTGAGCGCACGAGTGGCGGTAGACGGACAGGGCATCGCCGGACCTGTCGGTCACCAGCTCGACCTTCGCGTCGCGGTGAAGAGGAACGTAAACATCCACGAGCCGCCCGTCCACCTTGGCCGCAAGACACGCCGCGGCGAGGCGAGGCGAGATGCTCTCGCCCACCTCCAAGGGTGTGACGCCCTCGGGGAACACTCGCGTGGTCCCGTCGGGAAGGGTCACTTGGACTTCGGGCACCGACAGCTCCTAAACCGTCACGGGGAGCCAGGGGACCGGAAGCGGGAAGCCGAACAGGCTCCCGGCTCCCAGCCCCCCGCTTCCCTAAAAGGGGTGGTAGGCGCGAGCGGGATCGAACCGCTGACCTCTACCGTGTCAAGGTAGCGCTCTCCCATCTGAGCTACGCGCCTACACGAGCCTCAAAGTATAGCAGGAGAAGGCGGTTATGTCAAAGGGGCTCGGGCGGAAACGAGGGAAGGAGCGAGCGGCGGAACAGGGAGATGAGGAAATGAGGAGAAGAGGGAGACCACTGCGTCAAGGGGACGCCTGAGGCGGAGCAAGTGCGGCCATCTGCAAAGCGCCTGGAGCCAGGGGAGCGGGGAACTCCGAATAGAGCCGGCTGTACTCCCAGCAGTTCAAGAGAATGCGCCGAACGTAAGAGCGCGTCTCTTTGAAAGGGATGGATTCGATGAAGAGGTCCGGTTCTTTCGGACACCTGGGCCGGGCGAGCCAGTCGTCCACCCGCCCAGGCCCCGCGTTGTAGGCCGCCAAGGCCAGCTCCACCCGGCCGTGGTAGCGGTTCAGCAGTTCCCGCAGAAAGGCGCAGCCCGCCCGCGTGTTCCAGGATGGGTCGGTGTAGCATGCGGGCGGGTCGAATCCCAATTTGTACCGGCGGGCCAGGGTAGACGCGGTGCCGGGCATGAGCTGCATAAGGCCCCTGGCCCCGGAACGAGAGAGGGCGTCGGGGTCCCACAGGCTTTCCTGGCGGATAAGGGAGCAGACCAGCAAGTAGGGCAAAGCGCGGGAGTCCGCGGACGTGAGCACGGCCTCGCGGAAGGGGGCGGGGTAGAGGACGCGCCACACGGAGCGCGGAAGGGCATCACCGTTTTCGTTGAAGACTCGGGGGTAAAGAGCGCGGGCCGTTCGGATGGCTCCTGAATAGTCCATGGCCGAGGTTTTGGCCAGAGTTAGGGTCCAGAGGAGGGCCGAACGGGCGGCGGGGTCGCTCTCTTCATCGAGGGCCAGCTGGACCTCCCTGGCCGCGTCTCTCGGCAGGCCAAGATCCATCAGCAGCCGGCCCTTGGCCAGGTGGCTTCCGGGTGGGGCTGGAGGTTCGGCCGGGGAAAGGATTCCTGCCACTCCAGCGGGCGGCGGTGCTCCTCGGAGCCGGTAGCCGAAGTAACCGTATCGGTCCTCGCGAAGGGTGAGGTCCTTGAAATCCTTTGCCTCCGACGGACGCATGAGCCCGCGGCGGTAGAGGCTGTAGGCCGCCGCGTGCCGGTAATCGCTGTCCGGCGCAAGGTGCTGGAGGAGGATGCGCCAGACTCCCTGGGCGCCCTTGAGGTCGCCCGCGAGGGCCCTGTCCCAGCCTTTGTCATAGAGGTATTCGCATGCCTCGGGTTGGGCCTGGCCGAAGGCGATGAGCGCTTCCGCCAGAGCCACGGCCCGCCGTTCGGAAGGCTGCCGGATGCGCCACTTCAGGAGGTTGACGAGGGCCTTCTGCCGGCCCTCCGCCGCTTCCGGCAAGCCCATGACCAAGGTTTCCACTGCCTCGGCGGCCTTCTCCGTTGCACCCGCCTTCGGCAAGGCGAACCCCGTCCTCGTGATGGCGGCGATCCGCGCTTCCTGAGGAGATCCCACGGCCTCGTAGGACTTCAGGGCCTCCGCCGCCCGGCCCTGTCCCTCCTGGAGGCGGCCCTTGAGGAAGGATGCCCAGCCCGCTTCGCCGGCGCCGGAAGGCACAAAATGGGGCAGTTCCGCGCCGAGTGAGCCCATGTCTCCCTCTGAAGCCAGGGAGCGAAGGCGCTCAAGCTGAACGGCCGAGGGGAGTCCGGCGAACGCCTGTTTCCACTGAGGCCTGGCCTTGAAGAAGGCCTCTGAAGGGGAGAGGGCGGGGGCTCTCGTCCAGAGCCAGAGGGCCAAGACCTTCGCTTCCTCGGTTCCTCCCGTATCCTCCAGGAGCCCCCCGAGGCGGGCATGGAGGGCCGGGTCCTGGGGCGCGGAGTCTAGGAGGGCGCGTACGTAAGGGATGGCCCCAGCCTTATCCCCGGCGGCCTCCGCCTGCTCTGCCAAAAAGGCGGCCGCTTCGAGTTTGTACGAGGGGTGGGGCTGGGCGCGGAAAAGGCTCTCGTAAAGCACCTTGGCCTCAGCCAGCCGGCCCGCTTTCACCAGCAGCGCCGCCCGCCAGGCGGCTCCGCATTCCCACAGGGGACACTGCATGACCGAAGGCCGGCTGTACTCGGCGAGGGCTTCCTGGCTCTTGTTCTGCAGATCGAGAATCCGTCCCGCCGCAAGGTGGTCTAATCCACGTCGCCCCGGCCCCCCTGCCTGCTCCGGGGGGGCCTGAGCCTGGGGCGGAACCGCGAGGATGGGCCCGGCCAGGGCAACCAGAGCCCCGGCCAGGAGGAGCCTACATGCCCAGAAGCGAGGTGTCGCCGTCGGCGAGGTACTTGGCGAGTGCTTTGTCAAAGTATGCCCGGCTCTGGATCGAGGGCCTTTGGAATCGATGCTCATAGGCCTCCCGGCTTCGATCAATGTCATCTCTCAGGAGCGCGTAGAGGTTCTTGCTCCGCTTGCCCTGTTCCACTTCCCGCGGGTGATACAGGGCGATTTCCTGAACCAGGAGGCGGGCAAAGCGCTGAGCGTCTTCGTGAAGTTTCTCTTCGCCGGGCGGAATGGTATCTTCTGCGGGCTTGGAGGGGGCAGTCGCCTCCACCACGGAAGGCGGCTCCGCGAGCTCCTCAAGCTGAGGGGGCGGCGCGGGAACCACCTCCACCACTTCGGCCACGTCGTACGTCTCGGCGGGGTGCGATGGGTAGGCCGCCTCCTGAGGGATATCGGCCACGATCGTCTGGTTGGAGGGGACGTCCTCCGGCTCGGGGGCCTCGGCCAGGGTGCCGCTGTCCTCGAAGAGGAGGCTCTCCTCGGCGTCCGGCAAGGGTGCCTCCGGGACTCCAGGGGCCACGATTCCCTGGTTCTCCAGGACCGGCGGCAGGGGGTCCCGCTTCTGCCGGAGGGGGAAGATATCGATGACGAGCGATGCCATTCTCACCAGGACATCCACGCTGTAGTGATCCAGCTTTCCGCCCTCGCCCGAGTCGGCATAGACGAGGGCCGAAACCTTGCCTTTCAAAATCAGGGGCGAGATGAGGCTCCGCCGGACCAGGGGGCCCGGAGGGATGAAGGCAGGCACGGCGCCGTCAAGGAGCATACGGGTGCGGGAGCTGGCCACGGTGCGGAGGATGGGGTCATCACCGAGGTTGGCGCGCCAACCCTTGACCCCGCCATCGAATCCGAAGCCGTTCCAGCCCTGCACCGCCTCGTCCCGAAGCACGAGCACGGCGGCCCGGTGGGCGAACTCCTGAAGCCCCTGAAGGAGGGCGTCAAGGATCTCCGTCTGGCTTTTGGCGAACTCGATGGATTCCAGCCGGTACAGGAGGACGTTGTTGAGCGCGGCCGGGACAGGCGCGGGCGCTGGTTCGGGGGGAACGGGGGCTTCCGGCGCGGGGATCGCCTCGCCGATGCTCCTGGCCAAGTCGCCAGGTTCCGGGAGGACCGGCAGAGCGGCGAGGGCGTTCTTGAGCTGCAGGCCCACCGCGTCCAGGGCCGCGCGCATCTCGTTCAGGTGTTCAGCGAGCTTGTCGGCGATCAATTCTTCGTGGCTCATGGGATCCCCTTCATTGAATGCGCGTTCCGCCCGATTTCAAATTGTAGGGACGGGCCCCGGCGCCTGTCAAGGCGCGCGGTGCGGGCGAGCTCGCCGGTGATACCTAGGGAGACCCGGATCCAAAAAGGTTTGGGCCCGTGGTTCCAGGGAGCGGGAGGCCCAAGTGCTCGCAAGCGCGGGCCGTGATTCGCCGGCCTCGGGGCGTGCGTTCCAGAAAGCCGATCTGCATGAGGTACGGCTCGTAGATCTCCTCCACCGAATCCTTCTCTTCACCGATGGAGGCGGCGATGGTGTTCAGCCCCACGGGGCCCCCGGCGAACTTTTCCAAAATGGTGAGGAGGATGCGGCGGTCCACGTCGTCCAGGCCGAACCGGTCCACCTCCATGCGCTCCAGGCTGTCCCTGGCGATGGCCAGGTCGATGGCGCCGTCGGCGAGGATCTGGGCGTAGTCGCGCACACGCCTCAGGAGGCGGTTGGCGATCCGAGGCGTCCCCCGGGACCGCCGGGCCAGCTCCGTGGCGGCCTCCGCTTCCAGCGGAACCACCAGGAGCTTGGCGGAGCGCTCGGCGATGATCTGGAGGTCCGGCACGGGGTAGAAGTCCATGTGAAACGTGATGCCGAAGCGGTTGCGCAAGGGCGATGAGAGCAGGCCCATCCGTGTCGTGGCACCGATGAGAGTGAAGGGCTGGAGGGGGAGCGTGATGGTTCTGGCCCCCGGCCCTTGGCCTACAAGCAGGTCGAGCTTGAAGTCCTCCATGGCCGGATAAAGAATTTCTTCCACGGCGGGGGACAAGCGGTGAATTTCATCGATGAACAGGATGTCCTGCGGGTCGAGGTTGGTGAGGAGGGCCGCGAGGTCGCCCGCCTTCTCGATGAGGGGGCCCGAGGTCACCCGGATGCGCACCCCCATCTCCGCGGCGATGATGTGGGCGAGGGTGGTTTTTCCCAGGCCGGGGGGGCCGCAGAAGAGGACGTGGTCCAGGGCGTCCCCGCGGCGTGCCGCCGCCTGGAGGTAGATGTGGAGGTTCTCCTTGATTTTGGGCTGGCCCACGTATTCAGACAGCCGCCGGGGCCTGAGCGCCGCTTCCCACTGTCGTTCGGAGGCGTCCCCGGAGCCCTCCACCACGCGATCATCCGTCATGCGGCCCCCGTGAGGACCCTCACGAGCCGGTCGAAGTCCTCGGGTCCATTGTACACGTGCGGGCTCACGCGGACGCGCCCCATGCGGAAGGCCGTGAGGACGTCCGCTTCCCGCAGCCGCCGTTGGGCCCCCGCCGCATCGGGCAGGTCCAGGAAGACAATCGATGATCGGTGGGACGAAGACAGCGGTACCACCGTGGGGATGCCCGCATTTTCGAGGCGGGAGCGGAGATCGTCAAGAAGGTGGCCGAGCCTCACGGCCACCCCCTCGGGGCCAGCGGGCTCAAGGAGATCAAGATAAGCCTGGGCCCCCACCATGGGCATCCAAGGAGGCGTGCCGCCGTCCCAGCGCCGGGCGGAGGCGAATGGTTCAAGGTCCGTGTCGGTGAGGAGGGTCAGGTCCTCGCAGCAGGGCACCGAATACCACGAAAGGCACGGGTTGCGCAGGCGGTCCAGAAGCCCCGGCCTGACGTAGAGGGCTCCGATGCCGCTGGGGGCGGCGATCCACTTGACCACCTGGAAGGCGAAGAAATCCACGTCCGTGTCACGGAGGTTTGGAGGCCATGCGCCCACTCCCTGCATGCCGTCCACGAACACGAATTCCACGCCCCGGCCCTTGAGGTCGCGGCTCAACACGGCCAAGTCCATCTTGTAGCCGGTGCAAAAGGATACCCACGAAAAAGCCACCGCGCGAGTCTCCCGCGTGACGGCGGCCAGGACGTCCTCCTCCGTCACGGGACGTCCGGACCTGCCCGCAAAAACCACGCGTGCCCCGTTCTGCTCGGCCATTTTGAAGGGGTAGGAGACGGAGGGAAACTCATTCATGGGAACGACGATGTCGTCTCCCTTGCGCCACGCCACGGCGTTGACCGCCTTGATGAGCCCGTCGGATGTGGAGGAACAGAAGGCCAGGGTATCGGCCGAACATCCGAGCCACCGGGCGAAGGTCTCGCGCAAACGCCGGGGGACCTCGGGGGTGTACAAGTCTTCGGGATTGCCCTCGCAGGAAGTCTCCACGAAGTTGTGGAGAGCCTGCGCGACGGGCCTCGGATAGGGTTGGTCGGAAGCGTTGTTCAAGCACACGAAGCGCTCCGCCGCCGGATAAAGGGTGCGAAGATCATCCCAGAATGGAGCGTCACCCTGCATAGTCTCTGGACGCATGCTTGTCTCCGGCGAAGGCCTCCAGGGAGGTCCGTCAGTGGAAGAGAATTCCAAGAAGGCCCTTTTCTCGGGTGACGGGCAGCGTGGTGAAGGCGCTCTTGGCTCCCTCCGTCCCAGACTCCCGAAGGGTCACGGTGATGCTGCGGCGCCTCTCGTCCTTGCCCGACTGCACTTGCACGCGTTCGAATTCGGCCTTGACCAACTGGAAGGGTGACTGGTCCGAGAACCAGTAGACTCCCGACTCCGTCACCTTCACCTTGCGTCCGAAGAGTGAGGATTCGGTCGTCGTGGAGAGCCGCAGGCGTGTGCAGGGGATGACGCGGCCCTTGGTGGTGGTTGCGTCCTCCGGCGGAAGCTCTTCCTTCTGCTGGTGGATTTTGATTTTGCGCGCCTGGCCGTGCATGAATTCCAGGGCCCCAGCGGTGAGCTTGAAGGGAACCCTGTCCGGCTCCTGATATTCCAACTCCATCGCTTGCAGGAAGGGGTTGAGGGCCTCATCTGAAGCGGGGTTAGCCTTCAGAAGGAGACGCATGGTGCCGTCCTTGAAGCCCGCGAAGTCGGTAGGGCCCGCTTCCAGCCAGATGTAGGCCGCGCCATCCCGAGTCTCGGACCCCGTGACGGCGAGGTTGAACCGCTCGGTCTTGAGCCGGCCCGGCCAGCGCGTCTCGATGCGGTAGGAGGCCCAAGCTCCGGGAGCCGGGGGCCGCGACAGAAAGGTGGAGAGATCCTGCCCGGCCGCCAGCACGCACGCGCCGAGCATGAGAGCCGTGAGCAGGATCGGGCGGAGGGTTTTTGGCATGCTCGCATCGCTCCAGGGCCAAGGATACCCGCTCGGAGCGCGGCGGTCAAAGGCGAAGAGGAGACGGGGAAAGGAGGGCGTGGGGAGAGGCGGGCTAAGACCCCGGCCGCCCGCGGCGGCGGCTTGATTCGGCGGAGGTCCGGTGCTATAAATAACCGGTCAAGGAGGTTCTCCAACGATGGGGGATCAACTGCGCGCCCGCGAGGAGGCCATCCTCCTGGGGCTTCTCATGAATTTCCTGGAGACCCGGGAGCCGGTCGCTTCCAAGCGGCTCGCGGCCCAATGCGCCGAGGGCCTCTCCCCGGCCACCGTGAGGAACATCCTCGCGGGGCTTGAGGAGAAGGGCTACCTCATTCAGCCCCACCCCAGCGCGGGACGGGTACCCACGGACCTGGCGTACCGCTACCTGGCGGAGCACGTGGCCATGGAGGCCGGGGGCGAGGAGGCCCCGGACTGGTCCGAAGTGGACACCCTCGTCGCCGACGGCAGCCTCAACGCCCTGGCCCGCGCCGCGAGCAACACCCTCGCGGAGCGTATCCATGGCTTGGCGTTCGCCGTCACTCCGGCGGCCGGGGAACTGCGCCTCAGGAGCTGCGAACTCGTACCTCTATCGGCGGGCCGAGTGCTTTGGGTGGTGGTGTCCCAGGCGGGGCAGGTACTGGAGGCGGTCCTCAGAAGCCCGGAAGCTTACAGCCACGAGGAACTGCGCTGGTTCAGCAACTACCTGAGCGAAACCTACGCCGGGTGGTCCCTGGGCGAAATCCGGCGGCATCTTCAAGGCCAGGTGGAGGGCGAACGAGCCCAATGCCGGCGGGAAATCCGTCAGGCCCTCGCCTTGGTGGCCCCATACCTCCTAGCGGTTCCAAGGGAAAGAGAGCTCTTTTGGGAGGGGGCTTCGTGGCTTCTGGACGCTCCCGGAGCAGACGAGGACTTGGGGACCGTAAGGGCCCTGCTGGAATCGCTCCAGCGCAAGTCCCAGCTCCTGGATCTGTTGGATGCCCTGGGCAGAGAGAAACCGGGCCTCCGGGTGGTTCTGGGGGCGGACTGGCCCGATCCGGCTTCCAGAAGCCTGGCGATGGTCGCCGCGCCCTTCGGGGGCGAGGCGGCGGGCTACGGTGTGCTGGGGGTAATTGGTCCCATGGCCCTGCGCTATGACACGACCATACCCCTCGTCCTGCGGGTGGCGCGCCTCGCATCCCTCGCCAGCACGAGGCTCTGAAGCTCTTGACGGAGGACGGCCCCATGTCAGACGACCGGAAGGTGGTCCCCGGCGGCCCCCTGGAGCCGCCCCGCGACGATGAGGATATCTCCATTGAATTCGTGGACCACGATGCGGCCCCCCTTGCGGATGGCTCGTCTCGGGCCGTCGAGCGTGAAAACGAGACGGGCATGGCTGAAATCCAGGGGAGCGCCGCGGCGTCCTCTTCCACCGTCGCCGAGCTGGAGCAGAAGGTTGTCCTTCTGGAGGAGCGAATTCTGAGGCGCCAGGCCGATTTCGAGAATTACCGCAGGCGCCAGGAGAGAGAGCAGGACCAGTTGCGCAGGCAGGCCATGGCCTCCGCGGTCGAAGGCCTCCTTCCCGCGCTGGACGATCTGGACAGGGCCCTGGATGCCGTGCGGGGCGAGGTGTCCTCGGACCACATGCAAGGCCTCACGCTGGTGCGGCAGCGCATCATGGATACCCTCGGGAAGATGGGGCTCGAGGAGATCGAGGCCCAGGGCCTCCCCTTCGACCCGGCCCTGCATGAGGCCGTGTCCATCGCCCACCAGCCTGCCCTGCCGCCCATGACCGTGACGGCGGTCTTCCAGAAGGGGTACACCCTCGGGGGGAAGCTGCTGAAACCGGCGCGTGTCGAGGTGAACGGACCCGCGGAGGAAGCTCAAGGAGGGGGGGATGCCTAAGGTCATCGGGATCGACCTCGGAACGACGAATAGCTGCTTGGCCTTCATCGAGGGCGGACAACCCGTGATCATCCCCAACCGAGAGGGCGGAAGAACCACACCCTCCATCGTGGCCTTCACGGACCAGGGGGACCGGCTCGTCGGCAACCTGGCCAAGCGCCAGGCCGTGACCAATCCCGCCAACACGGTGTTCGCGGTCAAGCGCCTCATGGGCAAGAAGTTCAACGAGGACGTCGTGGTGGAGGCGCGGAAGCTCCTGCCCTACACCATGACCGAGGCTCCCAACGGCGACGTGCGGATGAAGGTTCGGGACAGGGAGTACTCGCCGCAGGAGGTTTCGGCCTATATTCTGGCCGACTTGAAGAAGAGCGCGGAAGAGTATTTCGGCGAAGAGGTGAAGGAGGCCATCATCACGGTCCCGGCCTACTTTTCCGATCCCCAGCGGCAGGCCACGAAGGACGCGGGGCGCATCGCGGGCCTCGAAGTGCTCCGGATCCTCAACGAGCCCACGGCCGCCTGCATCGCGTTCAATCTCGACGAGAACGCCAGCAAGACGGTGGCGGTGTACGACCTGGGGGGCGGCACCTTCGACATCAGCATCCTCAAGGTGGGTCAGGGCCTCTTCGAGGTGGTCGCCACGGCAGGCGACACCTACCTCGGGGGCGAGGACATGGACCGGGCCATCATGCTCGAACTCGTGAGGCGGTTCGAAAAGGAAACGGGCATCAACCTGACGTCGGACCGGCTGGCCCTTCAGCGTCTCAAGGAGGCGGCCGAGAAGGCCAAGTGCGAGCTGTCGGCCATGACCTCCACGGAGATCAACCTCCCCTTCATCGCGGCCGACCCCACGGGGCCGAAACACCTCGTGACGGTCCTCTCCCGGCCCGAGCTGGAATCCATCATCGCCGACATCATCACCAGGACCCGCAAGCCCTGCGAGGACGCCATGAAGATCGCGGGGCTCACCCCCGCGGGCATCGACGAGATCCTGCTGGTGGGGGGCCAGAGCCGGACGCCCCTGGTGATCCAGACGGTACGTGAGATTTTCAGCAAGGAGCCCCGCCGCGACAAAAACCCCGATGAGGTGGTGGCCCTGGGTGCCGCCCTGCAGGCCGGCATCATGACGGGAGACGTGAAGGAGATCGTCCTCCTTGACGCCATTCCCTTGAGCCTGGGCGTGGCCACCAAGGGGAACATGTTCGTGAAGCTCATCGACCGGGGTTCCGCCATTCCCACCAAGAAATCGCGCATCTTCACCACGGTCGTGGATAACCAGGACTCGGTGGAGATCCACGTCCTCCAGGGCGAGCGGGAAGTGGCAGGCGAGAACATCAGCCTGGGCAAATTCCAGCTCGTGGGCATCCCCCCCGCGCCCAAGGGCCTGCCTCAGATCGAGGTGACCTTCGACATTAACGCCAACGGCATCGTGTCCGTCTACGCCAAGGACATCATCACGGGCAACGAGCAGAAGATCGTCGTGAACCCCTCCTCGGGCCTTACGGAGGAAGAGATCTCGCGCATCGTGTCCGAGGCCCACGTGAAAGAAGAAGAAGACCGGCGGGCGGTGGAGATCCAGACGCTCAAGCTCAAGCTCGAGCGGCTGCTGGAGAACAACCGGAAAGCGTTCAAGGAGTTTGGCGCGCTCCTGGACGCGGAGCGGCAGACGGCCATCGAGGGAGCGCTCAAGGAGGCCCAGCGCAACCTTGCCGCCGATAATCTAACCCGGATGCAGGAATCCTTGGAGGAGCTCTCGCGGGCCTCCAGGACCCTCTCCGAAGTCATCCTCTACGATCCGAACGCCATGGGGGGCGGGAGCCAGAAGACATGACACCATCGGGCGACTACTACGAAATCCTGGGCGTTCCCAAAAACGCCAGCCAGGAGCAAATCAAAGCGGCCTACAGGAAAGCGGCCCTCCAATTCCACCCCGACAGAAACCCCGGGGACAAGGCCTCGGAGGAGCACTTCAAAAAGGCCTCGGAGGCGTACTCGGTTCTGGGCGACCCGCAAAAGCGGGCCCATTACGACCGGTTCGGCACGGCGGGGGGAGGCATGCCTTCGGGTGGCGGCGTCCCGTGGGACTCGGAGGTCTTTACGGACTTCTCCGATCTCCTGGGCGGCCTCTTCGGGTTCTCCGATCTCTTCGGCGGAGGCCGGCGAAACCCCCACCGGCCTCAGCGGGGCGCCGACCTCAGGTTCGACATCCGTCTAACCCTGGAGGATGCCTTCCTGGGCAAGGAGGAAAATGTCGAGATTCCCCGGGAGGATCCCTGCGCCGAGTGCAAGGGTTCGGGGTCCAAGACGGGCCGCCGCTTGACATGTCAGACGTGCCGAGGCCACGGGACCATCGCCTACCGGCAAGGTTTTTTCACCGTGAACCGCACGTGCTCTCACTGCGGTGGCACCGGCGAAGTGGTGCAGGACCCGTGCGGAACGTGCCGTGGGCGGGGGCGGATCCGGGCGAAAAAATCCATCAAAGTGCGGATACCCGCCGGAGTGGACGACGGCTCGCGCCTTCGCGTGGCGGGCGAAGGCGAAGCGGGAGAGCGCGGAGGGCCGCAGGGGGACCTCTACCTGTTCATTTCCGTAGAGGAGCACCCTTTCTTCAAACGCGAGGGAGCGGACCTGTTCTGCACCGTGCCTCTCAGCTTCCCCCAGGCCGCCTTGGGGACTCAGGTTCTCATCGCCACCCTCGACGGCGAAGTGGACCTGGCCGTCCCCGCGGGGGCACAGCCCGGCCAGCAGTTTAAAATTGCCGGGAAGGGCATGCCCCGCATCGGCCGGTCGGGGAGGGGAGACCTGATCGTGGAGGCGCAGGTTCAATGCCCCAAGCGGCTTCACAAGGAAGAGAAAAGGCTCTACGAAGAGCTCCTCAAGCTCGAAAAGGACCGGGAGGAGCACGGCGGGGGGTTCTTCAAGAAGGTCTTCGGCCGAATGGCCTGAGGCCCAGGCATAGGGGGCGACGCATGCGGTTCATGGGGATGATCTTCGGGCTTTCCTTCCTCGCCCTCGTGGCGTCGTGCGGGTCCATGACGGGCTCCAACGACGAACTGACACGGCGAGTCGATTACCTGCGCCAGGACGTGGAAGACCTCACCAAGCAGCAAAAATCCCTCACGGAGGAGATTCAGAAGCTTCAATCCGCGGTGCAGGCCGCCCCCCCTGTTCTTTCGGCCCCCGCGGCTCCGGGGTCCCCTCAGGCGGGAGGCTCTCCGGTGGTCGAGCCCGCGCCGGCTCCTGAGACGGCGCCCGCCATGGAGCCTGCGCCCGCCGCCGAGGCCCAGAACCTGGCGCCGGACCCATCGGCCCTTTACAAGAAGGCCCTGGACCTCATGGAGCGCGGGCAGTACACGGAGGCCCAGGCTGGCTTCGCCAGCTTCATCCGCCAGTTTCCTCAATCGGACCTGGCCGACAACGCCCAGTACTGGATAGGGGAGTGCTTTTACTCCCAGAAGAACTACAAGGAAGCGGAAACGGCCTTCAAATCCGTCCGCGATCACTTCCCTTTCGGCAACAAGGTGCCCGACGCCCTTTTCAAGCAGGCCCTCTGTGAGCGCCAGCTCGGCCAGGAGGACCAGGCCAAGGCTACCCTCAAGTCCCTGATGGAGGATTATCCCGACTCGGAGGCGGCGGCGAAGGCGAAGGGGAAGGACTGAGTGCTCCCCTCACCCACTCGCCCCTATCCGTGACGTACCCTCGGGGCGATTGGACCCCCCTGGCCGCGGACGCTTCGGCCCGGCGCTATTTCGTGGGACGGGTGGAGGGCCGCGAGGTTCTCCTGGCGGACTTCGGCGAGGACGCCGACGGCCTCGAGCGCTTCGTGTACGTCAGGAGCCTCCTGGACGATTGCGGCGTTCCTGTCCCCGACATCTATGAGGCACGCCCCGAGGAAGGCTGGATTCTTCAGGAATTCGTCCGGGGCCGGCCCTTGTCCAAGGCGCGCTGGACCGAGGGTCTCCAGCGGGCCGTTCTGAACCTGGCCCGCGGAATCGGCTCCATGGAAGGCTGGTCCGATGGTCCCGAGCTCCTGCAGCTGGACGGCGCGCGCCTGCGGTTCGAGCTGGCCTTCTTTAAAGTCCACTTTGTCGAGGGATTCCTCAACAGCCCCGCGCCGAAGGACCTAGCTCCCGCCCTCGACGCCCTCGCCGAGGAGGTGGCGGCCTATCCGCAGGTCATGGCGCACCGCGATTTCCATTCGGAAAACCTCCTGGAGCGCAAAGGAGGAAGGCTCGTGGTGCTCGACTTCCAAGACGCCCTTTTGGCGCCGAGGGCCTACGACGCCGCCTCCCTCGCCGTAGACCCTTATCGGAGGCAGGGCCGCCAGTTGGACGAGACCTTCAGGTTGCTCTGGCTCGCCGGGAGCACCACCGGGTCCGAGGAGTTTGACAGGACCGCCCTCCAGCGGTCCCTGAAAGCGCTGGGCACCTTCGGCTACCAGATCACTCGGCGGAAGCGAGCCCGCTACATGCGCTTCGTGGGCCCCCAGGCGCTCCGGACGCTGGATCTCCTCTCCTCGTCCCCCGCCTCGCTCGCCTCCTTGCGGCCGCTGCTGGAAGGCCTGCTCGTCTAGCGGGCCGCCGAGTCCGTGCTAAAATGTGGCCAGGAGCGTGGCGCAGCCGCGAGCGGGAGGGCCCTCATGTCTGAACCCGATTCCACCCATACCCTGGCCGAAGGCCTCGGCCGCTATTTGGAGACCGTCCGGCCCCAGCTCGAAAAGGCTCGACGGTCGGTGGTGGTGAAGGGTTCGGGAATACCCGTGGAGCCGCTCTTCACTCCTCTGCAGTTCCATGAGTCGGAGTACATGGACAAACTCGGGCTTCCCGGGGAAGCGCCTTTCACCCGGGGCATCCAGCCGACCATGTACCGGGGCCGGCCGTGGACCATGCGCCAATACGCGGGTTTCGGCTCCGCTGCCGAGTCCAACGCCCGCTACCGCTATCTTCTGGAGCAGGGACAGACGGGGCTCTCGGTGGCCTTCGATCTCCCCACCCAGATGGGCCTGGATGCCGACCACCCCCTCTCCGAGGGCGAGGTGGGCAAGGTGGGGGTCTCCATTTGCTCCTTGGAGGACATGGAAGTCCTTCTCAGCCGCATACCGCTGGACAAGGTGTCCACCTCCATGACCATCAACGCCACGGCGTTCATCCTTCTGGCCATGTACCAGGCCGTGGGGGAAGCCCAGGGCACGAGGCCCGAGGCGCTGACGGGTACCGTGCAGAACGACGTGCTCAAGGAGTACATCGCCCGGGGGACGTACATTTTCCCAGCGGAGCCGTCCCTGCGAATCATCACGGACATCTTCGAGTACGGAACGAAGGTCATGCCCCGATTCAACACCATCTCCATCTCCGGATACCACATCCGCGAGGCGGGGAGCACGGCAGCCCAGGAGATCGCCTTTACCCTCATGGACGGCCTCACGTACGTGCAGGCGGCGGTGGATCGAGGGCTCGACGTCAATGAATTCGGCGAGCGCCTGTCCTTTTTCTTCAATGCCCACAACGACTTCTTGGAGGAGGTGGCCAAGTACCGCGCGGCGCGCCGCCTCTGGGGCCGCCTCATGGGAGACAGGTTCGGTGCCACCAACCCCAAGGCGTGCATGCTGCGCTTCCACACGCAGACCGCGGGCTCGACGCTCACGGCACAGCAGCCCGAGGTGAACGTGATCCGCGTGGCCCTTCAGGCGCTGGCGGCCGTCATGGGCGGAACTCAGTCGCTTCACACCAACTCCATGGACGAGGCCCTCGGCCTGCCCACCCAGACCTCGGCGACCCTCGCCCTGCGCACGCAGCAGGTCATCCGCCACGAGAGCGGCGTGGTGGACACCGTCGATCCCCTGGGGGGTTCCTATGCGGTGGAGTACCTCACGGACGCTTTGGAAGCGAAGGCCCTGGAGATCATGGCCAAGGTGGAGGAGCGGGGAGGCATGGTGGCGGGCATCGAGTCGGGCTGGGTCCAAAGCCAGATCTCGGACGCCGCCTATCTCTACCAGCAGGCCATCGAGAGCGGTGAACGGGTGGTGGTGGGCGTGAACGCCTTCGCGGGCAGCGCCGTGTCCCCTCCTATCCTCAAGATCGACCCCGATCTCGAGCGCCAGCAGCGAGAGCGGCTGGACGCCCTCAGGACAAGACGCGACACCGCCGCCTGCGGGCGCGCCCTGGCGGGACTGGCGGAAGCGGCCAAGGGAGGAACCAACCTCATGGGGCCTACCCTGCAAGCCGTCAAAGCCTACGCCACCGTGGGCGAGATCATCGGAGCGCTGAAGGAGACCTTCGGAACCTTTGAACCCCGCTAAGGTGCAGGAATAGCAGGCCCGCGGCGGGAGTTCATAGGGCCTGAGCGGCGTCCCACCGGATGCCCAACTTCCAGGAGGATTCATGTCGAAGAAATTCATCGTGATGGCCCTTTTCGCGTCGGTCCTTTCGCTCTTCACGGCCACGGCCGCGGCGGCGGCGTGCGCCCACAAGGGCTGTCCCGCCCAAGCGGCCAACAAGCAGGGATGCATGATGCAAGGCAAGGCCTGCCCTCACCAGGCGGAGATGCAAGCCGCCTTCGCCGCCTTGGAAAAGGATCTTGCGGTCATGGAGAAGGGCGTTCCAGCGGCCGATCAGGCGGCGTTCATGAAGGAGCACCAGGCCAACCTTAAGAAGCTCTTGGACGCGCGCGCGGCCTGCATGAAGGAGTGCAAGATGATGCAGGGCGGTGCCAAGACGGGCATGAAACCCGCGGCCTCCGCGTCATCCGTGCCCAAGGCCTGATCGGGTCCGAAAAGGACAAGGCGAACCACAGGAAGCGGGGAGACATCTCCCCGCTTTTCTCTTTCAGCAGCCTGCGAAGGGGGTGCGCCGCATT
>JAKBES010000318.1 GCA_021833665.1 Acidobacteriota bacterium
GCTGGAGTTTCCCGGGGCGGTTTACCACGTCACGGCGCGCGGGAACGAGCGCCGGGAGGTGTTTCGGGACGACGAGGACCGGCGCCTTTTCCTGTCCACCCTGGGCCGGACCGTGGTGCGCTGGCGCTGGGTTTGCCACGCCTACTGCTTGATGAGCAATCATTACCACCTCCTGATCGAAACGCGCGAGGCGAACCTGTCGCGCGGCATGCGCCAGCTCAACGGCGAATACACGCAGGCCTTCAACCGCCGCCACCGGCGGGTGGGCCATCTGTTCCAGGGCCGGTTTAAGGCCTTGCTGGTGCAGAAGGAAAGCCACCTGCTGGAGGTAAGCCGGTACGTGGTTCTGAACCCCGTGAAGGCAAGAGGGATGAGGGTGGCCAAGCCGGAAGGCTGGCCGTGGAGCAGCTACCGGGCGACAGCGGGCGGCGAAACTCCGCCCGCGTGGCTCACGGTGTCGTGGGTCCTGTCGCGCTTCGGCAAGGGGGCGGGCGAGGCCCGCAAGGGATACCGGCGCTTCGTGAAGGAAGGGATCGGTCGGAAGGCGGCCTTGGAGGAGCATTCGGGGCTATGGATCGGCTCGGAGGGATTCGGGGAGCGCATTCAGGGTCTGGCCCGGAGCAAGGAACACGTCCGGGAGTACCCGAAAGCCCAGCGCCGGCCGAACCGGCCAGGCTTGGCGGAATATCTTTCGCCCGACGCCTGCGAGGACCGGGCCATGCGGAATGAGGCCATCTGCCGGGCGTACCTTGAGGGCCGGTTCACCCAGCGGGAGATCGGAGACTTCCTTGGTTTGCACTACGTCACCGTGAGCTGTATCATTCGAGCCAAGGAAAAGGAACAGGCGAGGCGAACCCGTCATGAGCCGAGACACTAACAGTAAAGACCTGACCCCATTCTTCTAAGGTGTTTGGATGACCCATGAGTTCTAATCTGCCTTCAAATCGATTTGGGTCTTGGTGCTTTGTTTTAATGTTCTCCATGTTGTCCATAGCGCCCATGAGAACGCAAGCACCAAAGCTATCGGGAAAAAGTGATCCACAATCCATCCCAAAGGTTGAAATCAAGGGGGAATGGGTTTGCATTAATGACCATCCGTGCTTGGCTATTGTCAGTCGTGTAGGCACTTACGTTCAAAATACGAAGACCAAGTGGAAGAAGTTGGCTTACTCCGCAAACGACCCGGCTGTCTTTAGTTCTGTGAGAGAGGTCCGCCTGTGTCCCGCCAAAGGCTGGGCCAGCACATTGCCAGCGCTTAAAACCGCCCAAGCTAATATGTGCAGACTGGATTGTTTTGAAGTTTGCACGCTAAAAGCGCACGGCTGGAACTTAACAATCGCCTATCCACGACCCGACGAAGTTCTTGAAGTTTTCTCTTCATCGGGCTGTAAGTATTTTTCTCCCTATGGTCAAGTATCGCCTGATCTCGGCCTCAAAGGAACTACAACAGGGAGTAGTTTGATTGCTAAAATTGGGTTCATTGCAAGAGCACCCTCTAGCGACCTGACCCCTCAGCAACCTTTCATGGGGGATCATGACGACGAATTGGTACTGAAATTCCAAAGCCTTACTGGGTCTAGCCTCTCAGTGACTGGCATCTTGGAGATAGGCGATACCACTGATGTGCAGGCGAGCCATTTGAAATGGCGCAGTTGTGTGGAATAGCTAGAGGGCGGACACTCTCCTTCCAGTGCCCACCATCTCCGAAGCCTGGACTCAGCAGGCCTTCGCGGGAGAGGTACAAGGCCCCACCTGCCCCAAGCCTTCCCCCTGGGGATGCCGCTGGGGGTTCACTTCTTCGCCCGGCCAAGCGCCGCACGCCCTTCGGGTTGACATAAGATGAACCTCTTATGCCCCCGCCCTTGGCTTCGCCCGGGAACTTGGTCTGAACTTTAACCCCATTTGGGGGCCTAAAAAAGGGGTCAGGTCTTTAGTGTTAGTGTCTCGATAAAAGCGGGCCTTCGTGGGAGAGGGGCACGCAATTCCGGGGACACAATGCTTATCTCTTGAAGGCG
The DNA here is from genome assembly GCA_021833665.1 of Acidobacteriota bacterium. GTDB lineage: Bacteria > Acidobacteriota > UBA4820 > UBA4820 > DSQY01 > JAKAJA01. The sequence goes on from JAKBES010000318.1 coordinate 2,016, forward strand.
GCTGGCCTGAACAGGTAAGATCGCCGCATGGCACGGATCGCTCGGGTGGGAGAGGAAGCCGGAGGGCTGGAGATGGAGCAGCGCCCGGGCGCGTCTGCTCGGATAGGACGCTCCTCCCGTTCACTCGGCGAGGTTGTTGCGAGACGCCCGCGAGTGGGCCTCGCTGCTAAAATTGGGAACAGGGGATGCCGAGGCATTCCGCCGCCACGAGAGGACAGGGAGGCCGCTTGGTTCCGCCTCGTCTTTGGAGAAGCTCGAGCGGGCTCTCGACCGTGCATTGAGCCCGCGGAAGCCTGGCCCCAAGAAGCGGGAGAGAGGGAGTTGAGTATTGTGTCCCGAGAATTCCGTGGCCCGGACCCCGTCCCCTTGACCGTGGAATAAAACCTGTGCATACTCCCGTTCGTTGGATGTGAGGAGAGCGGCATGGCGAACCAAACCTTCGGGCGCTTCACCTGTAAGCATCATCTCGGCTTCCATGGGGGCGCCAGAGGGTGTGCGTCCGCGGCCTGACCGCCGTTTAACACGCGAAAGTGAGCCCTCCGGAGACGGGGGGCTTTTTCATTGATAGGGCGGAAGGAGTTCTGACATGGCCGGTGATGAAGGGTTGATCTCCCGCGTGGCGCTGATGGACGAGAGGGAGATCGCTGACATGGTGGCCCGCCTGGGGCCGCGGAGCGGGCGCGAAAGGCGGCTCCGGGAGAAGGTGCGGCGGCTGCTTAGCGACGTACGCGGCCGCGGCGACGAAGGCCTCGTGGACCAGGTGAGGGCCTTCGACTGGCCCTGCCCCGGACCCGAGGCGCTGCGAGTTCCAGCACAGGCGGGGCCCCGGGCGCTGAAGGCTTTGAGTCCGGCCCTTCGCGTGGCCCTGAACAGGGCCGCCCGGTCCATCAGGGCTTTCCACCGGCGGCAGGCGTGGAGACCTTTACCCGCCGTGGCCTCGCGGGGAGCCTCCATGGGCATCCAGACCTTTCCTCTGGATTCGGTGGGCCTCTACGTGCCGGGAGGACGGGCTGCCTATCCCTCCACCCTCCTTATGCTGGCCATTCCCGCCCAAACGGCACGGGTGAGGAGAATAGCCGTGGCGAGCCCCGCGGGGCCCTCGGGATTGCCCTCTGAGGTTGTCTTGGCGGCGGCGGCCCTCGTGGGTCTTGACGAAATCTACGGCCTGGGCGGCGCGGCGGCCGTGGGGGCCTTCGCCTATGGGACACGGACGGTTCCCCGCGTGGACAAGGTCCTGGGCCCGGGCAACACCTGGGTGGCCGAGGCCAAGAGGCAGGTCTTCGGGGACGTGGGTATAGACGCCGTGGCGGGGCCCACGGAGCTGGTTATCCTTTCCGATGGGTCCTGCCCCGCGCCGTTCGTGGCGGCGGACCTTATGGCCCAAGCCGAGCACGACACGGAGGCCTCGCCCATTTTGTTGACCACCGATCCCGGCGAGCCGGCCCGTGTGGAACAAGAGCTGGCCCGGCAACTGAAGGGGTCTCCCCGGGCGTCCATTCAGCGGCGAAGCCTTAAGGGCCGAGGCGCCCTGGTCACGTGCGCCAGCCGGGAGCTGGCGTGTGCCGCCGCCCGCGCCCTCGCCCCCGAACACCTAAGTGTACAGGCCCGGCGTCCCGAGGCTTGGGCCGCGCGAGTGCCCACGGCGGCGGCCGTCTTTCTGGGGCCCTACACGCCCGAAGCAGCGGGCGATTATGGCGCGGGTCCCAACCACAGCCTCCCCACGGGCGGCGCGGCGAGGTTCTCCTCTCCCGTGGGCGTCTGGGATTTCGTGCGCCACCGGTCCTACCTGCGCCTGGACCGGCGGGCCCTTCGCGAGGCGGCGCCCTGGATGAGCGTCCTGGCGGAAGCGGAGGGCCTCCACGGGCACGCCGCATCTTTCGCCGTGCGGGAGGGCCGTTCATGAGCTACTTCCGTCCCGAGGTGGCCGCCCTGAAAGCCTACGCCATGGCCGACGAGGCTTCCCTCGTCAAAGTGAACCAGAACGAGGCGCCGTGGGACTGGCCCGAGAACCTGAAGGCGGAGGCCGCCCGCGTGGCCGCCGCGGTGGCTTTCAACCGGTACCCG
>JAKBES010000319.1 GCA_021833665.1 Acidobacteriota bacterium
GTGGTGGGCTATCTGGTTCTGGAGAACGGCATCTTCCTCTTCGGGCTGACCCTCCTGAAACGCATGCCGCTCCTGGTGGAGATGGGCATCCTCCTGGACGTCTTCGTGGGCGTGTTCGTCATGGGCATCGTGGTGTACAACATCCACCGCACCTTCGACCACATCGACGTGAGCGCCCTGACGACGCTGAAGGAGGACGAGCCGTGATCCTCACCGCGCTCGTGGCCTTGCCCTTTCTCCTGGGCGTGCTCGCCTGGGTTCTGCCCGGCCGCACGGCCCGCCGCGCGGTCTTCATGGCGGCGGGCCTCGTGCAGGCGGCCCTGGCGGCGCGTGTGATCCTGCGCCCGCCCCCGTCCGAGTGGGGCGGCGCCCTGGGGGCCGACGCCCTGGGCCTCCTCTTCCTGGGCATCGTGACGGTGCTCTTCGCCTTGAGCGCCGTGTACACCTTCGGGTACATGGCCCTCCACCGGCATCCCCGGCGGCGGTACTACGTCCCCACCATGCTTTTTTTCCTGGGCTCCATGACCCTGGCCGCCCTCAGCCGCCACCTGGGCCTCTTTTGGGTCGCCCTGGAGGCCACCACCCTTTCCAGCGCCACCCTGATCTTCTTCGACCGCTCCGAGCGGAGCCTTGAGGCGGCCTGGAAGTACCTCATCCTCTGCTCCGTGGGCATCGCCCTGGCCCTGGCGGGGACCTTCTTCATGGCCATGGCGCTCCCCCCCGGCGCCGAGGGCTCCCTGCTTCTGGACAACCTGCTGGCCGCGGCTCCCGGCATGATACCCGCGTGGCTCAAGACGGCGTTCCTGTTCCTTCTCGTGGGCTACGGCACCAAGATGGGCCTGGCGCCCATGCACACCTGGCTGCCCGACGCGCACTCCGAGGCGCCCTCTCCCGTGTCCGCGCTCCTCTCCGGGGCGCTGCTCAACTGCGCCTTTCTGGGCATTTTGCGCGCCTTCCAGATCGCCAACGCGGCGGGCCTCGGGGACTTCGCCAGGCGGCCCCTCCTCGTGCTGGGCTTCGTCTCCATGGGGACGGCGGCGGCCTTCCTCATCCGCCAGCCCGACTACAAGCGGCTGCTGGCGTACTCCAGCGTGGAACACATGGGGATCCTCGCCGTGGGAATCGGCATCGGAGGCGGCCCCGCGGCCTTCGGAGCCCTCCTTCACGCGCTCAATCACTCCCTCGCCAAGGCCCTTCTCTTTTTCGCCGCGGGGGCGGTATTCCTGCTGTACCACACGAAGAACGTCTCGGGCGTCTCGGGCCTCGCGAAGCGGGCGCCTTTCGTGGCGGTCCTCTTCACGGCGGGATTCCTGGCCATCACGGGGACGCCCCCCTTCGGCCCCTTCGTGAGCGAACTGACGATCGTGCTGGCGGCCCTGGCGGGCGGCCACTTCTGGATCGCCGCCCTCTTTCTCCTCCTCCTGGCAGTGGCCTTCGCGGCCATGGGCGCGGCCTTTCTGGAGATGGTCTTCGGGGATCCCCCCGAGGATCTTCCCGCCCTTGAGTTTCACGGGTGGAATGCGGCCTTGATCCTGGCCCCGCCCGCGGCCCTGGCCGCCGCCTCCCTCGCGCTGGGGCTCTACCTCCCGGAGCGCCTAAATTCGCTGCTAAAGGCGGCGGCTCTCTTGCTGGGAGGGCGGGCATGAGCGGGACCTTCACGACGCTCACCAGCGGTTCGGGCGCCGCTCTCGGCGGCGTGCCCGTGAGCCCCATGGGTGAATTCCGCCAGGCGGTCCTGCGCGAAGGAGCGGCCGGCGGCCGGCTCATCGGCCTCTTCCCCGTGGAGGGGGCCGGTGGCCGGGTGCTCCTGGCCCTTGTGGCTCAGGACGCGGCGGGCACGGTGGCCCTCTTCGGAGGAGCCCTGGGGGCCGAACGGGCGTATGCCTCTCTGACCTCCGACTGGCCACAGGCGCAGGCCTTCGAGCGTGACCTGTGGGAGCATCACGGCATCACCCCCGAAGGGCATCCGTGGCTCAAACCGCTCTGTTTCCCCGGCCTCCCTCAGGGGCGGGGCATTCCCGACGGCTACTGCTACTTCGCCGCGGAGGGCGAGGAGGTCCATGAGGTGGCCGTGGGGCCCGTCCACGCGGGCATCATCGAGCCGGGCCACTTCCGATTCCAGTGCCACGGCGAGGAGGTCCTCCACCTGGAGATCCAGCTCGGGTTCCAGCACCGGGGCGCCGAACGGATCCTGCGCGAGGCGGGCGAGGCGCGGCGCCTCACCACCGCCGAATCCATCGCGGGCGATTCGGTCGTCGCGCACACGACGGCCTTCGCTCAGGTGGAGGAGGCCCTCGCGCAGACGGGGGTCCCGGCCAGGGCCCATGCCCTCAGGACCGTGGCCCTCGAACTGGAGCGCCTGGCCAACCACGCGGGCGACTTGGGTGCCCTGGCGGGCGACGTGGGGTACCTGCCGTCGGCGTCCTTCTTCGGGCGCCTGCGCGGAGATATCTTGAACCTGACGCAGGGCTTGTGCGGGAACCGCTTCGGCAGGGGGCTGGTGGCGCCCGGCGGGGTGCGCTTCGACGCGGGCCCGGCCTGGATCGACGGCACCCTCGCGGCGTTGCCGGTCCTCAAGCGCGACATGGAAGACGCGGCCAAGCTGCTCTTCGGCTCCGCCTCCGTTCAGGGCCGGTTCGAGGGCACGGGCGTCCTCTACAGGGACACGGCCGAGCTGCTGGGCGTGGTGGGCCCCGCGGCCCGCGCCAGCGGATGCAGGCGGGACGTGAGGCAGGACCACCCGTCGGGCTTCTTCCGCTTCGCCCAGGTGCCCCTGCAGATGCTCTCCTCCGGCGACGTCTACGCCCGGGCCATGGTCCGCTGGCTGGAGATCCAGCAATCCTTCCGCTTCCTGGAAGAACACCTGCCCGCCCTTCCCTCGGGCCCCGTCAGGGCGGAGATGAGTTCCCGGCAGCCTGGGAGGATCGCGGTGGCGATGGTGGAAGGATGGCGAGGCGAGACGGTCCACGTGGCCGCCACGGGCGCCGCCGGTGACGTGATCGTCTACAAGGTGGCGGACGCGTCGCTCCACAACTGGATGGGGCTCGCCATGGCCATGCGCGGGGGGGCCATCTCCGATTTCCCCCTGTGCAACAAGAGCTTCAACCTGTCCTACGCGGGGCACGACCGATGATCAACCTTCTCAAAACCCGGCTGCGGCAGGGCTACCGGACCCAGGCCTTCCCGCCGCCGTCCAACCCCCTGCCCGAGCGCTTCCGAGGCCTGCCCGTCCTCCACCCCGCCAGGTGTCCCGAGGGCTGCCGCGCCTGCGCCGACGCCTGCCCCACGGGGGCCATCTCCACGGACAAGGGGCTGCGGCTGGACCTGGGGCGGTGCCTGTTCTGTCCCGCCTGCGCGGAGGCCTGTCCTGAAGGCGCGGTGGAGGTCACGCGCGAGTATGCCCTCGCCTCCACGTCTAGGGAGGCACTCATGCTCACCCGGGAACACCTCCGTCCCAAAGTGGAGGCGCTCCAAGGCGAAATGAAGCGCCTCTTCGGGCGCTCCCTCAAACTCCGCCAGGTAAGCGCCGGCGGGTGCAACGGCTGCGAGGCGGACCTGAACGTCCTGGGCACCGTGGGCTTCGACCTGGGGCGCTTCGGCATCCAGTTCGTCGCGTCCCCGCGCCACGCCGACGGCATCGTGGTGACGGGGCCCGTGACGCGTAACATGGCCGGCGCCCTGCGGTCCACCTACGAAGCCGTGCCCGCGCCCAAGCTCGTGATCCTCTCGGGTGCCTGCGCCCTATCCGGCGGCACCTTCGCCGGGAGCCCCGCCGTGGCGGGCATGCCCGGCGACGTCCCCGTGGACCTCTACATCCCCGGATGCCCGCCCCATCCCCTCACCGTTCTCGACGGGCTGCTCCGCCTCCTCGGGCGGCTCAAAGGATAAGGCTCGCCCCTGAGACACGGGAAAGGAAAAGGAAAAGTTTCACCACGGAGACACGGAGGACGCGGAGAAAAGAGGAGACAAGGACTTAGCGAAAGATAGAGATTCATAAGAACAAAGTGAGGCAGATGAGGCGAGGATATCCCAGTGAACATCGCAGAGAAAGCGAGAAGGTCGTCGATGCCACTTTCTTT
>JAKBES010000048.1 GCA_021833665.1 Acidobacteriota bacterium
CCTGACCCTGGAGGGCCTGGCCCTGCTCGTGCTCATGTCCTGGCTGGCCGTGCTGCTGCTTTTCCTCTGTGTGCATCCATGAGCCTGCGGGCGTGGTCCCTGGCCCTCCTGGCGGCCCTGGGAGGGGGCTTCGTGGCGGGCCGGTGGTCCATCCCCAGGGGGAAGCCCATCCCGCTCGTGGTAGGGCCCTCCAGGGCGCTCCCTGAGCATGACTTGAGCCCCGCGGGCCAGGTGCGAACGGTCATCGTGACGCGCGTAGTGCCGGGCAAGCCCGCCGCGCCGCCCGCGGCCGTGCCGCCCGAGCTGGGCCAGCAGCTCCAGACCACAGACACCACCCTAGCCGCGGGCGTCCTGCATGATGCCCTCTTCGGTCAGGTGGACGCCGGGCGCCTGGTGCTCAGGAATGTGCAATGGCTGGACACCCCGACCGGCCCCGGCACCCTGGGAGACACCCGGACCACCTCCGCCCCCGTGAGCCTGCTCCTACCCGCCCGCCCGCGCCCCCCCGCTGGGGCGCCGTGGCCCTCCTGGGCCTCCAGGATGGCCGCCGGGTGTATGGGGGCGAGATCGAGTACTGGAGGGGCCCCGTGGGCCTCCAGGCGGGCGCCGTGGGCAATGTGATCTTCGCCGGCGCGGGCGTTCGCTGGTAGAGGATGCCATGGTGGTATAAGGCTTGCACGGATGAACGACTGAGACTCGTTCATGACGCCTTTTTTCCATCCGCCCATTGCCCCCCTTCAGATCCGGCCTCATCCTTCCATTCCGCGCAACGCTGAGGCCCTGAAGACGGGGCCAGCGAGGCGCCCCATGCGAGGCCCTGCCCTGCCGCTTGAGATGGCCGCCACGGCCTACCTGGACGCCTGCAAGGTGCGTGGGAATGTCCCGGCTTGGCACTACCAGCAGGGCGTCATCCTCCAGGATTTCATCCAGCATCTTGAGCGGGCGGGCGTGAACCAGCTCGCGCAGGCGGAAGGGCACCACCTCTTCAGCTTCCTGGCGGCCTGCCAGGTCAAGGGGAACGGCCCGCAGACCCTCCACCGGAAAGGGACCATCGTGCGGGCCTGGGCCCGCTGGGCCGAACGGGCGGGCCTCATCAAGGCCGGCACCCTCGCCCGCGTGGACCTCAAGGCCCCGCCCCCGCCGCCGATGGATCTGGATCCCTTCCGGGACATCCTCGCCCTGGTGCTGAGATGCTGGAAGCTGGATCACCGGGAGGCCTTCCTGATGCTGATCTCCAGCGGCCTTCGGCGCGGGGAGCTGCTGGCCCTCCGCTGGCAGGATTGCGACCTCGCCACGGGCATCCTGCACGTGCGGCCCCAACGAACCGGCTGGACCCCCAAGAGCAAGCGCCCCCGCGCTGTCGGAATCCCGCCCTGGGCTGTCGAGATTCTGGCGCGCCGCAAGACCGCCGGCGGCGCCGGGCCCTTCCTGGATGCCGAAGGAAAGCCGATCATGGACCCCTCCACCCTCAGCCATGCCTGGGCCCGCCTGGCGCGCCGCAACGCCTGCCCACACCTGCGCCTCCACGACCTCCGCCACGCCCATGCAACGGAAGCCCTGGACCGCGGGGCCACGATCCGCGAAGTGCAGGAGCAGCTGGGACACCAGCGCGTGACCACGACCGAACGCTACACGCACCCCGGCCGCGCCAGCGCCGCGCGCGTGGGGGGCCTCTTCGCGGATGCGCTCCCCGCCGAAGACGCCGGATAGCGCAAACCCGCGCCGGTATTGGGATTGAGAATAAAACAAGGGCCCCAGAATGGGGCCCTCGGAGAACCAGGAAGGGAGTGCAGGAGAGCCCAGCATACACGAAAACCCCCCGGGGGAGATCCCCGGGGGGCCCGAACGGGGGATTTTTTTTGAGAACACAGGAGCCCCCGCCCGTTTGACCGTGCTCCAAAGCCCCTCCGAAAACTTTTTTTCGAGAAACTTTGAGGCCTGTTTTTTACCTGCTCCCCTTCGGTGGTTGTTGGTGGTCCCGGAGCGACTCGAACGCCCGACCCTCAGATTCGTAGGCTTTGTGAAGCCCGGGGGCGCTTGCACCTCGGAAGCCTTCGGCGGTAGCCTCCCCATTGAGAACACAGGAGGCGATCGTGCGAACGAATCGAACGGCCATGTAACGGGAGCGGCCCCGGTGAACCCTCTTTGGAGGTGGATCCCGGGGCCTTCCGCTTCGGGCGGGCGGTCTGCGGTTCCCGGTGAACCCGTTGCGCGGCCTTGGGCCCTGCAAACCGATCCCCCCGGACTCTGAATCAGGGCGGCCGGCGTGGTCCGGCGCCCCCTTCCCCATCCACCCCAGCGCCAGAGGGCGCGGGGCTTCGCCCTGCCCGGCAGGGCTTGGAGATCGCATGTCCTGGAGTGGTGTTTTTCTTCTCTTGATGGCCGTGGCGGCCCTGTTCAACCTGTTGGCCTGGGCCCGGCGGCGCCTGGGCCGCTTCCGGGCGGTGATGGTGACGCGGCCCCCAGCCCTGTCCACGGCCGCGCGCGGGGAGGCCCTGCGGCGGGATTGGGAAGCGGTCAACGCCCTGCGGCTGGCCCAGGAAGCGGATGCGGATGCGCGCGCCCGCGGCTGGCACCAGCCGGACCCGCCCTGTGAAGTGGAGCCGCCTTGCGAGGTGGAGCCGCCCGCGGCCGGGCCCGTGCCCGCGCCGGAGCCCGCGCCGGAGCCCGCGCCCCCGACCTCTGCGCCTCACCCGTCCATGGTGGCGGTGGTTTCACCCGGGTTTCTGGCGCGGGGGTCACGCTGATGGACGGCTGGATCAAGCTCCCCGGCGGAAACTATCTGAATTTGAACCTGGTCGCCACGGTGGCCAAGCATGGCCTCGATGGCACCTTGATGGCCCTGACCAATGCGGGCGTGGCGATCCAGGTCCAGCCCCCCGACTCCCGCGCCCTGCGGGCCCTGCTGGATGACGTTGCGGCGCCCGTGGGCCTGCCCCCGGCGCCGGCGGTGGATCTGCTGGGAGGTGGGAATTGAGCCTCGTCAAAGAAGGTTCCCGCCCGGTGGTGTACGTCGCGGGCCCCTACTCTTCCCCGGATGCGGATGGCGTCCTGAAGAACATCACCGAAGCGATCTCCTTCGGAGAGCAGGTCCGGGCCCTAGGCTTCGTTCCCCTCGTTCCTCATGTGGCGATCCTGCCCACGGGTGACACAGAGGCGGAGTATGAGCAGGCCTTGGCGGAGTGCTTCGAGCTGCTGAGCCGCTGCGATGCGCTGATCCTGATGCCGACCTGGGAGCAGAGCCCCGGCGCCAAGCGGGAGCGGGCCTTTGCGGAGCGGTTCGGACTGCCTGTCTTCGAGACGCTGGGAGAGCTGGCGAGGGTGCGCGATGCGATTGCATAACCAATCAGCCCTTGTCTGCGGATTCTCCATTGGGGGCTTGCATGCGCTTCACGTATTCATCGAGACACCCCAGGCACACAAGGTCCGAATGGCCCTCCTTCGTGACCCGAATCAATTCCAAGCCTTCATCGAAAATCACACGCTCTCGACCTGCTTTCCCGCAGAGGGCGCAATGGCCGTCCTGGACCGCAGGGAGTTCGGGACGGATCGCAGGCCGGTTCTTCGGAGTGTCTTTACCCGGTCTTTTTCTGTGGCGAGAAACGGCCATGAACCCATCCAGGGTATAGCGGCGATTCTACCCCGCCCCTCCTGGGATGGGTGCCTAGAAGTGGAGATGGCCCTAGTTCGGGGAGTGCTGCGAGGGATGGAAAGGGATGGTATGAGGCCTCCTTTTTGGTCGCTCGATCTTCCCAGGGACGCCGAAGCTCGGGCCCAGTTCATGGAGAAGCTGAATCGGGTTTTCAGATTCGGGCGATATGGGTGGAAGGCCACAGACGGGGGCACTCATGCGATCCAGTAGAAACACGATCCTTGGCCGGCTGGAGGCGGAGCTGGATGCCTTGACAGCGCCCGCGCTTCCCCGCCCCGTGCCACCCGCACGAGATCCCCGGTATCAGTCCTGGAGGAAGGCCTTTGAGGCCTACATGGACCAGAAAGCGCGCCTGACGGGGGAAATCATCATGTTGCGGAGGACATATGGACTCTGAGCAGGCAGCCCGGATCCTGACGCCGATCTGGATCGCCTTCCAGGTGGCGGAGGAACGCCTAGAAACCCTTCTGGCGGAAAGCATGAGCCAGCCCATGAGCCGTGAAGATGCCGCCGGGCGGCTCCGGCACGAGGCCGATCTGGAAGAGGCCCGCGCCTACCTTGAGGCCAAGGCCCGCGGGTTCCAGGGCTTCGGCCTGCGGGATGCGGTGAACACGGGCCGAAAGGTGCTCACCTGGCCCAACGCATTCCCCTCTGAATCCACGTACGAGCGGACCTTGAAGACCTGGCGCGAGGCCCGCGCCGCGAAGGTGAAGCCGCTGGAGGTGGGAGCATGATTCAAAGCATCGCGGAAGGGTATGCCGTTTTCACAGATAGCGCCCTCTTGGGCCTAGTTGTCCCAGAGTTCACCATGGAGGCCACATCGGAGGCCTCCATGGAAATCAAGCCGTACGGACCCCATACGTTTGGAACCCTCCAAAACGGATGGGTGGTCATCATGCTCAAGCAAGGGGCCAAGACCTGGGGAACCCAGCTTGTGATGGAGCACGAGGGCCGGATTTGGTACTGCCCTGTAACATCCAGCCTCTCCCCGCGTGGCACGGCCTTGGAGGCTGGAATGAAGGCCTGGATCTACCTCGCGGAACGCTATGGCGTACTCGCGGAGGGGAAACGAGTCACGACGCCATGAGCACCCGCGGAGAAACGCGCGACCGGCGAGAGACGGTCAATCTCGTGTTTCATGGGATGCCGAAATCGTCGGTTGTCGGGGCCCTCGCTGAGACTTTGGCCGTCCTGATGCGGGAGGCGGGCCTTGTGCGGATCGAGGCGGAATGGCTAGGGGAGAAACCCCCTTGGAAGCTCCATGACTGACCTGCGGGGCTGATGTGTTCCCTTCCCAGGATGACGCCGAGATTCGCCGGGCCCTGCTCACGGGCCCCAAGGCGGAGCGCCAGCGCCAGCGCCAGCACGAGGCCCTAACCATCGCCAAGGGCCTGGCGGGAGAGGATGTGCTAGACCTACGGCTGATCACGCTGGACGGGCAGCCGCAGGTCATCAACGAGCGCACTGGGGAGCTGGTGGAGGCGGGCCCTGGCGAGGGCCGCGCCGTGCGTTATGCCTGGATGCACCTGCTAGGCGCCGCGCCGGAAAACCATGCCGTTGGCATCGTCGAAGAGGTACACGAGGACGGCCGGAAGGAGTACCACGAAGAGGGGACGGCCCAGACGCGGCACGGGTCACGACTCTGCGGAAACTACATCGAGGCCCTGCGGCGGCGGAACCGTGGCCACGCCCGCCGCGCCGTGCGCCGGGCACAGGCCAGCATGACGCCGGAGGAGTGGTATCAGCACCGCAACCCCCACATGCGCGGGCGCCTGGCCTGGTCCTTCCTCACGCTGACCTTGCCCCATGTGGAGCAGGGATCGCCCATCCTGGAGGTTCGCCGGTTCGTCCGGGCTTTCGACCTCTTCCGCAAGCGGGAGAGTTGGAAGACCCATGTGCGGGCCGGAATCAAGGGCGTGGAAGCCAAGTTCAACGTGTTCATGGGGACCGTGGGCATCCACGTTCACGGCCATGTCCTCATCCTGTCCCGCTGGTGGAAGTGGCAGGATCTCCGGGCGGAGTGGTTCGCCTGCGTCCAGCAGGCCACGCGTGACACGTACGGCCTGGAGCTGGATGCCGAGGCCCTGGAGGCCCAGGTAGAGGGCGGGGTCATCACAGACATTCGCACCGTCAAGAGCCAGCACCACGAGGGGAACATGCCCCTAGAGGATGCCCTCCAGGAAGTGCTCAAGTACGTCACCAAGCCCGACGACTGGGAAGACCTCATCGAGGCGGGCGCCGTGGGCCGCCGCATGCTGCTGGAGCTAGAAGAGGTGGAACGCTGGCCCCGCATGTTCGAGCTGCTGGGGACCGCCCGGGAGGCGAAGCAGACGGCTGCTGACCTTGCGACCGCCGAAGGCGGGCGCGGTTTCCTAGATACTGCCTGCTTATCCGACGGCGACCCGAGCGGGCCCGACGAGGCGCACCCCCTGGACGGGTCCGATTCAGGCAATCCGTGCCCAGAAGCAGGCACCCCGGAGGGGCCGGAGGACACGCCCCAGACCTCCGAGCGGCCTCCACCCTCCGAACGGACCCCCTCATGGCGAGAGCTGATGGACATCCTCCCCTTGGGGAAGTGGATGGCCGTCATGGTGGAGCGCACCCGGGCCGCGCGGCGCTTCATCGCGCGGAAGATCCTGGAAACGCGCGGCGGGATCTGGATCACGCTGGATGGCCTGGCGCTGGGGGCTGGTGAGCCCGAGCGCATCCATGAGCCCATCCGCCGCAAGCCGTCCCGGCTCCCCGAGCTGGAGTGTCCCATCGTGGACCTCTGGGAGGGGACTGAGTTCGCCATGGAGGCCTCCCGATGACCACCTCAATTCCTGCCCCCGAAGACCGTCCCGGCGTGACGTACGCCCAGGCGCGGGCCATCCTCGCCGACCGCGGCATCATCCGCAGTCTGAAGACCATCAAGCGGTGGGCGTACGCGGGAATACTGAGTGTGAAGCGCGTCACCCATGGCACGGTGATCCTTTTCCGGGATGAGGTGGAGGCCCTGACAGAGAAAGATGACCCCTGGGATTGACCTGGGGGACGCGGCCCGGGAGGCGCGGTGGACGCGCCGGGGCCGCCTGGGTGGGCGCCCGGTGCCGACACGAGGGGCATGACGGGGAAGAACGCAGGACAGTCCGGGACAGTCCGGGACATTCGGTGCGCGAGGATGGCCCTGGAGGTTGCACATGGGGACGGAACGGGTGAGGCGGGACGTGTATCCAAGGGGCCCTGAAGGGCTGGAGCCAGAGGGCGGATGGAAGCCGGGCGAGCCCTTGGTAGCCCCCGAGGCGCTGGCGGCCGTGCGGGAAGAGGCCGAGCGGGTCAAGGTGCTGGATGCGGCCGTGGCCGTGGCCCGGGGCGAGGGCGCCAAGGCGGCGGAGGCCATCATGGCCCGGGAGAAGGAAGGGAAGGCGGGCCAGCTCATGGCCTTCAAGAGTTTCCTGGGATCGCTGGAGGATCTGGCGCTGAGGGATGCCAGCGCCGTGGCGAACGCGGAGGAAACGCGCCTGGTCCTGAAGCTCTATCGGCAAGAGGAAAATGGCGGGCCCAAGCCCACGAGCACGTACCAGACGAGCACCAGCTTCAGCGCCGCGGAGGCCCTGGGCCTGGGAGATCCTGACTTCGAGGGCCGGGCCCAGGCCTGGGCCGAGAAGACTGGCCGATTCGGGCGCTACCAGTGGAGAATTTTGGGCTGGGCCGGCGGAGAGCAGACCCTTGATACGACCTACAACGTACAGGTGGAACCTCCCCCGGGCTACGAGGCCCCGCGCGGCCCGGTGGTGGAGGTGGACCCGGAGGCCCCGCGGGATCCCATGGCCAGCCTACGGGAGGGCCTGGGCATCATCGCACTGGTGAAAGAGACCATCGGCGGGCCCGCGGCGGCGGGGAAGGTGGACACGGACAGCATCCGGGCCATGGCACGGGCGGAGGCCCTGCTGGAGGCGGATCGGGAGCAGCGCAAGGAGCTGCGGGCCCTGGAAGATCGCTGGGAAGCCCGGATCGAGAAGGCGGAGAAGGAGGCCCATGCCCGCGGCGTGGTGGAGGGCCGCCGGGCGGCGGAGGATGAATTTCGGCCCAGGCTCTGGGAGCTGGAGCGCAAGGCGGATGGTGAGCACGAGCCGACCATCCTGGAAGAGGCCGCCCGCCTGGTGGGAGGCCCGGAGGTGGTTCAAAGCCTCGTGAAAGCCGTCATCACCAGCATGGAGCGCCCGGCCCCTGCAGTACCGCCCCCGGGCCGTCCCGTGGTGCCCCTGCAACGCGCGAACCCAGGCCCTGCAGTACCGCCCCCGGTTCCATCTGCGGCCCCGGCACCGGCGGCGGAGATCCTGCCGGAGCCCACGCGCAAGGAGTGGCGGGCGGCCCTGGATGACACCGAATCAGTGCTCGATCTGCTGGACGAGCATGGCGAGGACACGCCGGACATCCAGCAGCTTCGTGAGGTGCTGGAAGCCTTCCATGCCCAGGGGGAAGCGGATGGCCCGCTGGGGCCCTGGTGGAAGGCCTGGCGCCAGGGCATCGGCCAGGGCGTGAAGGACATGCTGGAGGCGGCGGAAGACGAGAAAGAGCCCGAAGGAGATGAGACGATGGACCTCGAAGCGTTCAAGGCCCTGCTGGGCCGTCGCCTGGATGAAGGCGCCGCAGACGTGGACATCCTGGCGGAGCTGGACCGCAGCACGACACCCAAGCAGCGGGCCCAGTGGCGGGGCCTCCTGAAGTGGATGCCCGATGATGCCGCAGCCGCGATGCTGGGAGAGCACCGGCACCGGGAGCGCCTGGCGGGACTCCTGCGAGCCTTCCAGGCAGGCCAGTAGGGAGGGCGGCCCATGCCAAGGAAGGTGCGAGAAGTCCTCAAGATCCTCCGGGAAGATGGGTGGGAAGTCATCCGCCAAAGGGGAAGCCATCGCCAACTCGGACACCCCGAGAAAAGAGGAGCGGTGACTGTGGCGGGGCATGATGGAGATGACTTGCACCCCAAGACTGAAGAAAGCATCCTGAAACAAGCGGGTTTGAAGCCCCGGGGGAAGTGATGCGGTACGCGGTGGTCATCGAACAGGGGAAGCGGAATTTTTCAGCCTATGTCCCTGATCTGCCGGGATGCGTTGCCACGGGCAGGACGCTGGAAGAGGTCAAGGCCAACATGGCGGAGGCCATCGAATGGCACCTTGAGGCGATGGCAGAAGAGGGCCGCATCCCTGAGCCCAGGAGCCTGCAAGCCCTCGCCACGGTTCGGGCGTTGCGGCGCCCCTTGCCACACTTGGCCGTAGCCGTTCGCTAGTCCCACGACGCGGGACAGTCCGGGACAGTCTGGGACACACGGAAGCAGGCGCCTGGCCATGATGGCCCCATGAGCGCCCTGGGCTGGCATCCACGATTTGACCCCCTGACCTACCGCCCGCCGGTCCTGACGGGCGGGCGGGCCCGGGGCTCTGGCCTAGGGGCCACGGCTCCAGCCAAGGCCCCTGCACCCAAGAAGGCCCCCACGCCTGAGCAGACCCTCAAGCCCTTGCGGCTGACCACCACGGCCGTTCGCATTTCCGGCGATTCGGATGCCCTAGTCAGGAAGAAGGTTCAACTGCTGCGGGATTTCGTGGTTGCCCCCGCCCTGGCCCCCGGGCCCCTGGGCATGGCCTTCACGCGCGGCCTGTTGACGGAAGCCCTTGGGCGCGCGCCGAAGAACATCACCTCCCACGCCAAGAGCGCCCTGGCGGTGCGGATCTTCGAGTTCGTGAGGACGCGCATCCGATACGTGAATGACCCTCTTGGCCAGGAGTACTTCCAGACGGTGCCCGGGATCTGGAAAGCCCAGATGGGGGACTGTGAGGACTTCGCGGCCCTTCTGGCGGCCCTCTTCACGGCGGCGGGAATCGCCGTCAAGGCCCGCATCATCAAGGTTCCGGGCCAGGAAGGATGGGCGCACATCTACCTCTTGGCCTACCTGGGCAACGCCTGGCGGGCCTTCGATGCCACCGAAAAATATCCCGCCGGCTGGCAGTTCCCGGAGCGCACGGCGGCGCTTGATCTCCCTATTGCCCCGGAGCTTCGATGACCTGTTTCAACCCTGCCCCTTCTGCACCCGACACCCTGGATCAGCTTGAAGGTTTGAGCGACTGGCTCAGCTCCGCCGTGAAGACCGTCACCGGCGGAATCTCAAGCGTTGGAACCGCCATCGCATCCAATTCGGGCGCCCTCGTGAGCGTGATGGACGCCTATGGGAAGCTCCAGACGCAGAAGGCGGCTGCGCAAGTGGCCATCAATACGGCCCAGCAGCAAGCCCGGATGCAGGCCCAGGCCGCCCAAGGCCTCACGGGAAAGGAGGCCCTGAACTACCTTTCCAAGACGAATCCGGGAGTCTTCCCGACCCAGCCCAGCGCCATGCCTTCCTGGCTCCTTCCGGTGGGGCTGGGGGCCGTGGGGCTCGTGGTGGTGATGATGCTCAGCCAGAAGCGGGGCGGAAATGGCTAGCTCGACCAGTTCCGGCCTGGTGTACACGCCGGACAATACGCCCTTCCATGGAAGCGCAACCGTGGAGGTAACGGACACGGCGCCCCCGCCCCCTCCGCCTCCGCCCGCGGCTCCGCCCTGGTGGATGGACCCGTGGAAGCTGGGCGTTGCGGCCTTGGGCGGCGTGTTGCTCCTGACCCTGCTCATGCCACGGAGGGAGTGACATGCCGCTGATCCAGATTGAGGACGTGAGCCAGCCGGGCGCGGGACAGCTAGGGGCCCTCCCGCCCTTCCGCCGCGTCACCTTCCAGCCGCGGCCCAAGCCGGTCCAGAACACCCCTGCGCCCATCAGCTTTGTGAATCGGCCCAGGCCCGGAGGCCCCGTGGACACGCCCGCCCCGGCCCCAACACCCATCAGCTTCGTGAACCGGCCCCGACCTGGGGGCCCCGTGGACACGCCCGCCCCGGCCCCAACGCCCGTCAGCTTCGTGAATCGGCCCAGGCATGGGGGCCCTGTGGATACCTTTCCCATTTCCCTGCCACCCTTCCGCCCCATCCCCTTCCAGCCGCGGCCCAACCCTGTCCCTCCGGTGATCCCCATGCGCCCAAGCCCCCGCCTTGATTTTCCTGTCTTTGATCGGCCGATCTTCAGAGGGGGCGATGCGACTACGGCCGCGCCGAATGATGGCGGGACACAGCCGCCCCTCGACCTCTTCATGTCCAGGCCTGGGACGCTGAATCGCTACCCGGTTTCCCTGCCGCCCTTCCGCCCCCTCCCGGGCGTGGGATTCGTGAATATGCCCCAGCCGACCCCGGACGCTACGGCCTCCCTCGCGGCGCTGGCCCCCTTGCAGGCCCAGCTCCAGGCCCTCCAGAGCCAGGAAACTGCCCTCCAAAACCAGGTCAACGCCCTTCAGGGCCAGGTGAGCCTATTGAAGGCCCCGGCGCCTGTCCAGCAGGTTGTGGGAGCCCCGGCCCCGGCCCCTGTGGCAGCTCCGGCCGTTGTGGGAGCCCCGGCCCCGGCGCCTGCACCCTCTGCGGCCCTGGCCTCCATGTTCGCCGCGCCCTCGGGCTCCAGCCTGTATGCGAGCGTGGGCGCCCCGACCACGGGCACCCTTTACGCCCATCCCCAGGAATCAGGAAGCCTCTTCGCCACAGTGAGCCGCGCCGGGGCCCTGAGTGGGCTTCCCGCTGAAGACGAGGGCCACGCCCTTCTGTGGGCCACGGCCGCAGGCCTGGCGGCCTGGTGGTTCCTGGGCCGACGAAAGGGCCGCCGGTGATCCTGGACCCTGCCTCCTACCGCCTGGCGGCGGGCGCGGGCCTCTGGGATCCTTCCCCGGTGGCCACCCTCTGGCGCGCCCCCCTGCGCCAGGTGGGCGCCAGGCGCCTGGCGCGCCCGGAGGAATTGGCGGGGCTTGGTAGCTTCTTCCATAAGCTCACTTCGGCGATAACGAGCATCGCGCGGGCGCCCATCAAGTTAATTTCACCCAAACTGGCTGACAACTTGAAAAAAGTTGACGATAAGGTGTTGGCAGTTCAGGACAAGGTATCCACGAAAATCAACGACACCGCGCATTCTGTCGGAAAGTTCATCAGCAAAAATTGGAAATGGATCGCTATCGTAGCGGCCATTGCCATAACGATTTACAGCATGGGAGCGGGCGCTACCATCGCCTCCAGGATGCTTTCCGGGCTGCACGTACTCGAGGCGCATATCGCTTCCGGCGCGGCCTCTGTGTGGCATGCCGTGGTAGGAACCGGCACGGCCGCCACGGGAACCGCCGCGGCGGGAACCACGGCCGCCGCAGGCACCACGGCCACGGCCGCGTCTTCGAGCTGGCTGGCCACAACGGGCAAGCTGGCCCTTTCCGCGGCCCAGGCCCTCCAGGCTAAAGCCAAGGTCGCGGCGCTGTCCCAGCAGCAGGCTCAGGCCATGCTGGATGCTCAATCGGCGGGCTACGATCTGGGGGCCACGGATCCGCAACTGGCGGCGGCGCTGATGCAGCGGGCCGCGATCCCCGGGAACGGGATCCCCACGGATGCGAATGGAAACCCGCTGGTGGATGCTCCGGTCGGATGGGGCGCCACGAGCCCCGCGGCGGCCTCTGGCGGCGGCGGGAATGCGGGCGCCTATGGCTACCCGGCAGGGATCACCCCAGCGGCATCCGGCCTTGCGGCCATCACTTCGAGCCCCTACTTCGTGCCGGCGGCCATCGGCGCGGGCGCCCTGCTGCTGGTCCTGCTCCTTCGGAGGTAGCGTGTACGCCGAAACCTTCAATGTGAGGCCCTGGCTGGAGACGCCCGCAAAGTGGCTCCGCTGGGCCATGCAGAGCCTCCAAGCCAGCAACACCACGGACGCCCGCTACAACCTCCAGCAGTTCTGGACCACCTTGGCCACGGCGAAAGGGCAGGCCCAGGCTCAGCAGGACTGGAGCGAGATCCTGACCCTGGACGCCCAGAGCCAGTGGACCCTTGGGAACCTGTACCAGGCAGACGCCTCGGACGTGCTGAAACAGATCAATGCCGATTCATCGGTGAATAACCTGATGAATTACGCCAACCCACTAATTTCCGTATCTGATCCGGTGATGGTGGCCCTCAAATCGAAGATGGATGGCCTAAACAAGAGTGCGGCCACAGCCTTCGCGGCCCAGGTGCAGCTTGCCGCGCAGGCCAAGGCCGCGGCGGCTTCGGCTGGGGTCCAGAGCCAGGCGGCGACAACACTACATGTAGGGCAGAACGCCCAGACGGCCGCGGCCAATGACGCGGCGGTGATGAATAGAGAAGCTCAGGTATTCAGCACCCCCACCAACCCGCTGACGGATCTGAAAAGCGCCCTCACCTCTTCCCTACTCGGCCTCCCCCTCTGGGCCTGGTTGGCGGGCGGCGCGGCGGTGCTGCTGCTGGTGACAACCGCCCCGGCCATGGCCCAAGCCAATGCCCTCCGGCGGGCGGTGGAGGACTGATGCTCACAGAGTTCCAAGGAAATCGGGCCTTCTGGAGCTTGGCGAAGGTCGCCGCCCTTCCGGTTGTGGCGAATCTTGCATGGATCCAGAGGAAACATCCTCACGAGTTCAAGACCGTGGAAGAGGTTGAGAAACACATTCGCTTCGTGCTTTCGAGTGGGAATCTATTCGCCTTCCGCGGGAAGGCGAAGGGGAGCCTAGGATTCGCACGGATGGAGGACAGCCGCGCGGCCGTGGTCCAGCTCATCCCCAAGACGCTGGATGGCCGGAAGGTCTATCAGGTCTTGACGGCCTACACCCTCACGCCCGGTCAGGTTCGCCGGGCATTGGAAGCGGGTGGTGATGCGCCGGTTGTTAATCCGGGTTCCAGCGGATGCCTTGAGGACATCGGGCCTGGGTTTCAGGGCCGGTCTTTCGATACGGCTTCGCACCACCGGAACAAGAATACCCCCGGCAGCCAGCCTCGCAAGGTCAACCCCAGTGCCGCCGAGAAACGGCGCCAGGCCCTCCGGGGCGTGGAGGCTTCCGGGAGCCTGGAGGGCGTGGCCAAAGTCATGGCCCGGCGCTTCCAGGCAAAGGGCTACATCAAGGACGAGGGCGGCCGGTGGACCCTCACCAAGATGGGCCGGGCCGTCATGGAAGGCCGCATCGGTTCCGCAGGACGCGGCGCGGTGGACCTCGGCGGCGCCCGGCACAAGGCCGAGCGTGCCGGAGGACGGCACCGGGCCAAGGGTTCGGACCTCACCCAGTACATGGCCGGGGAAGGTATCGCCCGGGAAAAGCTCCTGAAAAAGCAGGAGCGGGACTACTACGAGCAGGAGGGGGAACGCCTCAAGGCCGAATGGGAGGCCCAGGCCGCCAGGCTGGCCAAAGCCCAGGCGCAGGAGGATCGGGCCCTCGCGGCTGTCCTGGGGCCCGGCGGGCTGACCCATGCCGTGAAGATCGCCCTTGAGGGCCGCCCCTTCCGCCGTCCAGACCTGGAAGGCTTGCAGGCCGCCGGATGGACCCTCCGCCCCGCGGGAACGGTGCCCGCCAAGGTAGGGAAAACCCTACCCGCGGAGCCCGCCTGGAATCCATCCGACGAGCTGGACCGCATCCTGGGGCCCCGCGGAGAAGCCCGCGCCGTGGTGATCCAATCCGCGGGCCCCTTCGGTGAGGATCTGGTGAAGCAGCTCCAGGCGGACGGATTCGACGTCAGCACCGCGCCGAAAGGCTACCGCCAAGGGAAGGCCCGCGCCGTGAACCCGGAGCCATCCCCGGAGCTGAAGCGGAAGGTTTACGAGGCCCTGAAGAGGTTCACCCCGAAGGGCGGGGCCACGGTGGCAGACCTGGCCCGCAAGGTGAAGGCCACGGAAGAGGAAGTCGAGGCCGCCCTGGAGCGCCATGAAGCCAACGGCCTAGCCCATCGCCGGAAGGATGTACATAGCCTCTTCGGGGCTGTATGGGAGGCGGGAATGGACCTCCCCGGGTTTTTCAGTGGCACCGAAGCGCAACAACCCCTCCCGATGTTCAACCCGCGCAAGGCGGGACAGTCCGGGACAGTGCGGGACACGCGGAAGGAAGCGCCTCGCCATGATGGCCCCATGAGTACCACCACCACGGGCCGGAAGAAGGCCGCCGCGACCTCCAAGGGGCATCCCTCGCCCCGCCCCGTCCCGGCCGCGCCTCAGCGGGCAAAAAAGCCCACCCGGCCCACCTCGCTCAAGAAGGCGAATCCCACCGCCACGCCAGCACAGGTCAAGCTGGTAGACCGCGCGACGAAGGCCACAGAGAAGGCTTACCAGGTCGTAGGAGACGCGGCCCAGCTCCGGGCGCACCTGGCCGCCATCAAGGCGCACCTGGCCGCCGCCCTGGCCCTCAAGGGGCACAAGGAAGGCGAGGCTTACCACCGCAACTGGGCGAAGACTCACGGGGCCGAAATGGCGCGGCTGATGAAGCAGGCGCCTCGCCTCAACCCCTCCGATGCGGCCGGCCTGGCGAAAGTCTGGAAGGCCTGGACGGGCACGGACCCCGGGCAATCCCTCCAGCTCCAAGTGGAGGAACCGCACCGCTACGGACTGCCCCTGCATGTCGTGCTTCTGGGCCGTGTGACCTGGCTGGCCACGAAGGACGGCAAGGAAACCCGGTTCGGCGTAGCGGGCCCCTACATGGTCACGGATGCCGCGGCCCGGAAAATTTGGCTCGTGTCACACAAGGCCCACCATTTCGACCTGGAACCGGCGTTGATCGGCTACACCGCCCGCAAGCCGAAGTTCGGGGACCGGGCCACGGTGGAATACGTCCACGCCTTCGAGGGCCGGACCCATGCCGTCATGGCTGGCCAGGTCGGGGCCCTCACGGGTTCCTTCCGCATCACGCCCGCGGGCCTGGAGGGATGATCCATGGCTGAGCAAATCGAAATCCTGAACGGTGATGACCGGCCGCATGCCCTGAAGACCCTGAAGAGGGCCATCAAGGGCGCGCGGGGCACCAGCCGGACGCATCTCGCGTCCGTCCTCCGGTCCCTGAACCCTGACGCGGCCAGGAGCCGCGCTTTCAAAGGAGGTGCTTCCATGGCGAAGCGCACCAAGAAGGCGGCCCACCACCGGCGCCGCCGCATCACCCGCAAGGGCAACCCCACCAGCATCCGCCGCGTGGCCACTAAGGCCAAAGAGCGGGTTCGTGTCGTCACCCGCCGCGCCGCCTCCAACTTCAAGAGCCTCGATCTGATGGGACTCCTGAAGGAAGGCGCCGGGATCGGCGTGGGCATGCTGGCCTCCAGCTTCGTGGAGAAGCAGGCCGAGAAGTTCCTCCCAGCCAGCCTCCCCGCGTCCGTGAAATCCGTCCTGGCTTCCGCTGTCGTGGCGGGCGGCGCGATCGCCTTCGGTGGTACGAGCGGCTTCCCGCGCGCCATCGCCGCGGGCGCCATCGGCGAAGCGATCCGCAGCATGGGCCGGAGCTATGCGCCGACCATGTTCGCCGGCACGGATTCGACCGATACCGCCGCGGGCTACTGGGACGCCCAGACGGGCCAGTGGATCCCCGCCGGGACCGGCCTCGCAGGCATCGCCTACGATCCCGCCTACCCGGTCCCCGTGACCTCTGAGCGCCCGGACGGGATGTAGGAGTTCGCCATGGCCGACAAGCTCATCCCCGTTTCCCCTTCCGGCGCGCCGGTGCGCGCGTCCTTCCCCCCCCAGGAGTCTTACATGGCCCAGCCCCAGGCCCTCAACACGGTGCCCGAGAAGGACACCCAGCCCATCTGGTTCCGCCTGGTGCTCGCCGGCGCGACCGTGATCGGCGCGAACGCTCGTACCTACATCTTCAACAAGCAGAAGAACACCGACCCCGACCTCACCAACCTGGAAGTGGCGGGCCAGATGCCCAACACCTCTGAGTACAAGGTGGCGGCCATCGAGATCCGCCCCAACGGCTCCTGCACCCAGGCCGCCCTCGATGCCTTCCTGAATCACCACGTGCTCAAGGTCGAAGTGGGCGCGAAGAACTTCGAGAAGGTGAACCAGCCCGCCGTCATGTTCTCCAGCCTGGCGAATATCGCGGGCCTGGGAGCCAACGCGACCGTGGGACAGGGCCTCTACCGGTTCAACCCCGGCGAAGAACTGTACCTCCAGGCCTCCCAGACCTTCAACGTCTATTTCCTGGCGGATCGCACCGGCGCCACCCTCGGTGTCGCTGCTGACCTGCTGGACTGCATCGTGGTTTTCCACGGGCAGAAGGCCGCCAAGGTCGCCCTGTAGTACCTGACCCCGCGGGAGGCCTCCGGGCCTCCCGCGCCCTTCCTCGGAGGGCCGCATGGCCTCGATTCCCGGACT
>JAKBES010000320.1 GCA_021833665.1 Acidobacteriota bacterium
CCTGGCCAATTCCCGAATCCTCGCCCCCGTGGACGATGAGGCGGTCTGGTCCGTGTCGTGCCTCTTCGTGGCCAAAGCCCACCGCCGCGCGGGCCTTTCGGCGGACCTCTTGACGGCCGCCGCCGCTCTCGCCAAGTCCCTTGGAGCAACGGCGGTCGAAGGGTACCCCGTGGACACGCGGGGCGAAAACCAGCCCGCCCCCTTCGTCTGGACGGGCCTGCCCTCGGCCTTCCTCAAGGCTGGCTTCACCGAGGTGGCTCGGCGGTCCCGCACTCGGCCCGTCATGCGCAAAACCGTCTGAGAGCCTGCCAAACGAGCGAAAGCCGGGGTCGCCCCCGGCCTTCGGCTCGATCTGCATGGCAAGCACCGGCTGCAAGCCTACTTCAATTTTATCGGCGTCTGTTGCCCCGCCGCAAAGTCGTAGCGCACGAGCTGGCCCTTGTCGTTCAGGAAGAGATCTGCGCCCTGGCTTCCGGGCGAGGCGGCTATATCTCGGTTGTCCCAATACCACCAGCCGCCCCACGTCGCGTGCAGGCCCGGAAGAAGCGTGATGGCACCCGTGTCCACGTCCCACAGGGACACCTCATTGGTTTTGGTCCACTGGGTCCTCGGAGGGAAGGAGACGAGGATGACTTTCCCGGGTAACGGCTCGGGGCCGAACCAGACACCGCGATCCGTGCCCGGACTCCACCGAACGGCGTGCTGCTCGTCTCCCTCGGAACTGAACACGCGGAGGGTCCGCTCGTCTCCCTTTCGTTCGATCGCCACGATGCGGCCGTCCCAAAGGAAGGCGCCGCTCGTTTTGCTGATGGCGGCGGCTTGCCAAAGTTCCTTGAGCACCGCCCCCGTCCGGGCATCGCACAAGAGGAGACGGGAGGTTTGAGCTCCCGCTTGAACCAAAAGAATCCGGGTGCGGTCTGGGCTGACCCGCAGGGTCCAGCCCACGACATCCTCCGTCTTGCCCGTGGTCTCGAAGGTTTTCTTGCCCAGGTCCCATTCGAAGATGGACAGGGTCTCCACGCCGGGCTTGCTCCCCTGCGGGCCGGCGGAGCCCTGGTAGATCCGGATCAGGTTGTCCCCGGCGAACACGAGGCCTCCCGCGTTCTTCAGGTCCAGCTTACGTACCGCAGCGAGTTTCCAAGACGGGAGGTCATAGACGTCCAGGGAGAGGTCGTGGAGGATGGCGAGCTTCGAGCTGTCAGGCGAAAAGGTCAGGTCAGGCGACCAGCCCGGGAAAAGGATGCCGTGGTGCACGGGCTCGGGATCGCCCGCGGCCGTCAGGTCGAAGGACACGACCTCGCCGGGCTCGCCCTCGCTCATGGGCCGCCGAAAGACCACCGCCGTCTTGCCGTCGGGGGAGAACAGCGGGAGGGCGCTCCACATATTTAGCGAAAGCCGCGCCCACGCGCCGCTTTGGGGATTGAGGAGAAAGGTGGCAGCCGCATAGGGCCCAAGGCCCCGCCCGGGGCCGCCCACGATAACCCACGGACCCTTGGGCGCGGGACGAATATAGCTGATGCTCTTCAGGCCCGACGGGGCGATGCTCGTGGCCCACACGATATAGCCGGTCACGAGCAGGACCACCGCCGATGCGGTGCCCCATAGGGTGAGGGAGAGGACCTTGTGCCCGCGGCGCAGGTCACACCGTCCGAGAGCTGTCTGCAAGGCTCCGGCGGGAAGGAGGATGAAGAGGAGGGACCCTCCCCAAACGAATAGGGCAATCAGCAGCATGAATTGGAGGTTCTCCGCCATGACGCGCCTG
The DNA here is from genome assembly GCA_021833665.1 of Acidobacteriota bacterium. GTDB lineage: Bacteria > Acidobacteriota > UBA4820 > UBA4820 > DSQY01 > JAKAJA01. The sequence goes on from JAKBES010000320.1 coordinate 1,763, forward strand.
AAGCCCCACCAGGCCAGCGCGGGCAGGAGAACCACCATGACGGCATCGAGGATGAGCCACGGGGAGCGGGCGCGGAACATGACGCTCAAGGCGTGCGCGAGGGCCATAAACAGTAGGATCGCGACGGCCACGAAGGCCAGAGTCCAAAGGGGAGAAAGAAACCTGGCACCCAGGCTGGTGGTCCCCATGGGGTCATCGAGGATCTCCAAGTTGACCAAGCCCTCGCCGAGCAGCGTCGCGGGAAGGAGGGTCACGAACATGGCGCCGAGGACCACGAGCCACGCCGCGGAGAACTTGCCGGCCCAGAAGGCCCAGCCCGAGATGGGACGGGAGAAGAAGAAGCCCTGCCTCCCCTCGCTCAGATCCTGGCACAGAACCGTGGCGCCCAGGTACAGAGCCAGCAGTTCCCCGCCGATGAGGGCGAAGGCGAAGGCCCCCGCGTTCAGGGACTCTGAAAAACTAGCCGCGTTGCGCATGAGCAGGGCCAGGGGTATGGGGATGAGCCCCGCCACGAGGGCCGCGGGGAAAACGGCCTTTCGCAGCCGCATTTCGAGCATGAACACCTGAGCGAACCCGCTCATGGCTTGCCTCCTTCCTCGCCCTCCGAGGCCGGCTCGGGGGCGCCCGTGAGGGCGATGAAGAGTTCTTCCAGGGATAGGGAGGAGGCCTGCGCCTCCACGGGGGACAGGTCGTGCGCGAGCTGCCCGAAGGCGGCGTCGTCGAAGGCTCCCACCAGGGCCTGGGTTCCCCAAGCGTCATGGCGCACGCTCAGGGGCGAGAGGGCGGAGAGGGAGGGCGGGGAAGCGTGCCCGCTCCAGCTCAGTGTTCGGAACCTCCCCTTGAGCGATTCCATCTCCTCATTCAGAAGCAGGCGCCCCTCCTTGAGGATGCCCGCGTGGGTGGCGATGCCCTCGATGCCTTGCAGGTCGTGCGTGGTGATGAAGACCGTGGTGCCTCGGTCCGCCAGGTCGCCCACCAGCTCCTCGAAGAACTCCTTTCGGGCCACGGCGTCCAGGCCCAGGGTCGGATCGTCCAGCACGAGCAGCTCAGGCATGGGACCCAGTGCCAGGGCCAGGGCGAGCTGGTTCTTCTGGCCCCGGGACAAGCGGCCGAAGGGCACCGCGTCGGGAACGCCGAAGCGCGCCAGCCGCGCCGCCACGCTTTTGCCGTCCCAGCTCGGGTAGAGGCGGGCACAGAAGGCCAGGAGTTGGCGGGCCGTGAGGACGGAGGGCATGTCCGGCGTTTCGGGGACGACGCCCACCTTGCTCATGGCCGTCTGGCGCTTCTGCCAAGCATCGAGCCCGAAGAGAGCAGCGGACCCCGCGCTGGGCTTCATCTGGCCCAGCAGGCACCGGATCATGGAGGTCTTGCCCGACCCGTTCCGGCCCAGCAGGGCGTACACATCGCCCTTGTGCGCACGGAGAGATACGCCGTCCACGGCCGTGGTTTTCCCGTAGCGCACCGTCAGCCCTTCGAAGGCCGCGACGGCACCGTTGCTGAGCGCGCTCATGGCTGTCCCCCCATCCTGGCGCCGTTCAATTTGGCCCAGGCCTTGTCCAGTTCCTGCGACGCCTCGTCGAGGGCCGCGCCCAAGGTGACACCCAGGCTGGCGTAGCGGGCCGCCCCCTCGCGGAGGGCGTCCCTGCGCTCCGGTTTCTTCATGGCCGGAGGTGCCTGGGTGACGAAGGTACCTTCTCCCCGCTTCACCTCCAGCACGCCGCCGTCCGTGAGGCGCTGGTAGGCCTTGGACACGGTGGCGGGGTTCACGCGCAGGTCGCGCGCCAGGTCCCGCACCGAGGGCAAGCCCTGCCCCGGCCGAATCTGGCCCGAAGCCACGAGGCGCCGCACGCCCTCTTCGATCTGCCTCCAGATGGGAGCCGCATCCGCCGGGTCCACCCGCAGCAGGGGCCTCACGGCCCGCCCCCTTCATCCCACCGTCGCCGACTGAGCCTCATGGCCGCCTCCTAGTGTATCAGTGTAATAATACAGTAACGCCATCGGAGGCGGTTGTCAAGGGGCAGGACGAGATGAGGGGATGAGGGGATGAGGGGATGCCGGAAGAGAGATGGCGAGGGGGCGGAGATTCAAGGGCAGGGATACAACCCGGCTAGCAGGCTGCTGAAAAACTCGCGTGGGCCGCGCGCAAGAGGCTTGGGGGCCATATGCTAGGCGCGGCGACGACGGCAGGGTGGGCCCCCTTCCTAGGAGCCGCAACAACGCAGATGGCCCCCAACCCTTTGCGCCCCTTTTGCCTCTTTAGGAGATGGGGGTTGCC
>JAKBES010000321.1 GCA_021833665.1 Acidobacteriota bacterium
CGCCGTGTCGATGTCCGAGCCCACGAAGGACCAGCCGTACTCCCGGTGGCCCACCAGCGGGTAGATGGCGCTGGCCCCCACGCCCACGTCCAGCACGCGGATCGCCGCGCCCCGCGGAGGGGCGCCGCCGTTCGACTCCGCCAGCAGGTCCGCCAGGTGGTGCACGTAGTCCGCCCGGCCGGGAATGGGCGGGCAGAGGTAGCCCTCGGGGAACTCCCAGTCCCGGATGCCGTAGGCCTCCGCGAGCAGGGCCCGGTTCAGGGCCTTCACCGCCGCGGGATCCGCGAAGTCGATGGAGGGCCCCCCGTGTGGGGCGCGCACCACGAAGCGGCTCAGCTCCGGGCTGGCCTTCACGAGGCTTGGGAAGTCGTAGCCTCCGGCGTGCCGGTTGCGCGGGTGCAGGCCCGGCTTCGCGGACCGAGGGGGCTTGGGCGGGTCGGAGCGGCGCGGGCGGGATCCCATCCCCGTAGTGTCCGGCGGGGCGGCCCGGCCGTCACGCCCCGGTGTCCTCAGTGGCGTTCCGGTCCCTCCGGGAAGAGGGTCCGCCAGGCCCCCTCGGGACCGGCCAGGAGGCTCAAGTCCTGCGGCGAGGGGCGCCCGCAGGCCTCGGCGCCGATGGCCCCGGCGAGCACCGCCGTGGCCGGGGACAGGTACACCCGGAGGTCGCAATGAAGGTGCCCCTCCGACTCATGCCGGAAGAACACCGCCGCCTCCGCCGGGCATCCGGTCGTTCCGTACGTGGACAGGAACAGCGCCTCGAGCCGGTCCAGCGGCTCCAGGGCCAGCGTCGCATCGCCGAGGCTCGTGGTGAACCAGGGGTCCATCCTGACTCCAGGGCTCCATCAGAACAGGTCGCAGGGCCCCGGGGAAACCTGGCCTGATCTCACTGGAAGAAGAACGAGGCGCGGCCATGGGGCGGGGCCTGGCCGGGGTAGGGCAGCAGAAGCGGCAGCGGCTTCGGTTTGCCGGCCACGTCCCCGGGGATCGTGCAGGGCGAGCGCGCGGTCACCCGGGCCTTCTCGGCACTGTTCCACCAGGGGATCCGGGGAACGGGCACGTGAAGGAGGGTCGGCGGCGCGGGGCGCGGCGGATGGACCGCGGGCGTGGGGGCCGCAGCCAGGCAGGACGGGAGCAGCATCAAGGCCAGGCGCATGCGGCGACTCCTTCGGTGGGGACCGCAGGATGATGGCAGCAGCCAGGGTATTTCCGGATCGGCCGCCGCGAACGGTGCCGAGGGGGGGTGCGAACGGGAGGCTGGCACGGGGCGGGCGACGACGACATGATCGCGATGACGCTCGACATGGCCTGTTCCCCTTGGATGGAGGTCGCGAAGCGGACGGTCAGGGCTGGTTCTTGGAAACGATGAACCCCAGCAGCTTCCTGCCCCCGTTTGGAGCCTTGGTCATGTCGTGGCGGATCACCAGGAACCTCAGGTCGCCCCCGACAGCGACGTTCGTGCTGCTGATCGGGTCCTCGACGATGACCGGATGGCCCAGGTAGGTGACCTGGTAGGCGATGAACTGGTACCCACCTTCATCCACCAGCTTGAAAACCTGCTCGACCTTGGCGGTCGCCACATTCATCGAGTTGCCGGGACCCTGGATCGATGAGTGGGGGGGCTGGGGCTGCCGCGAGGAGGCCCAACCGCCAAGGCAGAGCAGAAGAACAGCGGTTTTCGTCCAGTTCATGGGGGACTCCTGGGGGGTGCCGAGGGTGGCCTGAGGGGAGAAACCCACCAGCCTCGCCTGCACCGGGTTGCTGACGGGGGAACCGGGGAGGCCGGGGGCCGGGAGCGGCCGGGGCGCTGCGGAGGTTAGGGCGCCTGGTTCCGGTCAAGGATCGATTGGATGAAAGCTTGGGGCGAATCCGGCGACACCACAACGGTTTCGGTCGGGAAGCGCAGGATGACGCTATGGGCGGGATGGGTGACAAGCGCACGGTAGTCGCCCAAGGTCTTGTTGCTGAAGTAGCCCGTGAAGGAGAACAGCCCCCCGTTTCCTGCGGTGCGCCAGCTCCTCTTCATGGCGCAGGGATCGAATTCGGCGGCCTGCAGGTCCGCCAGCGACAGATCGGTATCCCAGAACAGGCGATGCACCACCAGCAGATCGCCCCGGATGGAGTAGCCACGAATGGTGAAGGGCGCGGCGGCCAGGAGTACCAGGGGAGGGAGCAGCGCCACCAGGTAGAGCTTCATCACCGCGAAGGCTATGGCTCCGGCGCAAAGGACGAAGGTGGTGGCCCAGGACATCCACTTCAGGGAGGGACTCCAGGGTGCCTTGAAGTCGTTCATGGGAGCCTCTGTCGCATTCGAAGATGCAAGCGCTGGACGCCGGATGCGGGTCGTCTGGGGCGGGGGCTGAGCGGGGGCCCCGGGCCAACGCTCCGACCTGGGGGGATGTTTCGAGCTCGAGGTTGCCGTCGATGAATTTGAGCTTGAAGACGAGCCGGGAGATGCGCCACCGGTTTGGGAAGGCCTGCAGCTGCAATTCGTACGTGCCCACGAAGAGGCGGCTCTTGAGGCCGACGGCCTGGCTCCGATGATGGAGGGCGATGCCGTAGCACTTGACCAGCGCCTGGCTTCCGCTGACTTCGGTGCGCAGGTTGCCGATCTGATGGTGGACGTGATCGAGGGGTTGGAAGCCGGCGGCCCACGCCTGGGCCACCTGGCCCGGGGTCATTTCCATCGGCGTTCCACCCACCATGGACGTCATGTCCAGCGTGAAGGGATCCGTAAAGCAGTCCTCGAGTGTGGGCCAATCCCGTTCGTCCGTGGCGACGAACATCTGAACGACGGCGTCCTCGACGGCCAGCCGCGTGGTCAACTCAGACGCAGACAAAGCGGGGGACATTCCGGACCTCCAGATGAGCGCTGGGCTGCGCCCGGCAACAGGCATAGAACTTTCACTCTTCAAGGCGCTGCATCAACGTGGGAGCGTAGTTCTCCGGGTACCACTTGATGTTTTTCTGGCTAGAGAAGGCCTTGGCCGCACCACCAAGCCAATGTTCATAGTCGGACGTCTTGATGGTGGCGAAGGGAGTCCATTTGGCTGCCGCTCCGCGACCACTTTTGAAGGAGCCACAAAGGAGATAATTGCCCGTGGCCCCTTCGTGGAGGAAGCCGATGCGGGCGTTCCGGATCGCGGTGGGTCGATTTGGACTCGAGGATTTGAATTCTTTCTGCGCGGAGGCAAGCAGGAATTCAACAATGGCTGGATCTGGCGAAGCCGGAATGGCTACAGGTTTCTTGATGGTGGCCACAGGTGGCGTGGGGGTCGCGAACCCCGGGGAACCTAGGATCGCAAGCACCAGCTGGATGGGATTGAGACGTTTTGCGAGTTTCATGGGATACCTAACGAAAGAAGGTGACCGGCACCGCCACGGCTGGATGGCTGAGTGGAGAGGTTAGATGGAATGGTCAGGGGGAAGGGCTGGGGCGGTTGCGGCGGGGTCCGAGTCGAGTCGAGGCGAAGGTCAGGGCTTAGGATCAATGACAGTGTTATTCATGTTACTAATTTTTATGTAATTGTGCTCATCACCGGGATAAATTTCAACTTTATAAATAAATTGTCTAGATGGGCAGGCCTCTATTGTCCAGGCTTCAACGGTTACGGGCACTGTATAATCATGATTATGCCAATTTTTGATTAGAGTCTGAGCAAAGACTTCTTTTGAATATTTACAGTTTGGATGTGCATTATCATGATGAGCTTGGATGGCTCTGATGATGGTCCCATGCATAATACCGACAACAGTTGTTTCTTCGGGCGTTATGGGCGCAATTGGCGCGGCAGTCATGGGGCGCAAGTGGTATTTTCGGATAAAATCAGGTATTGCATTAGGATTATCTCTTTTCCATACTTCAAAATCGTGCCGGAATGATTCTTGAAAATGAAGAAGAAAGATGGCGGGTTCAAGTTGTTTGTCTCTTCTGAAAATTGAAAACTGAATCAGGAATGGATCTCTTGGTAATATTTTTTTATGGCGAACTTGATAGTCAGTCATTTGTAATAATCGTTCGA
>JAKBES010000322.1 GCA_021833665.1 Acidobacteriota bacterium
CCCTGGGATCGCAGCACGTCGGCGGCTCCCGCCAACAGTTCGGGGCTCATGTCGTCCACCTGGGCTTCCACGACGCCCACGAGGCCCTCGGCGGGGCTTTCGGCGAGGAGGATGGCCCTGAGCACGTTGGGCGCGCCTTCGGTGTTCTTGGTGCCGGCGCCGTACCCCACGGCTTTGACGGTGCCCGAGGGAAGGGGGCCGAAGCGGCGGGCGAGGGTGGTGGCGAGGGCCGCCCCGGTGGGGGTGGTGCGCTCCGTGGGGGGGCCGAAGGCGAAGACGGGAAAGCCCGTCACCAGCTCCGCCACGGCGGGCGGAGGCACGGGGAAGGTGCCGTGCTCCATCACCGTGAAGCCCGATCCAAGGTTCATGGGCCCGCATTCCACCGCGGGGCATCCCAGCGATGCCCAGGCGGCACAGGCGCCCACGATGTCGGCGATGGCGTCCGCGGCGCCCACCTCGTGAAAGTGGACGTCCTCCACGGGGCATCCGTGGACCTTGGCCTCGGCCTTGGCCAGCCGGTCAAAGACCTTGGCGGCCATCTCCGCGACGGCCAGATCAAGGCCGGCTCCGCCGATGAGGCCCTGGATGCGGGACAGGCTCCGGTGGGTGTTGGCGCCCCTCCAGGTGACCGTGCCGCGGGTGGCCTGCAGGCCCTGCCGGTGAACCTTGTCGAAGGAGAAGGCCAGCCCTTCCATCCCGAGACGGCGCAGGGCCGCGTTGATGGCCGCTGGATCGGCGCCAGCGTCCACGAGGGCAGAGACGGCCATGTCTCCGGCGATGCCCATGAAGGGGTCCAGGTAGAGGATCATGGGAGGAAAACCCAAAGGAAATTTCGGATTTCGGATTTGGAATTTCGGAAGGGTGCAGGACTCCCGTTCATGCCGTGCGCTCCATGATCATCAAATCCCAAATCCCAAATCCCAAATCCCAAATCCCCAATCCCCCAATCACTGCCCTTTTTCCCTTGGCCCTCTGAGCAAAGCCTCTTCGACGGCGCCCCGGGCTCGGCGGACGAGGGCGTTGCGGTCGACATAGGTGAGACCCGCCACGGGGATGGGATCCAGAAACTCCACGCGGATGGCTCCCGGATGCACGAGGTATTCGTGGCGCCCCTGGACCTGCCGCGCGCCGTGGATGACGAAGGGGAGAAGGGGGACGCCCACTTCCGTGGCCACGATGAAAGGGCCCTTCTTGAAGGGCATGAGCAGGTTGGGGGTATGGTTCCGGGTTCCCTCGGGAAAGGCCAGGATGCTCAGCCCCGTCCGCTTCATCCGCGCGGCGAGCCGCTTCATGGTGCGGCGGGCTTTGGCGTTGTCGCTCCGGTCGATGAAGGGAAAGCCTCCCGCCCACAAGGCCCAGCCGAAGATTGGGATGTACAGAATTTCGCGCTTGGCCAGGAAGCGGTAATAGCGGCCTTTCAAGGCGGGGATCATGACGTAAATGTCGAAGTTGCTCGTGTGGTTGCCCACAAGGACGTAGGGCTGGCCAGCGGGGAAGCGCTCCAGCCCCTCCACCTCCAGGGTGACCCCGGCCACCTTCAGGATGATCACGCCCCACAGGCGGCCGAGCCAGAAAACGATCTGGCCGCGCGTGAGGGGGCTGAGCAGGATGGCGGTGGTTCCGAAGACGACCACGAGGAACCACACGGTGAGGTGCACCAGGAGGCTTCGCAGGACCAGGCCGGCGGAGAGGGCCGCCACCTGGATATGGGATGTAGAGGTGGTGTCCGCGTCGGCCACGCCCGGTGTCCTCCCGCGGCCATTATACGTGTTTCAGCCCAGGAGCGCTCCAAGGAGGTGGAGGGGCAGGAAGATGATGACGCCCGCCAGGACCCTGATGATGGGGGTCAGCACCAGGCCCAGGATGGGGGTCAGGAACAGGACCAGCAGGAGGATCGGGCCGATGCGCCGCATGCCGTCGAAAAACGGCTCGGCTTGGCGGGGCAGCACCGCCGCGAGGACCCATGAGCCGTCCAGGGGCGGCACGGGAATGAGGTTGAAGGCCGCCAGGACCAGGTTGATGAAGGCGAGCTGGAGAATCCAGTAGGGTCCCGTACCGGCGGTGCCCAGGTCCGTGAAAAACTGCGCCGGGCCGAGGACCGCCAAGAGGACGCCCATGAGGGCCGTGGAGAGAATGGCGAGGAGCAGGTTGCTCAGGGGGCCGGCAACGCCGACCAGGGCCGTATCCCGTTTGATGTGTTTGAAGTTGCGGGTGATCATGGGTACGGGCTTGGCCCACCCGAAGATGGGGCCCCCGGCGAGCGACATCACCAGGGGAACGAGGATCGTTCCGATGGGATCGATGTGGGGGATGGGGTTCAACGTGATCCTCCCCAGCATCCGGCCCGTGGAGTCCCCGAGCTTGTCCGCCATCCACGCGTGGGCGCTCTCGTGCACCGAAAGAGAAAAGAGGATGATCAGGATGTCCAGGGCGATGGTCAGGAGGCCGAGAGGAGAAAAGTCCATGTGGTTCATGCGCGGGAATCCTCCGAAGGGGAGACGTGATCAGTGACTAGCGGCCGAGGTCCGTAGGGCAGAGGGACAGGGGAAAGGAAGGAACAACGTGACTTGAGCGCGGCACCTTTTCACCTATTCCCCCCACACGCCCACCTCTGCGCCAACCTCGCCCATCCCCAAAAGCCGTTTCCCTCAACTCTCAACTCTCAACTTCCCTTCCCCTACACTCTCATGGGTCCCAGAACAGCCTCGTCCCAGAAGGGCGTCACCTCATGCATGCGCTCGAAGCCGGGCCCCGAGACGTGCACGGAGACGCGTTCCCCGTGTTTTCCGTCGGTGTAGCGGGCGAGGACGGCGGCGCACAAGCGCTCCTCATCGGGCGAAGGGAGGCTTTCGTCCGTGAGTCCCACGGGCCCGTTCACGTCGGGCGATTCGAACCTCACCCGGCCCTCGGCGAACCGCTCCAGGAAGGCGTTCTCCTCCTCGTTTCGGCCCACGACGAGTTTGAGGGAGGGCGAGAGGCGGAAGTGGCGCCCGATCTTGAGCAGGGCCACGTCATCCCAATCCATGCGCTCCTGCCCGCGGTGGGCCATCTTGTCGCGAAACTTGCGCGCGTAGGCTTCGTCCGTGAGGAAGCAGCATCCGCCGGCGGGGAGGGGATAGTCGGTGATCCCCCTCGCTTCGATGAGGTCCATCTGTTTGCGCCGGCCTCGTCCTTGCAGGCCCAGGAGTTTCTCACGGTCCACCAGGCCCTCCTGCTCGGGAACCGTGGGCTTGAGCCGTTTGGCGGAGAGGGGTCTCAGGAGCCGCCCCTCCAGGCCCGAGTCCTTTTCCACGATGCGCATGGTGTCCTTGCGCTGGCTCATGGGGCGCTGCCCGAGCACCTCGCCCGTGGCCACGAAGTCGGCCCCTTCCCGCTCCATGATGGCCTTGGCCTTTTTCAGCATGTGGGCGCGGCAGTCGACGCAGGGGTTCATATGGGCGCCGTAGCCGTGTTTGGGGTTGAAGACCACGTCGAGGTAGTCCTCGCGCAGGTCCACGATCTCTACCGGAACGCCCAGGTCGGCGCCCGCCCGCAGGCCTTCGTGCCGTAGCTTCTTCGGGTCCGCGCCGGGCTTGGCCGTGGCGCGCTTGTGGTCGGTCGTGCAGAAGCCCGTGGAGAAATTCACGCCCAGCACCTCAATGCCTTGCTCCTGAAGGAGCTTGGCCGCGAGGGTCGAATCCAGGCCGCCCGACATGAGCACGATGGCTTTGGGGCGTTTGGGGGCTTGGGCCGGGCTCCCGTTTGGGAGGCTGGAAGGCTTCGGGGCCGGGGTGACGTCGTCGGACATACTGCCTCCTTCCTCAGAGTACCATACCGAGGGTTCTCAGACAGGCCTCCCCGGTTGTTCCGGGGATCACGGCCCGCTACACTGTCCCTCAGGAGGCTCCGTCCATGGGACTTCAAAGCGACAAATTCACCCTGCAGGGCAACGTCCAGCCCTGGCGGTGCGACCTGTGCGAGGCCGCCTTCGAGCCGGACCTCAAGGGGATCTGCGCCGGCTGCGGGCGGATCA
>JAKBES010000049.1 GCA_021833665.1 Acidobacteriota bacterium
CCTCCCGGCTGGTCCGGCGGGCGGCCAGGGCCTGCATGACCAGGCTCTTGGCCGATCCGCCGAAGGCCTTGTCCAGCAGGTCGGTCAGCATGTGCTGCTGGGTCTGGGACTGGGTCTGGCGGGCGGAGAAGACATGGGTGCGGTCCGAGTCATCCCGCTGAACCAGCCCCTTCTCGTCCATGATCTGGAGCATTTTCAGCACGGTGGTGTAGCCCAGGTCCCGCTCCGCGGAGAGGACCTCGAAGACCTGGCGGACCGTGCTGGGGCCCCGCCCCCAGAGCACCCTGAGGATGGCCAGCTCGGCGTCGGTGGGGCGGGGGATGGAGGTCATGGGGCGGACTCCGGAAGAAGGCTGCGCCAAAGATACGACATGTTTCGTAGTAATCAACGAAATATTTCGTAATCGGTTTAGCCTAAGCTTGGGGGGTGCTGTCGGGATCGGAATGAACTGAAATCCTGCAAAATGAACTGCGAAAATGAATATCAAACTTGTATAGAGTGATTTACCTTAACTTAAAATAACTATGAATCACTCTTGTCGAATGGATTGCTCGTTCCAGGAGGGGGAGATTGACGGGCCCACCTTGGAAGCTCCGGGGCAGGGACAATTCAGACTGTGCTGCTCTGAACAATTCCGATTTTCCCCTCAGCTAGGGTATTCAGGCGCTCCAGAGTCTCTCAGTCGAATCGGGGTGTGGCCGATTTAAGCACCGGGCGGGCAGGTCTTGATGTCGAGATACGTAGGACTAGGCGCAGATATCCCGCGGAGTTCCTCCGCCTCCTGGAGGGGAGAGAAACCGAGGAATCGGACAAAAAATGTCCACCCCGGCCGCCGATGCTGAGCGGCAGAGGTCTGTTTGGTAAAATCTTGCGCAAAGCGGCGCAGACAATAGGAGACGAATGTTTCTTCCCGATCTTTCAAGGTACTTCAGGTTCCTCTCGGAACTCGGGGATTCCCTGATTGGGTTGGCGCGCTACACCTATCACACTTACTCCGAGGTGAAGGATCTGGTTCCAGGGATGGAGCCGGAACAGCTCGTGCGGATGGGGGTCCTTCGCTGTCTCGACGAGACCAAGGAATACTTTCTGGATCCGAACCTGGCCGCACTGGTTCAGGAGCGGAGCAGAACCCGGCTGCTGAGCAGTAGCAGACTGACCCAGTTCCACGTCAGGAACCTGGTCGGGCTCCAGGAGTCGATTTCGCACTACCTGAAGACACGCAACTGGGAAGGCCTGGACCTGGAGGTGGAAGGCGTCACCAAGGTCATGATGCAGTTGGAGGGCGACATCCTGGGGAACCTGGATGCGATCCGGAGGATGACGACCGAATTCCGCACGGGCCCGCTCGGGGGCGCTAAGAAGCGGCTGGCCACCCTGAAGGCCATCTGGGACCAGCAGATGACCCCGATGGAGGAGGTCTTCGCGCCACGGGGGCCCCTTGAGGAGTCCCGGATGGCGCTGGAAGGGCTCCTGGAGCGGGCCGAGGAGGATGTCCCGGATTTGAGGCGGAGGGCCATCTACCGCTTCGCCCGGCACCTCCTGAGAAAACTCATCCGGTCCGCCGCCAAGGCCTACCAGGACGCCTACTTCGAGATAAGACCCCTCTACAATGAGGCCAAGCGGAACGAGGAGTTGGCCCGGGCGGCTTCCGGCCTTCTTGCCGCCTGCTTCGACAACCTGAAGCAGGCCCGGCCCCTCTGGGCCCTGCGCCGACCTGGCGAGCCTCACGCCCTGGACGGGATCCTCGGCGTTCAGAATGCGGGCGGGGAAGGAGAGGACCGGTTCTTCGCACCGTTCCCCCAGCAGGAGATGATCAAGCTGCTCGTGGAGCGCATCTACGGTTACCATCCGGCGCCCCAGCCGATCTTCCATCCGCCCACCAGGAAGCCACGCGCCTTCCAGATCGTGGACGTGGCGGCTCATGGGGCGCTCCTCCGGGCGCGCCGGGAGGGCGCGGTCGAGGATGTGATGGCCTGGCTCACGCAGACCTATCCAAAGGCCTCCCCCAGTGAGTTGATTCGGGCCTACGGTGCGGTGGTGATGCACAGGGTCGGTGTCGAGGCGGACCCGACCCGGCTGGTCGTCCACAGGTTGGGGACCAAGAAGGTCACCGCCCATCCCCTGGTGGGCAGGGCTGCGCGAAAGGCCGTCTGATGAACTTCAAACCCTTGCCTCACATGGAAGTGGTCTACACGGCCCTGATGTCCGGGAAGCACCTCTCCTCGGAGGACGGGGACGTTTACTACGCCCTGCGGGACAACACCGAGGACTACCAGGCCTACTTCAGCGCCATTGGGATGGATCTGATCGCCGATGCGCGAGGCTTCTATTACCTCGTGGGGACCCGCGCGCCGGCCAACATGGCGCCGATCCTGTTCTTCACGGCGGTACTCATGGAGCATTACGACGAGGCCGGCTACGCCATCGAGACCCTGGTGACGGGGGACCCCATCTACTACCGCGACCTGCCTCATGTGGAGCACCCCCGTCATGCGGAGACCATGGAGCGGATTGGCGTGACCACGGCGGATGGGCTCCGGGCCATCGTGAAATCCATGGCCCGGTATGGCTTCGTCGCCTATGTCGGGGAGGACTCCTTCCGGTTCAGGCCCGGGGCCTACAGGCTCCTGGACGCCACCAGGGATGCCATGAACTACGTGGCCTCCAACGAGGCCGAGGCATCTGCGGAACCAGCGGAAGAACCCGGCGAAGCTGAGGGAGGTGAGTGATGCATGGGATTCGTCGCGTCATCCTCATCAACAACGGGACGATTGAATACGCCGACGTCGACCTGGCCCATCCGACCCACCTCACGGGTCCCAACAACAAGGGCAAGACGACCCTGATCCGGGCCTTCCAGTTCCTCTATCTGGACAGTTGGTCCGAGATGTCCTTCTCCAAGAACGCCCAGACCTCCAAGAGCTTTTACTTCAGCGAGAACAGCTACATCCTCTTCGAGGCGGACACCCCCACTGGGATCAAGTTGATCGGAATGAGGGGACTCGGGCCGCAGCGGGACTACACCCACGAACGATTCGTGGTCAACGGGACCTATGACCGGGCCTGCTTCTTCGATGGCGACCGGCTGCGGGATTGGGAGGACATCTCCCAGAACCACCTGCTCCCGAAGGTCCCCAAGGGCCAGACCCGGCTCATCCTGGAGCACAAGGAACTCCGAAACGCCCTGATCGGCTCCGGGGACTCCTGCGGCGTGAGGCTGGAACTGGTCCCGAGCGACAACTTCCATGCTTTCAAGGCCGTCTTCAAGCGCCTCATCGGTCTCGACGAGATGGTGGGGCACACCGCCTTCGCGGAGTTGTTCATCGACGTCCTGGGCCCTGAGATCGAGAGCAAGGTCCTGGACCTGACCCGCGAGAACGAGAAGCTGACGGAGGACATCCGGAAGCATGAGAACGAGCTCCAGGTCCTCGAGGAGAACCGGGATGGCGCCAGGAAGATGGAGACCGAGTTCAAGCAGTTGCACGGCCTCCTTGAAGGGCTCCCCCGGGAATGGGTGATGCTGAACGAGGCCATGCACCAGGGCATGAGTTCCCTCCACCAGCAGCAAACGAGCCAGGAGGAGATCGAGGAGCGACGCCAGGAGCAGATCACCCTGACCAAGGGCAACCTGGCCACGGTGAACCATGAGGTTGCCCACATGCGCGGGGAGTTGGGTGGGGTCAACCACGCCCTCGCCTCCCTGGACAAGGAGCGCGAGCGGTTCGAGGGACTGCCCCTGGAGGCCTTGAGGGGCAAGGCGGCGGACCTGGAGGAGGCCCTCTCGCAGGCGTCGACCAAGCTGCGCATCCTGGGCAGATCCGAGGACCGGAAGGCCATCGAGCAGAACCTTGCCCGGCTGGAGGCCCAGCGGGAGCACAAGCAGTCCCTGCTCGACAAACCGAGCGCGTCCTGGAGCGCACGGATCCTGGGCGATTGCCTGCCCGAGGAGCGGGACGCCATCCTGCGGCTGATTCACCCCGACATCGTCACGATGCCGGAGGGACCCTCCGGGGTTATCGTCAAGGACGAGAAGGCCCTCTACGACTTCATCTCCACGGTGGCGGGCACCGTGAAGGGTGACACCTACGAGGACCGCCTAGTCCGGATCAACCTGAAAGGGGTCCGGCCCCCGAAGATCGGCATCCACGATGTGGCTGCCATCGAGAAGGAGATTGAGGCCATCGTCGCCGACACGGACGCCCAGAAGTCCATGCTGGAGTCGGCCCGGAACAGGGAGAAACTTCAGAGCGAGGCCGCCCGCCTCGCCCGGGAGGCCGAGTCGGCCCGCCGGGAGGTCTTTGCCTACGAGGCCTGGCAGGAGCGTGAGAATGAGCGCCCCTCCCTGGAGGCCAGGGCCGCGGACCTCCATAGACGGATCCAGTCGAAGACGAAGGAGGTGGAAGAACTGACCCAGGAGGTCGAAGACCTGAAGGGCCTCTCCTACGAGCACGGCCGGTGGATGGCCCGGACGAACGGCCAGATGAAGGACCTGCGGGAGACCAAGCAGGCCCTCGGGACCTTGCTTGGCGATTGGGAACTCCCTGAACTGGCGCAGGGGGCGGAACTGCCGCGGATCGAAGAGATCCCGGCGCGCTATGTCGAGTACCGGGACAAGGTCCAGAAGGCCGAAAGCCTGGAGGGCAGGCTCACCGACAACGTCGCCAATCTGCGTCGGAACCTCGGGGGACTGGTCAGCGGCCTCCGGACGGAGGATCTGGTCGAATCCATCGCCCAGCAGATGGACTCCATCCCCGACCGCAAGTCGGTGCTGCAGCGGGAGAAGCGGTCCCTGGTCGTCGTGTCCGGCCGGAAGTTCACGGACTTCTACCAGGGATTCAAGAGCGTGAAGGCCCTGGCGGCGCGGATCAATAAGGCCCTGGCCGATGTTCAGGTCTCCGACCTTAGGAGCGTCGAGATCGGAATTGAGCCGACTGACGACGCCCGGTTGATTGACGAGTACACCAAACTGGCCGACCTGGCCACGCTGACCCCGGAGGAGGATTCCGGGAATGCCGTGGACCAGGCCATCCGGCGAATCGCGGAACGAAAGGAACCGTTCCGCCTAGTGCAACTCTTCGACATCCGCGTGAAGGTGATCAAGCAGACGGGGGAGTCGAGCACCTATAGCGGCCCGGACGTGGAATCCAAGGGGACTGGCCTTACGGTGAAGTTGATCATTCTGGCGCGGATGCTCCGGGAGGTGGCCAAGTCCATGGGCAAAGCCCCGGCACGCCTGCCGGTCTTCATTGACGAGGCCCAGCAGTTCGACGACGCCAACCGCGCGGCCGTCATCCGGGCAGCCCGGGACCTGGGCTTCGGCGTGATCTCCGCCAGCCCAACCCCGGTCTCCATGGAGTTTGGACGGATCTACTTCCTTGACGTTTCCGGCGGCAAGACCTGGATCACGGAGGATGGACCGCACCTCCTGATCGAGGAGGATGGGACGATCCACGGCAACGAGACCGTCGAGGACGAAGATGCCGCACCCATTGGTTGACCTCCTGCAGCGGGGCAACCTGCCCATGTCGCGCATCACCCGCGATGTGGAGGGGGTACTTGGCCCCCTGAAGCAGGCCCGGGTGGTAGTCACCGAACGGGCTGGCGCCGGTTCCCGGTTGGTCGTTCGGAACGCGGAGGCCCTCCGGGCCATGATCCTGGATCGCTACCCAGGGTTGCTCGAAGCCCCCGACGAGAGGCTGGGTCCAAAGGCCGGAGCCGCCCTCAGGAAGCGGCACGCCCATGCCGCCGGCCGGTCCGAGGCGACACCCATCCTCATCAAGGGCCGGCCGGACACCATCCTGGTCACCCCCACCGGAACCAAGTTGGACATCGGTGGCCTGACCTCCTTGGCCGGCATCGCCGCGTTCATGCTCACAGATGGGGTTTGGGCGCTGACCCAGCAGGATGGCGGCCGTCTCCCAGCCATCGCCACCGTCGAGAATCTGGAGAGTTTCATCCGGTGTGAGGACTACGGCGTCGATGCAGTTGCCTGGATCTACACCCAGGGCCGAATGGATGGACGGGTGCTCGCCTGGGTGGGTGGACTGTCCAGCAGCGTGGATGCGCTCACCCACTTGGGGGACTACGACCCCGTGGGTCTGGATGAGTACTTGCGACTTGCGACCTTCTGGGGTGATCGGGTTCGGCTCTACCTGCCAGAGGGTCTCGCCGAACTGTTCAAGTACTCGGACCCGACCATCCTCGAGAAACCCCGGAACCAGGAACTCCTGGCGCAGCTCGTGGCGGCCGAAAAGTCCCTTCCCGCCGATGCGCAGGAGGTTCTGGGGCTCATCAGGTCCTTCAATGCCGGCCTCGAGCAGGAGGCCCTGGCAAAACTTCGGCTCAGTCTTCGGCGAGGATCAACCGACGGGGGGTGCACCCCAGGATGAGAGGACGGTAAGGACGATGGCACACATGCTTTCGAAGACGAGATTCATCGCGGCCAATCAGTGCCAGCTGCGGCTCTGGAACCAGTGCTACCGCCCTGAACTTGCCACGCCGCCGGACCCGGACACCCAGGCCCGGATGGATGCCGGGCGAGAGGTTGGGCAGCTTGCCAGGAACCGGTTCCCCGGTGTCCTGGTCGAGGCGGACCACAGGCACCCGAAAGATGCCCTGGCCGAGACGGCGCGGCTGCTCGCCGACCCGGCGGTCCAAGCCATCCATGAAGCGGCCTTCCTGCATGATGGGGCCCTGATCCGGGTCGACTCCCTTGTGCGGCAGGGCGACGCCTGGGATGTCGTCGAGACGAAGTCCGTGGTGGAGAGGAAGGATGTCCATGTCCTGGACGGCTGCTTCCAGCACTGGATCGTCTCGAAGGCCGGCCTCAAGGCCCGGAAGGCCTTCGTCATGGTCCTGGACCGGGAGTACCGGTACCCGGGTGGCGAACTCGATCTGGAGCGGCTCTTCCTGCTGGAGGACGTGACCGACCGGGCCCTCCTCATGGCCGAAGACCTCGAGGCCCAGTTAAGGCAGGCCAAGGCCACGATCGACGAGACCGCCCCCCCGGAAGTCCTTCCTGGGAAGCACTGCCTGGAACCCTACGAGTGCCCGTTCAAGGGCCACTGCACGAGGGACTGGCCGGAGGTGCCGGACCCTGTGGACTGGCTGCCGCGGGTGGGCGAGAAGACCGCCATGGTCCTGCGGGCCCAGGGACGGCACCGCATGTCCGACATGCCGCTGACCGACCTCAACAAACAGCAGCTGCTGGTTCGGGAGTGCCACGAGCAAAACAGGGCCTGGGTGGGCCCGGGTCTCGGGCCCGCCTTGAGTGGGCTGGTCCAGCCGAGCCACTACCTGGACTTCGAGACCTATGCGGCGCCGATTCCGGTGATCGCCAACTCCAGGGCTTACGAACCGGTGCCGGTCCAATGGTCCTGCCACACCATCAACCTCTCCGGGGAGCTGGTCCACCGGGAGTTTCTGGCGGATGGGTTCGGGGATCCCAGACTGGGGTTTGCGGACTCTCTCATCGAGGTGGTGGGGGAGGCGGGAAGCATCTACGTCTATTCCCACTACGAGAAGACCATCCTGGAGAAGCTGGCCATGGCCCTGCCGGAACGCGCCGGCGCCATCCATGGGGTGATCGCACGCCTGGTGGATCTCCTGCCCATCGTGAAGGCGAACGTCTACCACCCGGGCTTCAAGGGTTCCTACTCCATCAAGAAGGTTCTGCCGGCCCTGGTGGACGGGTTCAACTACGACCACCTGAACGTCCAGGACGGCGTCATGGCGATGGCCGCCTTCCGGGCCATGGTCGACGAGCCGGACCCCGGGGCCCGGGTGATTCTTCGGAAGGACCTGCTGGATTACTGCGGCCAGGACACCCTGGCCATGGTGAGGGTCCACCAGGCCCTGAAGGGGCTGCTTGGCGCCTGATGAAAAACTGCACTCTTCGGCGACGTGAGCAGGCGGTTTTGTGGATTGAGCATGGCAAAAAGCCATCATCCGAATTGGTAGGATGGGGCTGATATCTCAACAACATCACCCACAACGAGAACACCGCCGACATGGGTTTTGGAATCAGCCTAACGGCCTCGTTCTAAAAGAAGGAGAGACCTCTGAGCAGGAGGCCTTCCTAGTCCATCCTCCAAACAAACCAAATGAGCAGCGCGATTCGGGTCGGAGCATCGATTTGGCTAAGATTTCAGCTAGATCTCTGGACTATCACCGCAGAGCTGGAGTAGTTATCCTGAAGCCTTCATCCACCCCCACCCCCACTGCTGGATGTGGGTCTTCATCCCCCCCGGTCTCCCCTCAAGGACGCCGGGCTTTTTTTGGTAGGTCGATCACGATTGGCGGATGAGTTGGCTTGTACTCCTCGTCGCAGATACAGGCGTTCACGAAGATGGTTTTCCCGAGGTTCTGCGTCCCGTAGGAGTCGTGGATGTGCCCGAAGACATGCACTCGTGGACGCAGCGCGTGGACACGGAACAAAAGGTCCTCGCACCCGAGAGGCACATCTACATCGGTTGTCTGCCCGACCTCGCCCTGTGGCCTGGTGAGGACTCGATCGAGTATCCCGAACGGCGGGGAATGCGTGATCAGTACATCCGTGTCATTCGGGATGAGCTTCCATTTCTCCTCGAGCTCGTGTCCACGAGAAAGATTGAAGGCCCAATCATTGAAGGCTGGCTGCCAGGGGGACCCCCAGAACTTCACACCGCGAAACCGCGTGCCTGAATCCTGGAGGTAGTCGATCGAGTCGGGCATGAGCAGTGCGATGAGCTCAGGATCCCGCTCGAACAGGTAGTCGTGGTTACCAGCTACGACAATCTTCTTTCGATGCGGTTGAGCAGCGATCCAATCAAGCCAGTGGGTGACCTCCCTCTGGGTTCCCATGGAGGTTCCGTCGCCGGCATGAATAAGGACGTCCCCGACTGGGATCGGGAAGGCCTGATGAAGGTGAGTGTCGGAGATGCAGACGATTCGCATCGCTTACTTCTGCTTCTGGGCCGTGAGGTGCCCTTGTTGGTCCAAGGTCAGCAGCAAGGTATCGCCGGGCTCCCAGCCAAGAGTCGTCAGAATCTGGTGGGGGATTGTAAGCCGACCGCGTGAGCCAACACGAAGGGTCAACGGATCCTCGGTTGAGTCGGGTTCGAAGATTTGTTTCTCTGATGGGTCCACGAAGCCTCCATGGGCAAGCACCATCCGACTCGCGTTGACCTTTCCGGGACCTACGGAACCATCAGTGCAATTACCTGCCTATATAGATCAGTCAGTGGAGAGTTTCGGAATCGCCATCGAAGCTCGGCTTCGCGTACTCGAGGAATGTAGTTGGTGGTTCTAACGCCACGGGCGAAGTGAATCTGATCCTCGATGATCCTCCAGAAATCGAACAGAGACGGGGTTCTTTCCCGCCTTAATTTGTCATTGAACTCTTGACGGGATCTGTGCGGAGTCAGGTTGGGGTACCCCTGATCTTTCAGCCCAGAGAACACCTTCGATCCATCGGTAAGGATCTTCGTATCTTGTGCCACGTGGTGTGTTATCAAAGGATGGATTTCGGCTTGGCATCGACGAGAGATTGGAAACACGCGGAGTAGACCGTCATTGCTCATCATCCCTAGGAGAACCGGGCGTCGTGCTGGGTTCCTGGTCTTGTGGGCTCTGTAGGTCCAGGCGTCAACATGAACCGTACCGCTGAGTTGACCTGTGTACATCGCAGAGGATTTTACGATCCTGACTCTGAGTTCACGTAGGTAACCTGCGACAGTCCGTGGCGTCAGCCCCAGGAGCTTGGCTATGCCACGTATGCCACTTTCACAAGTGTTGTCGATTGGACGACTTGCACCATGTATGCCACTTGCTTGGACCCACCAGAGGAATAATAAGAAGAAATCTTCTTGATTCTGGGTTGCTCCCTTTGTGCTCAAACCCGCATGAATTATGGATGTTCTTGGCACGAGAGCGACCTCTCTTGATTTCCTATTAGAGTGACAGAACCTAGAAAAATTGAGCTTGGAGGCAATGGAAGTCCCGCACAAACTGTGGAGCTTTGTCCTCTTCTGTATCCTCCTCGAGGCTTCCGCGCATGGCCACACAACCCCAGTGGACCGCCCCAGACATCATCCTTGCCCTGGCAGCGAGGGGTTGGACCTTGCGCCGACTGGCGGATGACGTGGGGCTTTCACCGAGCGGGGTCTCATACGCACTGAAAACCGGAAGCTCACTTCCACTTCGAGCGCGAGTCGAGGAAATTCTTCAGACGAGCTGGACCACCCTGTGGCCAGAACGTTGCCCTCCACAGTGGAGAGAGTGCGGTCCCCCCTAAACAAATCGAGGACGGGCAGGCACCCGTCCTCGACGACTTCTAGCGAAAGGAATCCAGCAGATGAACTCCAACCCCCAAAATACCTCCCCTCCGGGGGACAGGCAAGGTCCACCTCGATATCCGGTCATCCTCCAGCCGGAGGGCCTGGTGAAAGCCTGGATGGAGGCCCACCAGGCAGGTGGGTTTCTCGGACCCACCAGAAAGATTCCTCCCAAGCGTGGGAGCCTGGCCGGCTACGTCCCTTTCCCTGGTTTGCTTCGAAATGTTTGGCATGAAAGCGGTTTAGAGCGGGACCTCCTGCTTATCCTCAGGCTCTTTGACGGCTTGATTGGTGTCCTAGAGCAGCCAATCAGGCTGGACTGCCCAACCCTCGGATACGGCAGGGGACCCTACTCGCCCGATTTCCTGGTTTGGGTCCGGAATAAGACCGCTCCGGTGGTAAGGCCTGTGCTGGTGGAGGTCAAGTACGAGGAGGAACTCAGGGAGAAGTGGACCATCATCCGCCCCAAGTTGATGGCCGCCCGCCGATTCGCAGCTCGTCAGGGCTGGCGGTTTCTGATCATCACTCCCCGACATCTCCGTATACCTCTACCACTCCCTCCAGTCCTTTCGGGCAAGACACATCGCCCCTACGAGCTTGCTGACCCCACAAAGGTGCTCGCCCGACTGTTCGGGTCTTGGATCTTGAGGGGGCAGAAATGAAGACCCCTAACCTGAACTTGGCGATCCAGCCGAAAACATTCGTGCTCTACAGGGGGAAGGCTTACTTCTACCTCGGCGTATCTGGTGACGGGATGGGGGAACTCCTCCTTCCGGATTCCGACACGATTCACCGGGTACCAACGCAGGCTCTCAGAATCGCCTCCGGTGACCGCCTACCTACCTCACGATTCTTGGAATTCGAGGACTATCCACCTGAAAAGCAGGAGATCGCCAAGAAGCGCTATGACGCTCTCCAGCCAGTTCTGGAGAAGGGGCCGACAAAATCTACCCTTCGAACGGCAGCTGATCTCCTAGGTATGAGCCCCACTGCGGTTCGCAGGATGTTCGAGCGATACGTCCTCTGCGGCCAGCGTCTGACTGCTCTCATTCCACGAGTGTTTTCATACGGAGTGATCAACCGGAAACTCACTCGGGAACAGATGGAGTTACTTCAGCGGGAGATCAAGAATTTTTACCTCAAGGAGGAGCGGCCTAGTCACGAGCAGGCCGTTGAGCGGATTCAGCGAACGTGCCGGAACGAGGGCGTGGAGGTCATTGGTCGGTCTTCGATCATCGGGGAGATTCGAGGGCTCGCAAGTGCCGAAGTCGTAGAGGCTCGGCTTGGACGCAAGGCCGCGCGGGAAATGTTCAGGAGACACCGTGGAAAATCTCCGAACGGAGATCACCCGCTGGGCTTGGTTCAGATCGACCATACCCAAGTCGATCTCTTCGGCCTACTCCCAAGCGAGAAAGCTTATCGGCCGTGGATTACAGTTGCCATCGACACCTACTCAAGGATGGTGCTCGGGTTCTATCTCACTTTCGAGCCCCCCAGTCAGCTCTCTGTCGGGCTCTGCCTGTACCGCTCCATGTGTCTCAAGACTGAATGGCTCCATAGGTACGGCATAACGACGGATTGGCCTTGCTATGGGCGTTGGCAGAGCCTCATCGCAGACAATGCCCGGGAGTTTCGAGGCTATTTCCTCCAGGAAGTAGCGCTCGAGTACGGCATCCATGTGGCTTTTCGTGGCGTGGGTAATCCCAACTGGGGGGCCCACATTGAGCGGCTGATGGGGCATATCGCAACCGACATGCACGCCCTGATGGGAACCTCATTCAGTAATCCCGTCGAGAAGGGAGAGTACGAGTCAGCTGGACGCGCCGTGTTCACGCTTGATCAATTGGAGGAGATCTTTCTCCATCTCTTCGTCGAGGCCTACCATCACAGCCCACATGAAGGCCTCGGAGGACGCACCCCCATTAGTGTCTGGCGGGACTACTTCGAAGGGCAAGTAAAGGGGGCCCAGGTTCACTACCCACAGGTCCAGGCAGGTCAGCCCCTTCTGATATCCCTTCTGCCCCACTTCAGGAGGACCATTCAGCAGGACGGAGTCAGTTGGGAGGGGAACCAATACTTCGAGGATGTCCTGACTTCCTACATCCGCGAAAGAAATCCAAAACGCACCGATGGGTTGTGGCGCTTCCACTTCGACCCGAGGGACATCAGCAAGATCTGGTGGAGGGATCCTGCCTCAGGCGCGTGGTTTCCCATACCGCTCCGGGATGTAGAGGGACAAGGGGTGGCTCTCTGGGATCTGAAGGACTTTCAATCCATGAACCGGCAAGATGCCGCCATCACAATCGATCAAGCAACAGTCGACAAGGGTCGTAATGCGGTTGACCGAATGACCCAGGAGTCTGCTTCGGTCTCGCTCAAGGAGCATCGCAAACGCCGCGCCAAAGCCAGGGTGGTTCCGCCAGGGCCGGATCCGTTGGATGCAATGGGGGAAAGCATCCGAGCTTCCTCTACTGCAGCTCCGAAGTCATCTCTCCCCGTTCTTAACTGGACACCAAGTGAATACATCGACCCCGAGGTGTTCGAAGACCCTGGGGCTTTTGAAGTCGAGCCTCTTCGAACTTATTACCCCAACTTTGGGAGGGCTAGACAGTGAATGATGCATGGTTTGTTCGGTACCCGCTGGTCAATCGAATCCTATCCCGAATGTTGGAGATCGTGGCAGATGGGCCTCGCGCTCGTCCTGATGGGATGTCTTTGGTAGCCGATGCCAGCAACGGGAAATCGCACACCCTCCGGAAATTTGTGGCCGAAATGTGGGACCGATACGGCACAGGTCAAGGCCAATCTGAGATCCCGGTCCTTTTTTTTGATGCTCCGGTTGACGGAGTTCCAAAAGATCTAATGGCTTCGCTGGCTCGAGGTCTAGGTATTCCACTCGCTCCACGAACAGCAAACAGATCGATACCCGACCAAATTTTGGAAGCCTTGGATGCTGCCAAGGTGAGGGCAATCTGCGTGGATGAGTTGCACCAAATCTTGCCTGGAGGCCCCCACCGGCAGCGCGTCATTCTTGATCACCTCAAAACCATTGGGAATCAGCTCATGATTCCAGTTTTCCTGGCGGGGACGGCAAAGGCCCATCATCTCGTGAGCCGGGACGACCAATACCACGAACGATTCCCCCCCGTGGGCATGCCTCGCTGGAACCTTGATCGGGATTTCGTCAAACTCCTACGCGCAATCGAACAGGAGTGGCGATTGGCCGAGGGTTCCTTCACGAGCCGAGAGGCTTGTGAGCTGATTTGGAAGCACTCGCACGGGCTGATTGGTCGGGTTTTTCGTATTTGCGAAGGGGCGGAGAAGGCGGCAAAGCTCTCGCCATCCGGCTTGATCACTACTCATGAGATCAACCTTGCTGGATACTCCGACCTTCCATGGTTGGCTCAGTTGGATCAGAACGGGGAGGAGACGGCCTCGTGAATCTCGTTCCTGAATTCCTCATTGAGCCCCTTCCCGAACGAATACCCCCTCCGGAGCGTTGGCTCCGGGCCGCACCACCCATTGAAGGTGAATCGCTCACGAGTCGTCTAGGGCGACAGGCGCGTCTTTGGAGTGTCCCTCTCTCATCGCTACTTCGAGATGCTCTCGCACCCGACGAGAAGAGCGCTCCAGATCTGGATATCGCTCCACCCTTCGATCTCGTTGCCAGGATTGCCGCACGCTTTGGGGAATCACCCTCAGAAATGGAGAAGGGGACTTTCCGGCAGGTTCTCAGACACCTCATGCCTCCGGAGTATCTCGCCAGGATCTCCACCCAACGTTGGAAGCTGAGCCACATTCCATGGATTCTCCCCTCCGGGTGGCAGGACGGGCGTGGCGTGACCAGCTGGCGAGGTCGTGGCATTCCCTATTGCCCAGTTTGCGTGATGGAGGGTGGTGTCTCTCACGCGCCATTAGCGCATCGTCTCGCATTTCACGTTGCCTGCGAGAGGCACCATGTTCTCCTCCTTGATAAATGCCCAACGTGCGAATCCAGGACTTCGCCTGCGTACGTGGAGCTCCATTTGGATGTGGAGGAGGGAGTCAACGGGATCCGATGTAGTCATTGCCCGACGATGCTTCCCACGCGTGAGCCTGTCATTGAGAAGGCCGATTCCAAGATTCTGACCCTTCAGAACGCGCTGTCCTCTGGGCTCATCAATGGATCAGTTCCTGTCCCTCAGCTCGGGCAGTTCCCTACCGTCCAGTATCTTGGTGGGCTTCGCGTGGCCTTCTCGGCCGTTGTTTGGCTGAGAGATCAGGGCGTGACCCTTCCTCCTGCCCGATCAGGAAAGATTCCTCCCTACTCCACTCGATCGTCTGGCATGAAGGGGGGACCCTTTGAAACCCAGCCATTGTCAGAGCGCATTCTCCGAATGCGCGACGCAGCTTGGATTCTTGCTGCCCCGCTCGATCGTTGGCCTCTGCTCTACCAACTCTGCGCGTGGCCCGCCAACTTCCCCCGGTGGCTGAGGCATCCCTGGGAAGGGCTTACCGAGGATGGGGTTGAGGTGCGAAATCCTCGGAGAGGTGCGACGCATTCACGTCCGGCCGAAACGCGAGACGCCCAGAAGGTCCGTGCCTTTTTTGATCTTGTGGAGGTACTCGGCATCCACCCGGTGAGGGTCCAAGGGATGCTCGGGAACATTTCTTCGAGCCGCTACCAGAGGTGGCGGAACCAGCCGGCGACTCGGTTCCCACTCGAAAGCTATCGAAGGATGGAAGCCTTCCTAAGGCTATGGGATTGCTTACTTGCCTTTTTCAATGAGCAGTCCATCGCCCAGGAATGGGTGATCAAGCCGAATAGGAATCCTATATTCGGAGGCCTGGCCCCGATCGACGCCCTTTCAGGGCCGGGAACTCTTAACAAGATCGAGGCCTCCATTTCCATGTTTGGAGGGGCGGCACAGGCCCAGACCGAGTGATGGCTACATTTTTTCTCGGTCCCAACTGCCACTTCGCTGTACCCCATTTGGTTGGCTGCCCAGAAAGAGTTAGAGCGGGTCAGAGACGCCGGCGCGTCGAACTTCTTTGAGCAAGCCAAGAGAATGGAGCCACGAGGGAACCTCTTGGAAAAGCTGGAGATCTCGCTGTTCAACCTGACCTGGGCCTTGGTCGAGGCATGAGGATCCTACTCAACGGCGACCCAAGCTCTTCGTTGGTCATCTGTGTCAGTTCAAGATTTGTGGCATTAAAACCTAGGCCTTCATGGGAGGCCCGTTCTACGTGTTACTTGGGAGCCAAAGGGTCATCCCGGTCTTGGAGAAAGAGGCTATGTGTCCTTGCCACGGGGTGTTGTTCGGCATGGGACTGGAGGTGCGGCAGCACCAGACATGAGGTTCACCTGGGCCAGTAAACCACCCCCAACCCAACACTCGTCCGGGGGGATCCGTCGTTCAGGCCGAGGATGAAGGAGCCCTTGAGGGCGAGGCGGTCGGTGAGCATGTGGAAGAGGCCCAGGGAGGCCTCCCGGGGGGCCGGGACCCCGGCGTACTGGGCGCCGCGGGCCTCGTAGGCCGCGGAGTAGCGACCCCGCTCCGTCAGGTAGGTGAGGCCGAGGCCGGCGGTGTAGATCCCGTCGGCGGTCGCAGTGTTGGACAGGGCGTTGCCCGGCTGGCCCTGGATCCAGCCGCCAATCAGGGTGGCCTGGATCCGGTCCCACCGCTGGTGGAGGCCA
The DNA here is from genome assembly GCA_021833665.1 of Acidobacteriota bacterium. Classification (GTDB taxonomy): domain Bacteria; phylum Acidobacteriota; class UBA4820; order UBA4820; family DSQY01; genus JAKAJA01. Next base: position 15,991 of record JAKBES010000049.1, read on the forward strand.
AGGAATCCGCCGAGGTCGAGCTGGCCGGTCCCGAGGCCCTTCGCCTGGTCGGCCGTGGGGAACTTGACGGCTAGGGCGCCATCCAGGGAGAAGCCCGATTCCGTCTCGGGCACGAGGCGCCGGACGCCCCGGACGAGGACATCCCCCAGGCCGGAGGCCGTGGTGTCCTGGCCTCCGCCGCTGGTCTGGAGCCGGAGGTAGGGAACGCTGAGGCTCAAGTCGAACCGGTCGCTGGCGTAGCCCAGGGTCCCGTAGGCGAGGCCGAGGCGGCTGAGGGTGGGAGATCCGAAATCGCCCTGCTTGGCGCCCAGACCGCCCTCCAGGTAGAGGGAGGGATCGCCGGCGTGGGCCATCGACGGCAGGGCGGCCAGACCTGCGGCGAGCAGGATCCTGCGGAACGAACGGCGTTGGCGTGGGATCACTTCGAGGCTCCCTTGGCCTGGAACCCCTCGGCCGTTTTCGCCATGTCCGCCAAGTGAGCATTCATGCGCTTCAGCATGGACTCATCCATCTGCCCGGTGCGCATGTGAGCGGCCATGTCCTTCATCGTGGCGGCCATGTCGTCCATCACGGCGGACATCCCCGACATGGTCTTCATGTCCATGGCCGGCCCCATAGCGCCGG
>JAKBES010000050.1 GCA_021833665.1 Acidobacteriota bacterium
CTGCCGTACTTCTCCCGAACTCTCGTTTCGGCGGGAGCCGCCGCGGCCGGCTCCTTCCCTTTGCGCCACCATGCACTCATGGCCTAACTGTCCCACGTCCCGGTCCTGAGCGCCAGCGCGCGGGCGCGGCGTTCCCGGGGCCCGCTCCGCGGAGGTGCGCGGAGGACCGAGGGGCGGAGCGGAGGGCGCAGGACACGGCGGCCCGTCATCAGTGGCCCGCCAGATTCCTTTTGCCGAATCTGGCCATGATGAAGTCGATGCCGAAGCCCGCGGCCATGGCGATGAGAACGCACAGCATCCCGTAAAGGTAGACCCGGTTCTTGGCAAGGGCGGCGATCTTTTCGGGGAGGCCCGTCTCCCGCACCTCCAGCCGGGCCGTCGTTTTCGCGGCCACCAGGCCGTCCCGGCACTCGTAGGCAGTGACGTCGTAGAGGGCCGGAGGGGCCTTCCTGGACCAGGGGAGGTCCAGGACGAAGGGGACGCCGCCAGGGCCGGGCGTTCCGAGCTTCACGGCGCCCTCCACCTCCTTGTAGAACCCTTGCTGGCTTTTGAGGGAGAGGTAGTTGTCGCGAATCGTCTCCTGGTCCATGGCCTTGGGCTCCACGACCATCTGGGCCTTGATGGCGGCGTCGTCGAGCTGGTCCTGGTTGAGCGATTCGCGGGTGAGCATGTCCTTCACGGGGCCGCTCGAGTAGCGCAGGAAGAGGGAGGGAACGCCCGAGATCGAGACGTGCCCCACGTTGACCCAGACGGGGCCAAAGCGCCCCTTCTTGTTGAAGGCCTCCGCCGCCTCGGGCCCGCGGACCACGACCAGGACCTGGGCCCCCGGGGCCACGGTCCCTTCCACCTTCAGGCTCGCCCCGCCGTAGAGTGCCCCCATGTCCACCACGGCCGGTGTCACGCTGAGGCCCGGCGAGCCGCCCTGGACCGTAGCCACCGCCAGGGGAACCATGGCCGAGGAGATCAACAGGCCCGCCACCATCAGTATCCACGTTCGGCGTCGCATGGTCAGTGCCCCTTCGCGTAAGAGAGCAGGCTGGAGGGCGTGAGCACCAGCCCGACGGCCATTTTCACCATCACCAGCAGCACGATGGAGGCCAAGAGAATCTTGAGCTGGTCGCCCCGCAGCCGCTTGCCCGCCCGCGCCCCGATCTGGGCGCCGATGGTGGAGCCCACCATGAGCAGGATGGCCAGGACGATGTCCACCGTGTGGTTGGTGACGGCCTGCATGAAGGTCACCCCGGCGCAGGTGAAGAGGATCTGGAAGAGGTCCGTGCCCACCGCCACGTGCATGGGCATCCTCAGGAGGTAGACCATCATGGGCACCATGATGAACCCGCCGCCCACGCCCATGATGGCGGCCAGGATACCCACGAGGGTGCACAGCAGGAAGGGCACGAAGACCGAGTGCTGGACGCCCGACCGGGGGAAGCTCATCTGGAGGGGCAGCTTGGCCAGAAGGCTCCCCTTTTTGGCCGAAGAATGGGGCTTGCCCGTCATGGTGCCTCGCCGAAGGCTCTGGAGGCTCTCCACGAACATGTAGCTGCCGATGCTGCCCAGCACCACGATGTAGGTCACCACGATGACGAAGTCGGCGTTCCCCAGGCTGCGGAGGATCTTGATGATCTGGACGCCGATGGCGGCGCCCACGAGTCCGCCCACGAGGAGGATGCTGCCGAGCTTGAGATCCACGTTCCCGAGCCGGAAGTGGGCCGCGGCCCCGGAGGCGGAGGCCCCCACGATCTGGCAGGAATCGGAGGCGGCGGCCACGGTGGGCGGGATGCCCACCATCATGAGGATGGGCGTGAGGAGAAACCCTCCGCCCACGCCGAAGAGGCCCGAAAGAAACCCCACGAGGGCCCCCACGCCCACGAGGAGAAAGAGGTCGATACTTACACCCGCGACTGGAAGAAAGATCGTCATGCCCCCCCCGAGATCCTCTTAAAGAATCCACCCCTGGCCCGAGTCCCCGCCGCCCGACGGCGGCGCGCCACCCGCCACGACGGTTGTCTCTCCTCCTACAGGTCCGGCACCTGGACGAGCCCGTCCAAATCCACGGTCCGCCCCGCCGCGGCCTTTTCGGCGACGGTCCGCACGTCGTTCAACTGCGCCGCGCCGCGCACCTTGCCCTGGATGGCCACGGTGCCGCCCTGGGCCGAGACGTCCAGCTCCAGGTCCGCGGTGGACGGACTGCACACGAGATTGGCCCTCACCTTGCTGGCCACCGCCAGGTCCTCCATGGCGGCCATGGACTGGGGCGTCTCCTGGAAGCAGCTCTGCCCGGCCATGGCCACGATCGTTTCGCACGCGTCCCGGATGTCCATGGACTCCAGGTTGAGCACCACGTCGTACAGGGTCGGATCACCCCAGTTGACACCGTAGAGGTACTGGCTCCACTTGGCCCGGTCCTGGTCCACCCTGGCGATGTAGGCGAACGCTTCTCCGCGGCTCACCTTGAGCGTGTCCTGGATGGCCCTCGCCCGCAGGTCCACGGGGGCGATGATGCGCGCCCGCAGGACGTGGCTGACCCCCCGAAGGAGGAGGTGGCCCGCGTTGCCGTGGTAGACCGCCTTGCCCGCCCGGACTTCTTCGGTGAGGGCGGCTTGGATCAGCGTCAGGTAGATGTACTTGCTGTGCCTGAACCGGTCCCAGAAGGAGGGAGGCTTCTCCAGCGCGTTTCGGAGCTTCTCCTGGGAGGCGCCGTACACGGCGCCCCGCTCCACGATCACGTCCCGGTCAATGCAGCGGTAGCCCAGCCGCTCGGCGAGGCACTCCGCAAGGCGCTTGCCCCCCGTGAAGGAACCCCTCGAGATGGTGACGACGGCCATCGGATTTCCCCCTCGCTCTGGTACAATCCCCGTGTCAGGCGCGGACGGCCGCCGCGCGTGCCCACTGAGGGAGGCTGCCCGCATGGAGAACGATACCCCCGTCGCCGTCCCCCGGCTCGTCATCGCCGGCATCTCGGGGGACTCCGGCAAGACCCTCGTGTCCCTGGGCCTGGCCGCCCTCGCGCGCCGCGAAGGACGGGCCGTGGCGGCCTTCAAGAAGGGCCCGGATTTCATCGACGCGGCGTGGCTCTCGTGGGCCAGCGGCCGGCCCGCGAGGCACCTGGACACCTATCTCATGGGCGTTTCGGGGGCCCGCGACGCTTTCCAGATGCACGCCCTGCCGGACGGCTTCAACCTCGTGGAGGGCAACCGGGGCCTCTACGACGGGATGGACGCCTCTGGAACCCACAGCACGGCCGTTCTCGCCAAGACCCTGGGCGCGCCCGTGGTCCTCGTCCTCAACGCCACCAAAATGACCCGCACCGCCGCGGCCCTGGTTCTGGGGTGCCAGCACCTCGACCCCGAGGTGCCGCTTCGCGGCGTGATCCTCAACCGCGTGGCCGGCAAGCGGCACGAGAAGGTTCTGAGGGAGTCCATCGAGGGCGCCTGCGGGATCCCCGTGCTGGGCGCCATTCCCAAGCTCCCCGGCGACACCCTCCTTCCGGGCCGCCACCTGGGCCTCTTCACGCCCCAGGAGCACCCGCAGATGGAGGGCCTGAGCGATTCCCTGGCACGGATCAGCTCCAGCTACCTCGATGTGCAGGGCCTGATGGATCTGGCCGCTTCGGCCCAGCCCCTTGCCCCACCGCGCGTTTGGCCGCACATCGAAACGGGCTCCGGTCCCACCATCGGAGTCCTTCGTGATTCGGCGTTCACCTTCTACTACCCAGACAACCTGGAGGCCTTGGAACGCGAGGGCGCGCGCCTCGTCCCCGTTTCGCCCCTCTCCGGCGAACCCTTCCCGCCCGGCCTGGACGCCCTTTACGCCGGCGGCGGGTTCCCGGAAACGCACGGCGCACGGCTCGCCGAAAACAGGCCGTGGCTGGACGCGCTCGCCGCCGCGGCCCGCGACGGTATGCCCGTGTACGCCGAGTGCGGCGGCCTCATGCTGCTTTGCAAGGCCATCGTTTGGAAGGGTGAGCGTTTTCCCCTGGCGGGGCTCCTGCCGCTGGAGGTGGAGGTCCTGCCCGCCCCCCAAGGCCACGGGTACACGGAGCTCGAGGTGGACGAAGGGAACCCCTTCTTCCCCGTGGGGACGCGCCTGCGCGGCCACGAATTCCACTATTCGAGGATCGTGGATGGTCCCGGGCGGCCGGCCACGGCCTGCCGCGTCACGAGGGGCGCCGGCTGTTTCTCCGGCCGGGATGCCATCGTCCAAGACCGAACCTGGGCCAGCTACACCCATCTGCACGCCCTCGCGTCTCCGGAGTGGGCTCCCTCGTTGGCCGCTCTGGCCAGGCTCTACCGGGGAGAGAAAGGCGGGAGGTAGGCGGCCCGGGAACCAGAGGTCCCGAACCGCCTTGCCGTCCCGCCCGTTCATGCGCCTTACTTCTTCTTGACGTCGCCCGTGGCCGCGCCGTGGAGCTTCACTTCCACCTTGTTTTCGAGGTGGTCGTAGTACTCCTTGAGGACGGCGATGACCTCAGGCTTGGAAAACTCCGCCGGAACCGGCTTGCCTTCGCTCATGAGCTTGCGCAGCAGGGTGCCGGAGAGAAGCAGCCTCGCGCCGCCCTTGTAGTTGCCCTCGTCGTCGATGACGGCCTTGCTCTCGTGGGGGCAGGTCTTCATGGAGGCCATGGTGCCGCACTCGTAGCAGTAGAAGGTCCAGTCCATGCAGAGGGGCTTGAGCTGCAGGGCGTCGGGGGGGATTTCCAGGAAGATCTTCTGGGCGTCGAAGGGGCCGTAGTAGTCGCCCACGCCGGCGTGGTCGCGGCCCACGATGAGGTGCGAGCAGCCGTAGTTCTGGCGGAAGACGGCGTGGAGCAGAGCCTCGCGGGGCCCGGCGTACCGCATGTCGAGGGGATACCCGGCCATGGCCACCCGCTCCTTGCGGAAGTACTTGTTGACCAGGGCGTCGATGGCCTTCACGCGCACGTCGGCCGGTATGTCACCGGGCTTGAGCTTGCCCACGAGCTGGTGGATGTAGACGCCGTCGCAGACCTCGATGGCGATCCAGGCCAGGTAGGCGTGGGAGCCGTGCATGGGGTTGCGGAGCTGGAGGGCGGCCACCGTGTTCCAGCCGCGTTCCTGGAACATCTTGCGGGACTCGGCGGGGCGCTGGTAGAGGCCCTTGAACTGCTCGGGGAAGTAAGACTCGGAAAGAACTTTCACGGGGCCCGCCAGGTTCACGTCGGCCTGCTCCATGACCATCTTCACGCCCGGGTGAGCCATGTCGGTGGTCTTGAAGACCTGCTGGCACTCGTGGGCCTTGTCGATGGCGTACTTCTCGGTCACCTTCATGGTGGCCATGAGCGTGTTGGTCTCCACGTCCCAAAGCGCCACTTCCTCGTTGAGCTTGATGGAGTCGGCGAGGGCCTTCTCGGCGGAGAGGGTGATGGGGATGGGCCAGAAGAGCCCCTTCTTGGAGGGCATCTTGTACTCGTCGCACACGCCCTTCCAATCGGCGTAGCCCATGAATCCGTCCAGGGGCGTGAATCCGCCGATGCCCATCATGATGAGGTCGCCGGTTTCGCGGCTGGTGATGGGGACCTTCTTCAGGCCTCGGGCCTTCTTGATCTCTTCCTCGAGTGCCTTGCCTTCAAGCAAGAGGCACTTGAGTTCTTTACTGCCATGCGGGGGGACCAGCTTGCTCATGGACGACCTCCTTAAATTGGGTTTCCGAAAACCACGCTTCCGATGTGCTTCTTCGTCAAGGTTAGGTACCCTACTCGGCCAGGCGCTCCCGAACCGATAACGCGATCTTGTAAAACACCGTGATCATGAGGAGGCCGATGGCCCAGATGGCCACCACGATGGCCAGCTCCGGCGCCGTGGGCACGTACCTCGTGACCACGTTCAGGGGCGACGGCGTGAAGCCGCCGATGATCAGCCCGAGCCCCTTGTCGATCCAGAGCGACGCGAAGACCATGACGCACGTCACCGCGAGCACCTTCTCGTTGCGCCGGTAGCGCGGCACCAGCAGGAGGAAAATGGATGCCGCCGCGAGGATCATGGACGTCCACATCCAGGGCACCAGGGGCGCCTGTCCCTGCAGGCCCACGAAGAGGAACTTGAAGTGCTCCATGTGCTCGGGGATCTGGCTGTAGAAGACCGTGAAGATCTCCATCAGGACGAAGAAGATGTTCACGATCATGGCGTAGGTCACGATGACCGCGAGCTTCTGGATGGGCTCGGAGCCCACGTCGAACTTGGTGAGCTTGCGGATGATCATGCACAGCAGGATCAGGAGTGCGGGGCCCGCGGCGAAGGCCGAAGCCAGGAAGCGCGGCGCCAGGATGGCCGTGAGCCAGAAGGACCTGCCCGGAAGGCCGTTGTACAAGAATGCCGTGACGGTGTGGATGGACACGGCCCACGGGATGGACAGGATGATGATGGGCTTGATCCAGTGCGGCGGAGGCACTTCCTTCCGCTCCGAGCTCAGCGTGACGTAGGCGATGAGGGCGTTGAGGACCAGGTAGCCCGAGAGGGAGATCATGTCCCAGAACATCATGGAACCGGGCGTGGGATGGAGCATCACGTTGAGGATGCGCGTGGGCTGCCCCATGTCCACGAAGATGAAGAGCATGCACATGGTGACCGCTGAGATGGCCAGGAACTCGCCCAGGATGGTGAGCTTCCCGAAGGCCTTGTAGTTGTGCAGGTAGTAGGGCAGCACCACCATGACGGCCGACGCCGCCACCCCCACGAAGAAGGTGAACTGGGCGATGTACATGCCCCAGGTCACGTTCCGGCTCAGGCCCGTGATGCCCAACCCTTCGGTGAGCTGGAGGAGGTAGCAGAGGAACCCGACCAGGATGACCGCGGAGAGGGCGCCGATCCAGGCCCAATATCGCTTGCCCCCGACGACCGCTTTCTCGAACATGAACATGGGCCGCACCTCACACTATGTAATAGATCTCGGGTTGGGTGCCCAGTTCGGGCTTGCGCCGGATGGTGAAGTGCTCCCTCAGGAGGGACCGCACTTCCGACGCCGGGTCGTCCAGATTGCCGAAGACGAGGGCCTTCTCGGGGCAGGCCTCCACGCACGCGGGCTGCTCGCCCTTGGCCAGGCGCTCCTCGCAGAAGGTGCACTTCTCCACCACGCCCTTGGTGCGCGTGGGGAACTCGGGATCCAGGGCCGGAATCCGCGGGCGCGGGTCGAGCCAGTTGAAGCTCCTGGACCCGTAAGGGCAGGCCGCCATGCAGTACCGGCATCCGATGCACCGGTGCCAGTCCATCATGACAATGCCGTCCTCCCGCTTCCACGTGGCCTTGGTGGGGCAGACGCGCACGCACGGCGGATTGTCGCAGTGGTTGCAGAAGACCAGCACGGGCTTATCCTTGAGGGCCTCGGCCGTGTAAGGATTCTCCTCGCCGGTGAAGGCGTTCTCGAAGGGCTCCTTCCAGATCCACTTCACCTCGTGGTCCTTGTCCTGGAACAGGGGCACGTTGTGGACCTTGTCGCAGGCGCCGATGCAGTCCTTGCAGCCCTCTTTCCTCAGACAGCGCTGCGGATCGATCACCATGGCCCAGCGGGTGGCGGTGCCCGCCGCGGGGGCGGCCTCCTCCCCGGCCTTCGCGAGGGCGCCGATGGTGGACTTCCCCGCGAGCGCCACCGCCGAAAGCCCGGCGACGCCAAGGAATGTTCGTCTGTGGATGGTCATCCCTTGCTCCTCTGGACCAGTTTGGGGTCAATGTGGCAGTCCCAGCAGTAGGGTTTGACGCCCGCGTAGTCGTGGCATTTGTCGCAGAACTCGGCCTTGTTGTCGTGGCATTTGAGGCACGTGTTGGTGAGGCTCATGTCGTAGCGCTTGCCGTCGGCGGCCACGTAGGTCCGGTCGTTCTGGCGCACCACCTGGTCTCTCCAGGTGATGAGCATCTCCATGTGGGACATGCGCATGGTCTCGGTGGGAGCCACGCACTGCTTTTCCGCGGTGGGAAGCTTCAGTTCCGGGGGTTTGGACGACGTCCCCGAGGCGAGGTTGTACCAGACGGGGAAGGTGATGAGCCCCAGGAAGAGCACCAGGCCCGTGAAGATCAGCCCTCGGTCACGCATGGGCCGCCTCCTTTCCCCGCAGCGGCGTGCCGCGAAGGTCCGTGGTCCGCTCCTTCTCGCCCTTCATCACCAGGGCGTTGCCCACGAACTCGTGAATGCCCGCCACCTCCACGCCGGGAACCCAGTACTCCATGAGGGTCGAGAGGTTGGCCTTGTCGATGGCGCAGATGCAGGAGAGGACGTTGACGCCCTTGGTCTCGTGCACGTGCTTCACGGCGTTGGCCCTGGGCAGGCCGCCCCGCATGCGCATCTCGAAGTTCTCGTCCGTGCCCAGGCCCGCGCCGCTCCCGCAGCAGAAGGTCTGTTCGCGGATGGTGTTCTCCGGCATCTCGTGGAAGTTCCGGCAGGTGTTCTTGATGACGTAGCGCGGCTCTTCGAAAAGGCCCATGGCGCGGGCCGGGTTGCACGAGTCGTGGAAGGTCACGTTCCAGTGGTCGTTCCGGGTAGGATCGAGCTTGAGCTTCCCGTTCCTGATGAGGTCCGAGGTGAACTCCGTGATGTGCACCATCTTCGTGGATTTGGCGTTCTCGAAGACGGTTCCCGTGATGGGAGACTTGGGCACTTCCAGGAAGTTCGCGGGGCCGTTCATGGTGTCCATATATTGGTGGATCACCCGCCACATGTGGCCGCATTCCCCGCCGATGATCCACTTCACGCCCAGGCGCTTGGCTTCGGCGTAGATCTTGTTGTTCAGGCGCTTGATCATCTCGTGGCTGGTGAAGAGCCCGAAGTTGCCGCCCTCCCCGGCGAAGGCGCTCCACGTATAGTCCAGCCCGATCTCGTGGAAGAGCTGGAGGTAGCCCAGGAGGGTGTAGTAGTGGGGCGTGCCGAAGTAGTCGGCGGAGGGCGTCACGAACAGGACCTCCGCCCCTTTGCGGTTGATGGGAGCCTCCACCCGGACGCCCGTGATCTCCTCCAGCTCGTCCACGGCGAATCCGATGGAATCCGCGAAGCCGTGGGGCTGGATGCCCAGGTGGTTGCCCGTGCGGAAGCAGTTGGCCGCGGGTTCGATGACCCAGTTGATGTTGAGCCCCAGGAGGTTGAGCAGCTCGCGGCCGATCATGGTGATCTCCGCCTGGTCAATGCCGTAGGGGCAGAAGACGGAGCAACGGCGGCACTCGGTGCACTGGTAGAAGTAGTAGAACCACTCCTTGATCACGTCCTCCGTGAGCTCGCGGCCGCCCGCCAGGGCGCCGAAGGCCTTCCCCGCAGGCGTAAAATAGCGGCGGTAGACCGAGCGGATCAGCTCGGCCCGGAGAACGGGCATGTTCTTGGGGTCACCCGAGCCCACGTAGAAGTGGCACTTGTCGGCGCAGGCCCCGCACCTCACGCATATGTCCATGAAGAGGCGGAAGGATCGGTACTTCTCCAGCCGGTCCTTCATGCCGTCCAGAATGATCTGCTTCCAGTTGGGGGGCAGCTTCCAGTCGGCGTTGAAGGGCTGCCAATCCCTGGGATTGGGCATGCCCAGGTACTCGATGTTCTTGGCCAGGGCGCTGTAGCAGTAAGTCCCCTTGCGGAAGTCCACGTGGGGGTCCATCCAGCCCTTCTTGGGGGGCCGGTAGTCGACCTGCGCCAGGTCCTCGGGTTTGGGTTGCTTCTCCGCCATGGCTACTCCCTATCCAAAGGCAGGCCAGCCGCCTTGATCTTGTCGTGAAACTCCTCTTCCCACTCGGCGTAGGTGTGCACCTTCACGGGGTAGTCCCACGGATTCACGTGGCGTTTCATCCGGTTGTTGTTGGCCAGGTTGCGCGTGGGGCTGAGGAAGACCCCGGGGGCGTGCATGAGCTTGCTGAAGGGGAAGTAGGCCAGAAGCACGCAGAGGAGGAAAAGGTGCACGAAGAACAGGGGCCCCACCTCCTTGGGAATGACGGGAGAGAAGGTCACCAGCCCGATGGCCAGCTCCTTGATCGCCACGATGTCGGCGCGGGTGAAGTAGCGCATGAGGACGCCCGAGCCGGCCAGCCCCAGGAGCAGGAACAGGGCGAAGTAGTCCGTGAAGAGGGAGATGTACCTGATCTGCGGATCCCGCAGCCGCCTGAACAGGAGGTAGAGGAGGGCCGCCAGGATCACCAGGTCCGTCACGTACAGGACCGGAGCGCCCACCTGGAAGAAGCCGTCCACGTCCGCCAGCAAATTCACCAGGCGGGGCACGGGCTCCATGAAGAACCGCAGGTGGCGCAGGAAGATCACGAGGAACGTCCAGTGGAACGCCAGGGCGCCCAGCCAGAGCCACTTGTTCTCGCCGTAGACGAGCCTGGGGCCGTCTCTGAGTTCGGCTTTGGTGTTGCGGAAGAGCGACCGGAACAGCAGCACTTCAAGGGCCATCCTGCCCAGGACGCCGAGGGCCGTGGAGGGGCTCTCCAGGCGGCCCTGCTTGATCCAGGGCAGGGACTTCTGCTGCCCGCACGTGCTGGGGATACGGAAGGGCACGGGCGTGTTGGCCCACTTCACGACGCGGTACGCCAGGCCGGCTAGGAATACGGCGATGGCCGCGAACGGAATGACCGTCCCGAACAGGACCCCGAGGTGCGCCGACGCCACGCCGAAGTAGGCCAGGAGGATCAAGACCAGAACGGTCAACAGGGAATACAAGGCACTCATGAACCGCTGCCTCCCTTCTTGGGGCCCATTCGCACAGAGCACCGCGCGGACATGCCTTCCGCGGGCGGCCTCTGGCCTTCAGGATCAAGAGCCGCTGGGCTCGGGATCTTCGTCGAAGAGGCGGCTCGCCTTCTCCAACATGAAGATCTTTCTCCTCATCTCGCCCAGCCTGATGTCGCAGATCGTTTCTCTGTTGGCGGAGTAAATGTCGAACGCGCTCAGGGCCAGATCGTCCACCCTCGCGTCGAAGGCCGCCCATTCGGCGGCCATGGGCGCGGCCCGAAGGGCCTCCCCCGCCTGCTCCCTGGCGATCTGCTTCAGGAAGAAGATGAAGGAGACCACTTGGGAGGCCGAGAAGTCCTGGACGCTTCGCAGTTTGATGAGGGATTCAAGGGCCGGTGCGACCTCGGCCGGTTTGGCCAGCCCGAGGACGCCGTCGCACAGGACGGCAAGTTCCCTGGAGAGGGTGGCTCCCACGGGGTTGGCGAAGGGATCCTTCACCTGCGTGAAGAAGCGTCCCGTCTCCGCGGGATACGTCTCCATCACCCCTTGGAGCCACCTCTCCAGGATGGCGGCTCTCCTTCCGTGCAATGACTCCATCAGGGCCATCGGCCCCCTCCCCCCCCTCACGCACCGGCGTACGCCGGCATGCGCGCCGGGAACCGGAGGCCGGGAGCCGCTGCGGCGCCTTGTGGCCGCCCGGCTCCCCGCCGCCGATTCCTGCCGCCTCGTCTTACACGCAGCCCGTGGGCTTGGGCAGGCCGGCGAGCTTGCAGGCCCCCTTGGCCGGGCCAGAGGGGAACAGCTCATACACTTTGTTCAGCGGGAACCCCGTCTCCTTGCACAGCTTGCGGATCATGGGGGCGATCCCGAACTGCAGATAATAGTTCCGCAGGTAGTTGATCATCTTCCAGTGCTCTTCGGTGAGGTCGGTGATGCCCTCGATGCCGGCGAAATCCTTGGCCACGTCCTCGTTCCAGACAGTGGGATCTTCCAAGAATCCGTCCTCGTCCACCACGTAAGCTTTTCCGTTCAGTTCGAGTGTCGGCACGGTCTCTACCTCCTGCCGGATTTGGCCCTGTTCCGGCGTCCAGTGGATCTGCCCCCGAGGGGGCCGCTCGCCAGGTTTCTCCCGCCGGGTTTCCCCGCCGCGGCACCTCTAGATCAAATCGATATACCCGCAGGGGCACTCTTCCGCGCACTTCTTGCAGCCGTTGCATACCTCGAGCTTGATGCGGTAGTGCTCGCCCTTGGGGAGCTTCACGAAGCAGCTGTTGGTGCAGTACATCCAGCAGGTCTCGCAGTCCATGCACATGCCGCAGGACATGCACCGCTTGGCCTCATCCACGGCCTGCTCCGGCGTGAGCCCGAGCTCGATCTCCGTGTCCTTGCCGCGCTGGTCGGCGGGCACGTGCGGCCGCTCGTGGCGGACCGCCTCCTTGTACCATCCGATCTTCATGTGATCTGTTTTGACGAGGGTGGGCTTGGCGCGCTTCTCCAGCTCCAAACCCCGGAACCGGGCGTCGATGGCCTCCGCCGCGAAGCGGCCCTGGGAGATGGCGATGGTGGCCAGGCCCAGCTCCACGTCGTCGCCGCCCGAGTAGACCCCGTCTTCTTTGGTGACGCCCCACTCGTCCACGGCGATCCAGTTCTTGCCGTCGCGGAGGGATTCGAACCCGTCGAAGGCGGGTTCCTGGCTGATGGCGGCCACGATGGCCGTGGCGTCCATGTCGAACTCCGATCCGGCCTTGGGCACGGGCCTCCGGCGGCCCGAGGCGTCGGGCTCGCCCAGTTCCATGCGGATGCACTTGAGGCCCACGGCCACCCCGTCCTTCACGAGGACTTCTACGGGGGCAACCAGGTAGTCGATGGCCACGCCCTCTTCCAGGGCCCCCTCGATTTCCGGGGCGATGGCGGGCATCTCGGCCCGGGTGCGGCGGTACAGGAGGGTCACGTCGGCGCCCAGGCGCTTGCTCACCCTCGCCGCGTCGATGGCCGTGTCGCCGCCGCCGATGACGAGGACCTTGGTGCCCACCTGGACCTCTTCGCCGCTGTTGACCTTATTCAAGAACTCCGTACCCGAGAACACGTTGGGAGCCTCTTCTCCGGGTACCCTGAGCTTGATGCCCTTATGGGCTCCGAGCCCCACGAAGATGGCTTTGTATTCGGCGCGCAGATCGTCGAGGGACTTGTCCTTCCCGATCACGAAATTGCACTGGAGGTTCACGCCGAGGTCCAAGATCCGCTGGATCTCCGCGTCCAGGACCTGCCGCGGGAGCCGGTACGCCGGAATGCCGTAGCGGAGCATGCCGCCGGGCTTGCTGAAGGCCTCGAACACGGTCACGGAGTACCCGCGCCGGGCGAGCTGGTACGCGCAGGAGAGCCCCGCGGGGCCGGCACCTACCACGGCCACTTTTTCCGTCCGCGCTTCTTCCGTGAGCTTTGCGGGCTTCAGGCCTTTGCCGAGGGCGAAATCGCCGATGAAGCGCTCAATGGCGTTCACCGCCACCGGCCCTTCCTTCTCGTTGCGGTTGCAGCCCGCCTCGCAGGGGTGCGGGCAGACCCGGCCGCAGGTGGCCGGAAAGGGATTCTTCTCGGTGACCAGGCGCCAGGCCAGTTCAAAGGCTTGGTCGTTGGTGCGCCCGTAGGCTTCCGCCTGCGCGATGGTCGTGAGGAGGCCTCGGATATCCGTGCCGCTGGGGCAATTACCTACGCAGGGCGGCGTCTTTTCCGCGTACTTCGGCCGCATTGGGCTGATTTCTCCGCCCGTGCTCCCGCCCGCCTTGATGACCGGTTTCTTCACTTCCTTGAAGAGGCCCATTTTTCCGTCCTTCGAAAGAGCGCTGAAGATATGGAGTAAAAAGTTAGAAGTAAGAAGTCAAAAGGCCTTTATTGCCAGTTCTGGTTTTCTCACTCGCCTTTCACTTTTTACTTTTCACTGTTCACTTGTCGCTTTTCACTCCTCTACGCGTACGGATAGAGATTTCGCTTGAAGTCCTCGAGCTGCCCAAGGAGCCTGTCGTGCTTCTGCTCGTCCTCGATGAGGTAGGTCAGCAAGTGCCGCTGGGCGAAGAGCCGGCAGTTCTTGCGGGCCTTTTCGGCGAGGGCGATGGTTTCCTTCTCCATCTCGGCGTGCTTCTCGATCATGTCCCATACGTCGCCGAGTTCCTCGGGCGTGAGCGAGATGGCCTGCTTTTCCAGGCTGTCCAAAATCACCTGCTGGACTCGCTTGTGCATGGCCGAGTCCTGCCGGATGATTTCCATCACGAGCCGGATCAGGGGATTCCCCGTCTTCTCCATGACGGCGGTGGTCTGCGCAACGGTCTGGACTTCGATGTCCTGCCAGCGCTTGAGGAGGGCCACCAGCTCTTCCAGATTTTCAGCCGCTTTCTGTGCCATGGTTTCGTCCTCCGCTCAAACCCTATCTCCAACCATCGAGGGCGGCGGGCCGGGTAGTCCCCGTCGCCCGCCCGGCTCGCCGTCAATCGGGCGCGGCGCCTTCCTTGTGGGGCAGCGTGATGAAGCTTCCCCCGAAGTAGCTGTACACGCAGCGGCCCGAATCCATGAGGATGCGGATGGCGGCCTTGCAGTCGTCCTTCGTGCACTCGGCCTCGCCGTGTTTGGCGATCATGGCCTTGGTCAGGTCGCCCGCCTTCAGGTTTTTCTTGCCATAGTATTCGGACACCATATGGAACATCTCGTCGGCCAGCGCTTCATGGGTCACGGCCATGGTCCTCTCCTATCAGCGAGCCGGAGGGGAGGAGCAAGGAGCGATGGAACCGCGGAGCACGCCGGTGACGGCGCCTTCGTCGTTCGTCCCGCCCGCCTTGCTCCTCACACCTCACTCCTCACTAGAACTTGATGTGGGTCGACCTGGCGTAGGTCAGGCCCGCGTTCTTGAAGTCGTCGATGTGGTAACGCGTGAACTCGATGCCCGTCAGCTCGAAGAATTTCGGCCAGCCGATGCGCTCGATCCACTCGCCCATGCGCTCGTATTTCCTGGCGTTCTTGGCGTAGACCTCAACGATGTTCACCACCGCCTCCACCACCTCGGGCCAGCGCGGGGGGTTGTTGGGGATGAAGGGGATGGCCAGCTTGGAGAACTTGGGCGTCGTGCGGGCGTTGCTCACCTTGCCGCCGACCCAGATGGAAATGCCGTCGTTGTCGGGATCGTTCAGCGGCATGGACGGGCAAACCGTGTAGCAGTTGCCGCAGTACATGCACTGGTCCTCCACCACTTCCACGGACTGCTTTTCGTTGACCGTGGCGGGGCGGATGGCGCCCGTGGGGCACGAGGCGATGAGGGTGGGCACTTCGCAGGTCTTGGGCAGGGTGTCGTGGTTGACCTTCGGGGGCTTGCGGTGGACACCCAGGATGGCGATGTCCGAGCAGTGCACGGCGCCGCACATGTTCAGGCAGCAGGCCAGCGCGATGCGGAGCTTGGCGGGGAGGTTCTCGTGGGTGAAGCGGTCGTACAGGGCGTCCATGACGGCCTTGACGATTCCCGACGCGTCCGTGGCGGAGGAGTGGCAGTGGACCCACCCCTGCGTGTGGACGATGTTGCTGACGGCGTTGTTGGTGCCGCCCACGGGGAAACCGTTGGCCAGAAGGTCCTTCTTCAGCGCCTCGATGTTGTCCTTGTTGTCCATGAGAAATTCGACGTTGTTCCGGCTCGTGAAGCGCAGGTAGCCGCCGCAGTACTTGTCCGCCAGATCCGCGAAGAGCCGGATGGACTGGACACTGAGCAGGCGCGGCGAACCGGCGCGAACCGTGAACAGCTTGTCGCCCGACTCGGCGACGTGGCACAGCACGCCGGGGGCCAGGGTTTCATGGTACTTCCACAGCCCGTAGTTCTTTTTGATGACGGGATGCAGGAACTTCTCGTAGCTCGGCGGTCCGATATCGGTGATTCTCTTGACGGGTTCTGCTGCCATCGTTCATCTCCTCAATCTCGAAGGGCCGCGCCTTACGGCGGCCCGAATTCCCTGCGAAGCCTCCCCTATTCCTCGCCCTTGAAGAAGATGTAGGGATTGTCGCGCGGCGCCGTGACCATCTGCGGGATCGGGTCCAGGCCGATGGCGTCGAGGAAGTTGGACATGCCCACGCGCTGGATCAGCTCGCCGATGCGCTCGCGGTTCTTGCCGTACTCATCCCAGAACTCCCAGACCCTGGACACGAGCTCCTTGAGGGTATCCATGAGCTCGTCCGCGGGGACGAAGGGAACCAGGACCGAGGCGAGCAGGGCGCCCTGGACGATGGGGGCCTTGGCGCCGATGAGGATGGTGGCGCCCCTCTCCTTGCCGGGCCTCAAGGCCTTGGGCATCACGTTGATGCAGTGCATGCAGCGCACGCACTCGTGATTGTCGATGCTGAGCTTCTTCCCGTCCCACTTCATGCACTTGCTGGGGCAGTTGGCGCAGACGTCGTTCTGGATATCCATGCCGGCGGCGGCGTAGGCGGCGACCTCGGCGTCATC
Organism: Acidobacteriota bacterium; assembly: GCA_021833665.1. Lineage (GTDB taxonomy): Bacteria > Acidobacteriota > UBA4820 > UBA4820 > DSQY01 > JAKAJA01. Next base: position 16,124 of record JAKBES010000050.1, read on the forward strand.
CTGCTGGATCTCGTCCTTCCACGTGCCGATGACGGACATGTCGGAACGGGCGATGGAAGCCACGCAGTCGTTGGGGCAGCCGGAAAATTTGAACTTGAACTTGTACGGGAAGGGCGGGC
>JAKBES010000323.1 GCA_021833665.1 Acidobacteriota bacterium
GAAGAAACAGAAAGGTTTTACGCTGATCGAGCTCCTCATCGTCGTGGCGATCATCGGCATCATTGCCGCCATCGCCATCCCCAACCTGCTCTCCGCCATCCAGCGCGCCAAGCAGAAGAGGGCCATGGGTGAGGTGAACTCCCTCGCCACCGCCTTCCAGTCCTACGCCACCGACACGAACTTTTATCCGGGCGGGGCTGGCGGGGCGACCTACAACGGAGGCTGCACCGGAGCCAGCATCGTGTCGGCCCTCACTCCCGACTACATCAAGGTGATTCCCAACCCCGATCCCTGGAATACGCCCTATCAGGCCAAGAGCGTAACCAGCGAATTCGCCGTCGCGTCCTATGGCAAGGACGGGGCCGTTGATGCATTTGGCAGCGTGACCCTGGCACCTTCCGATTCCACCCTCTACAGCCAGAGCACCACCTGCTTCGAGTGCGACATCGTCTGGGAAGGCAGCTCCTTCCTCATCGCCCCCGGCGGCAAGCAGGTCACCTGCCAGTAGGCCGGAACGCCATCTACGTCTCGAAGAAGGGCCCCCGGTCTGGGGGCCTTTTCTTTTAAGGGGCGCCTTAAAGGAGTCACCGCCGATGCGCACAGGCACCGCGCGGAAAGGCGGATGGCGAATGGGAGAGACCGCTGAAGGCCCGGCCCACGGCCCCGCCATCGTGGCGTCATCCTGAGGCACCCTTCAGAGGGCCGCTGACTCAGGATCCCGTCGTGCAGAAACCGGCGCCGGGGGCTAGGACGGCGCAATCCCCCTTCTTCACCGCCCCGGGTTCTGGACTCGCTTCGCTCGTTAGAACACCCCATGAGAGCGCCTCTCGCCCGTGAGGGATGGAACTCGTGTGAGATGAGCTCATCCCGAGGGCAGCCAGCAAAGGGCCCCGAAGGAGAGCCCGCCCTGAGGCGGCTTGCGAACGGCGACTCGGAAAAAAATCTCAAACATAGGCCTTGCAGGAGCGGCGTCCGAGATTCTTCCGGGGGAGCCCTATGCAACAGCGGCCTCAGAATGACGACCTCAGAACGGAGACTTCCTAAGCAACGGGCAAGGGAGGCGTCATTTCGGCTTGTCCGGAACCCCGTCTCCCGCCTAACGCTTCTCTTCCTTCTCCTGCGAGGCCAGACCCTTCAACTCCCCCAGAACCATCCGATCGAGGCCGGGCATGTGGCGCCCGTGGGCTCTGGCGAGGCAGCCCTGGAAGATCACGGCGGCCTCCCGATCCTGGCGGCTCGCCTTCAAGGCCCGCCCCAGCAGGAACAGGTACCAAGGCTGTTGCCCCTGGGTAAACTGGCAGGCCTGCCGGGCCATGGCCAGCGTTTCCTGCTGCACGGACGGGTCGGGGTGCGGAATCATGAGCAGCTCCTGAACTGTTTCGAACAGGACGATCACGCTGCCGTGGCTCTCCGCAAGGGCCTTCTGGACGAGCTGCTTCGCCTCGGCGTCTCGGCCCTCTCCCCAGAGAGCCGCGGCCAGCCGGACCATCCAAAGGCGATTGGAGGAGTCCGGCGCCAGCGCTTCCCTGGCGAGCCGCTCCGCCTCCTGGCACCTCCCCAGACCCAGGAGGGCGTCCGCCTCGTCCTGCTTGGCGTGGTCGTCATGGGGCGAGAGGGCCAGGGCTTGATGGGCGAACTCCAGGGCCTCGGCGTATTTTTCCTCCCGGACGCATGTGAAGGCTAGGTTGGCGAGGAGCTGCTCCTTGTTGCTCCCGCGCATCGCCAGCGACCGGCGGAAAATGGCCTCGGCCTCCGGGAAAAGCCCCTCCCGAAGGAGGACGGTGCCGTAATTTTGCAGGGAGGTGGTGGTGGCCGCAATCAGGAGGGACTTCTCGAGAAGCTCTCTGGCCCCTTCGATGTTCTTGTACTTGTTGAACAGCTCCATGCCCAGGCTCCCCAGCGCCACGTAGTTGCCCTGCGGAGCCACCTCGATGGAGTGCCGAAATAGGGTCTCGGTGTTGCGCCAGACCATGACCTGGAAGGCCGTCTGGAGGCCCAATACCGCCAGAAGGAGCGAGAAGAGGTACAGCGCCACCCTGGCCCGCAGCCCTCGCCCCTTCACCCACCGGTAGGCCGGCCAGACGAGCAAGATGAAGGCGCCCGTGTAGGTGAAGTAGGTGTAGCGGTCGGCGTAGGCCTGCATGGAGCCCACGTGGATGAGGCCGATGACGGGCACCAGCGTGCCGAGAAACCACAACCATCCCACCAGAAGGTAGGGCGCTCGGTGCACCAACCGCAGGGCGAGGAGCGTGACGGCGATGAGCAGGAGCAGCGGAGGTAGCACGGCGAGGGGTGCCAGGCGGAGATTCGGTATCGGGTAGAAAACGCTGAGGCCTACGGGCAAAAGGAGCTTGGCGATATACTGGCCGTAGGCGTAAAGAGCGGTTTCAATCTTGAGGAAGAGGGGCAGGTGCCCGGCGCCGATCAACGTGCCGCCCAGCTTGTTGGAGAGGTAGGTCCCGACGCTGAAGGCGAAGACCAGCAGGAAGAGGGGGATCTTTTCCTTGAGGAGCGGCCACAGCTCTCTCAGCCACCCTGGCTTCAGCCGGTTGGGCCACGGCGGGGCCTTGCCATCCTCCTGAGGCGGCCAGCCCTCGAAGAGCTCCAGGCGGCCGAGGGGCCAAATATCGAGAAGGAGCAGGAGAAGAGGCAGGGTTACGAGCATGGGATTGGAGAGCAGGCTCAGGAGGAGGCAGACGAAGACCAGCCAGTAGGCCCGCCTGCTCCGGCTCTCCGCGTAGAAGGCATAGGCGATCAGGGCCAGGAGGCCGAAGAGGGTCGAGAGGACCTCCTTGCGCTCGGCGATCCAGGCCACCGCCTCCACATGCATCGGGTGCAGGCCGAAGAGCGCGGCCACCGCCCAGCTCGGCCACGGCTCGTGCGTCATCTTGTCCAACAGGAAAAAGACCAGGAGGGTGCAGAGGAGGTGGTAGAACAGGCTCATCAGGTGGGCGCCTGCCGGGCTGAGCCCGAAGAGCTGGCAGTCGAGCATGTGCGAGAGCAGGGCGAGCGGCGTGTACAGGTGCATGGGTGCGTGGGTGAAGGCGTAGACGGCCCCCTTCCAGGTGAGGCCGGCCTGCACCACCGGGTTATCGGTGACGAAGAGCTGGTCGTCGTACTGGACGAAGCCGCAGTAGGCCACGTAGAAGTAGGCCGAGGCGGTGAGGCCCACCAGGACGAGGGCCATCCAGAGCTCTTTCGGGATCTTGCGGAGCCGGTCCGTCATCGCCACCTTCGCCCCTCCCGAGATCGGCCTCTTCCCTCGGGGCACCCATGGCCCGCCGGGTGTATTGTACTATGCCACCCTGCTTTTGGCCGCCCGAACCCCGTACGGGCGGCCGTGCCTGGCCACCCCACGCGTCGCGCTCTAGAGGGCGCTCCACCTGCCGGAGACCCTTCCCGTGGGGCGGGCGCCCTCGCCCGCCGGCAGAGCACAAGGGGCATCGCGGCCGAGGGCGGCCGCGCCACGCCTTCGGGGGCACGGGGCTCTCGCCTATGGGGATCGCTCGTACACCACGCCGTCGCCGACCACACCCACTCGCCGGTAATCGCTCTCGATCACCGCCGCCACGGGGGAGCGCGGGTCCAGATAATCCTTCTCCATGGCCTCGGGCATCAGCACGAATCGCGGCCGCTCCTTGGTCATCTGCGCCGCCGCGATCTCGTGGTCGCGCAGGTCGTTGTAGTGCCTGTCGAGCGGCTGGAAGTAGGTGTAGCCGATGGCGGCGGGAGCCGTGTAGAGGTAGACCTCCCCGCCCTCGGGGAGGGCCACCAGCGTGTCCCCCGGGTGCAGGACGCCGGGTGCCCGCAGGTACCGGTTGATGGGCGATTCCCGCAGGGTCCGGTCGGCGTCCGTGAACTCCCAGGCCGCGG
>JAKBES010000324.1 GCA_021833665.1 Acidobacteriota bacterium
GGTGGCGATGGCGGGCCGGTGGCCCGTCTCCTTCACGAACCGCCCGATGAGTTCCTCGCTGTGGCCGTCTCCGTAGACCGCCGCCGTGTCATAGAAGGTGCAGCCCAGATCCCACGCGCGCGAGATAGCGGCGAGGGCGTCCTTGTCGTCCTGGGGGCCCCACATGTTGCCGCCGATGGCCCAGGCACCGTAGCCCACGACGGAGACCTCAAGGCCCGTTCTTCCCAGAGTGCGGTACTGCATGAGAGCTACCTCCATACCCGTCAACATCGGACCAGGAGGCTGGCATTCCAAGGGAGGCGACCCGGTGATCAGGAGACCGGAAAGGTGTCCGCCTCTCGAAGGCGGCGCTTGTCTGCTCCCAGCTCCCCGCTTCCTGCTCCCCGCTCCCTGCTCTCAGCTCCCTGCTCCCTAAGTCACCCTCAAGAACGCGGCCTTGAGGTAGTCTCCTTCGGGGAAGCTCAACATGACCGGATGATCGGGAGCGGCGCCTCGGAACTCCAGGAGCTGAACTTCGCGGCGGGCCCGGACGGCGGCCTCGCGGAGCACCTCGCGGAAGTCCTCACGGGACACGTGGTGCGAGCAAGAGCACGCCACGAGAAGGCCCCCGGGCTTCACGAGCCCGAGGGCGAGCTGGTTCAGCCTGCCGTAACCCTTGAGCGCCTCCTTCAGGTGCTTCTTGGATTTGGCGAAGGCCGGAGGGTCGCACACCACGGCATCGAAGGTCTTCCCCGCGGCCTTGAGGGCGCCGAGGACGTCGAAAGCGTCTCCGTTGTGGATCTCGCTCTCGGGCAGGGCGTTCGCTTTGAGCGACGCCTCCACGCCTTCGCAGGCCGCCATGGAGGCATCGGCGAACTCGCAGGATGCGGCCCCCGATTTCAGGGCCGCCATGCCCCACACGCCCTGATAGCAGAAGGCGTCCAATACGGCCGCGCCGGGCGCGAGGCGGCCCAGGAAGGCCCGGACGTTCTCCCGCTGGTCCAGGAAAAGGCCCGTCTTCTGGCCGTCCACCAAGGGGACCGTGAGGGCCAGCCCCAGGTAGGAGACGGAGGCCTTGAGGGGCGACCCTTCGGGCACTTCCTGGACGGCGCGGGGCAGGCCTTCCAGTTCACGCATGGGGTTGTCGTCTTTGCGGACGAGGACCTTGCAGCCCGTCATGGCCAGGAGGGCCGGCTCCACGCGCGGGCGCAGGAGTTCCATGCCCGCCGTGAGGGTTTGGAGCACGAGCGAGGCGCCATAGCGGTCCACCACCAGGCCGGGAAGGGCGTCCGCCTCTCCGAACACGAGGCGCACGCAGTCCTCGCCCGGGTAGAGCTCCCTTCGGCGCGCCATGGCCCGCTCCAGGCGGTCCTCCAGCCAGCGCTCGGGAAGGACCGGGTTCCCCCCGCGCTGGAGCCACCTCACGGCGATGAGGGTGCGGGGGCTGTAGTAGCCGATGCCCAGAGGCTCGCCGCCGGGATCGTCCACGGCCACGAGGACGCCCGGGGCCAGCGCCGGGATCTCCTGAAGTTCGTTGGAGAAGACCCAGGGGTGGCCCGACTTGACGCGCTTCTCTCGGCCCTTCTGCAGGCGGAGGCGGGGGAGCTTTTCAGGGTTTGTCATGGCGTGACCTTTCGTGACGGGGAGGTGATGCATTGAGGGGATGCCGAGATGAAGCGGTCATCCATCTCTGGCCCGGGTTCCGTCATGGTCGGCATCTCGGCATCTCGCCATCTCCTCATCTCGGTCAATACGCCCTGGCAAAAACGACGCGCTGCTCGCTCGGGGCCCCGCAGACCATGCAAGCGCCCGGTTCCTTCTTGGCCTCGAAGGGCACGCAGCGGATGGTGGCCTTGGTCTCGTCCTTGATCTTGGCCTCGCAGGCGCCCGACCCGCACCAGTGAGCCCAGAAGAACCCGCCCTTCTCGATGTCGGTCTGAAACTGCGCGTAGTCGTCGATCGTGTAGCTATGCTCTTCGCGGAATTGAAGGGCGCGGGCATAGAGCGCCTTCTGAAGGTCGTCGAGGAGCGCCTTCAGGTGCTCGGGCGCGCCGTCCAGGGCGAGGGTCTCCTTCTGGCGCTTCTCCCCCTCGCGCAGCTCGCGGGTGGGCACGCGGGGCACGGCCACGCACACGCCCTGCTCCACGTCGCGGGGGCCGATCTCCAGGCGGACGGGCACGCCCCTCAGCTCCCACTCGTTGTACTTGAAGCCCGGGGAGACGGTGTCACGGTCGTCGAGGACGATGCCCAGGCCTGATGCGGACAGGCGCTCCTTGAGCCGGCGCGCCACCTCCAGAACCTTAGCTTTCCCCGCCTCGTCGCGGTAGATGGGGACGATGACGGCATGGGTCGCGGCGAGCTTGGGCGGGATCACGAGGCCCTGGTCGTCGCTGTGCACCATGATGAGGGCGCCGATGAGGCGCGTGGAGACGCCCCAGCTCGTCTGCCAGCAGTACTGCCAGCCGCCCGTCTCGTCCTGGAACTTCACGTCGAAGGCCTTGGCGAAATTCTGCCCCAGGTCGTGGCTCGTGCCCGCCTGGAGGGCCTTGCCGTCCTGCATCATGGCTTCGATGCAGGTGGTCTTCAGGGCGCCCGCGAACTTCTCGGCGTCGGTCTTCACCCCCGTGAGGACGGGCACGGCCATCCACTCCTCGGCGAAGCGGCGGTAGATCTCGAGAATCTTGGTGACCTCGCCCCAGGACTCCTCATGGGCCGCGTGGGCCGTGTGGCCCTCCTGCCAGAGGAACTCGGTGGTGCGCAGGAACAGACGCGTGCGCATCTCCCAGCGGACCACGTTGGCCCACTGGTTCAGGAGAAGCGGCAGATCCCGGTAGCTCTTGATCCATTTGGAGTACATGGCGTAGATGACGGTTTCCGACGTGGGCCGCACGATGAGGGGCTCCTCCAGGACGCTGTCCGGGGCCGGGCCCACGCCGCCGCCCTCCACCGCGCCCAGGCGGTGGTGGGTGACCACGGCGCACTCCTTGGCGAACCCTTCCACGTGCTCCGCCTCCTTGGAGAGGAACGACATGGGGATGAAGAGCGGGAAATAGGCGTTCACGTGGCCCGTCTGCTTGAACATGCCGTCCAGGGCCTTCTGCATGTTCTCCCACAGGGCGTAGCCATTGGGCCGGATCACCATGCAGCCCTTCACGGGCGAGTAATCGGCCATCTCGGCGCGCAGGACGACGTCCTGGTACCACTGGCTGTAGTCTTGGCTCCGGGTGGTGATGGCTTTCTCGTCGCGTTCCTTGGCCATGGATCGGTCCTCCCGAGGGGCGGTCTTCGCCGAAAGGTTTATTTTACAGTATCTTGCGCCATTTGGCCAGGGGCTCTCAGAGGGAATGCGGGCGGGGAGCCGTGCTAGACTGCGTCTCTTCATTGTGGGGAGGAATCCGATGCGATGTGCCGTCCTGTGCTTGCTTCTCGCCCTAGCCGTCCCTGCCCTCGCGGCGGGGGGCGCGGCCTTCAACCCCGTTCCGGGGGAGCAGAAAACCCAGTACCGCTTCGATCTGAAAAAGATGTACGCCGATGAGGCCGCCTGGAAGGCCGACATGGACAAGGTCAAGGCCCTGGCGGGACAGCTGGAGTCCTACAAGGGGACGCTCCTGTCCTCCCCCGCCCGGCTCCTGGCCGCCATGAACCTCGAAAGCGAGGCCAACGACGTTTTGGTGAAGCTCTTCGCCTACGGGGAGTTCCGCCAGGCCACGAACACGGACGACCGGGCCGCCTTCGACGCCTACGAGCGCCTCAAGGCCGACTACGACGCGCGCACGAGCTTCTTCGCCGGGGAGATCAAGGGCCTCACCGCGGAGAAGCTGGAGGCTTTCCTCAAGGCCGAGCCCAAGCTTGCCCCCTACCGCTACGTGCTGGACGACGTGGTGAGGATGGG
>JAKBES010000051.1 GCA_021833665.1 Acidobacteriota bacterium
ACGACGCGAAGGTCGTGGAGGCGCTGAGGGAGGCCGAGGTGGACGTGGTCTGCCTGGCGGGCTACATGCGCCTGCTCTCGCCTGTTTTCGTGCGGGCCTTCAAGGACCGAATCCTCAACATCCATCCGGCCTTGCTGCCGGCATTCCCTGGCCTTCACGTGCAGCAGCAAGCCTTGGATGCGGGAGCGCGGTTCTCCGGGTGCACCGTGCATCTCGTGGACGAGGAAGTGGACCACGGCCCCATCGTCCTCCAGGCCGTCGTGCCCCTTTTGCCCGCGGACGATGAGGAAAGCCTCTCCCGGCGCATCCTTTCCTACGAGCACCGCCTCTATCCCCTCGCCCTGGAGCTCGTGTGCCAAGGGCGGGTGACGGTGGAAGGCCGCCGGACCCGGTTGGACCTCACGCCCGAACACTACAGGACCCTCCTCGAACGCCTCATCTGGAACGGAGACACCCCATGACCATGAGCACCGGCGACGCCCTCACCTATCTGACCAAAGGCGCCGTGAACCTGGTGGATGAGGCCCTCCTCCTGAAGAAGCTCCAGCGGGCGGAGAGATCCGGGGAGCCGCTGGTCATCAAGGCCGGCTTCGATCCGTCGGCCCCCGACCTGCATTTGGGACACACGGTGGTCCTGCGCAAGATGAAGCATTTTCAGGATCTGGGCCATACCGTGGTCTTTGTCATCGGGGATTTTACCGGCATGATCGGCGATCCCACGGGCAAAAAAAGCACCCGCCCGCAGCTCACCCGGGAGCAGGTCGCGGAGAACGCCCAGACGTACCGTCGGCAGGTCTTCAAGATCCTGGACCGGGAAACGACCTCCATCCGGTTCAACTCCGAGTGGCTCTCTCAGCTCGGCGCCGAAGGCTTCATCCGCCTCGCCGGCAAGTACACGGTGGCCAGGATGCTGGAGCGGGACGACTTCAAGAAGCGCTTCCACGGACAGTTGCCCATCCACATTCACGAGTTTCTATACCCATTGGCCCAGGCCTACGACTCGGTGGCCCTCAAGGCGGACGTTGAACTGGGGGGGACGGACCAGCTCTTCAACCTCCTCGTGGGCCGCGATATCATGCGCGAGTATGGACTGGAGGAGCAGGTGGTCCTTACGGTACCCCTCCTGGAGGGCACCGACGGGGTGGAGAAGATGTCCAAATCCCTCGGAAATTATATCGGGATCAATGAAGCGCCCGAGGACATCTACGGCAAGGTGATGAGCGTCTCGGACGCCATGATGTGGCGGTATTACCTCCTCACGACCGACCTGGCCCCTTCGGAGGTGGACGATCTGAAAGCCAAGGTCGCCTCCGGCGCCCTCCATCCCATGAAGGCCAAGAGGGATCTGGCGGCCACCCTCGTTTCCTATTACCATGGCGCTGGCGCGGCCCGGGGCGCCGCCGAGCACTTTGACCGGGTGTTTTCCAAGAGGGAGGACCCGGAGGGCATGGAGGAAGCCCGCATCGCCCTCGCCCCGGAGGCCATGCCCCTGTATAAGCTCCTGGTGGAGCTTGGGTTGTGCTCTTCGGGGAACGAAGCCAGGCGCCTTCTTGAGCAGGGGGGCGTGACGCTGGACGGGGAAAAGGTCACCGACACGAAGGCCTTGCTTTCCAGAAACGCCAAGGCGTGCTATGTTCTTCGGGTGGGAAAATTGAAGTACCGCAAAGTCATCGTCGAATAAGGAGCCGCCATGGCCTTCTTGACCGCCCTCGCCCTCTTCGGCACCATCGGAACGCCCGAACTCATCATAATCTTGATCATTCTCGTCCTGATATTCGGCGCATCCAAGCTTCCTCAGTTGGGCGGGGCCATGGGCAAGACCATCAAGAACTTCAAGTCGGAGATGCGCGACGGCATGGCGGAGGAACCCAAGAAAAACGGCGGTTCGGCGGCCTCGGCCGAAGCGCGCTTCTGCGCCAAGTGCGGCGCGGCGGTGCCCGATCCGGAGGCTGCCTTCTGCCCCAAATGCGGGAAGGCCCTGTCTTGAGCGTTTAAGCGAGCATCCACGGCCTGCCGGCGGGAAGGGAGAGCCCGCCCTGGTTGGCCGAAACGTCACCTGCCGGGCGGGGGGGGAATGTTACCCCTGTCCGGCTTTTGTATCTTAGAGTTGGGAAAGTTAGGGCTTAGGCCAGACAACCCGTCATTCACCGGCCCGGCAAAACCTTCGGAAAGGAGGTGGGACGAGAGTCGGATCCTGGATCAACCGGCCGCGCATAAAGGTCGGGGGGGAGAAAGGGATGACGGGAATGGGTATGAAACATCTGGCCAAACTGGGTGTCACAACCGTTCTAAGCACCATCCTTCTAAGCTTCATCGCCCTTCCATCGCTTGCCCAGACTGACTCTGAAACGCTCCAAAAGCTTATCCAGCGCGTCGACCAGCTCGAAAAGAGCCTGGCCGAAACGAAAGCGCAGCTCGCGGAGGCCCAAAAGACCGTAGCCGAGCTTCCGGCCGCCCAGGCCGAAAAAGTCGTAGCTCCTCCCGTGACGGTCAAAACGGGCGGAGGCGAGGTCCTCACCATCAAGGGCTTCATTGACGGGACCTTTTTCTCCCAGGACCAATCCTTTGAATTCGGAAACGGCCAGAACGCGCAGTGGCCTTCGCCGCCGCAATCCGCGCATAACCGGTGGTTCAGCGGCGGAGACATGCGCAACACCAGGCTCACCCTCGATTTTGATGGCCCCAAGCTCGCCAACGGTTGGAAGGTCCACAGCGTGATCGAGGGCGATTTCTTCGGGGGCTACAACGGAACGGGAGCCTTCAGCAACGAGCAGGAGACGCCGCGCCTGCGGCTGGCCTACGTGGACATGCAGAAGGGCGGAACGACCATAAGGCTCGGGCAGGACTGGTCTCCCCTCTTCGGCAACGTGCCTGTTTCCATGTCCCACATTGCTTTTCCGCTAGGTTACGGCTCCGCCGGTGACATCGGGTGGCGCTTCCCGGGCCTCTATATCTACCAGGACCTGACGAGCAAGAACGCCTCCACCAAGGTGCAGTTCGTGGGCGGCATCTTCCAGGGCTCGTGGAACGGCCCCGGCAACAACATCGGGTGGCAGAGCGCCGGCAGCGTGGGCTTCCGGCCCCAGATCGAAGCACGTCTCAATTTCAGCGGCAAGTTCTCCCCGAACGCGGCGTGGAGCGCCTACATCGTCGGCCACTACGACTCCAAGGATCTCGCGGGGGTGAACGGCCTCAACGCCGGGCACGGCCCCGAGCACAGCACCATGAGCGGCAAAGCCTATGAGGCGGGCTACAAGTTTGACCTCGCCAAGTTCATGCTCCAGGGCAACGTCTACTACGGCCGCGCCATCGGGCAACAGTTCGGCAACCTCACCCAATTCGGAGATATCGCCGGATGGGGCGGGTGGATGCAAGTGGGTTACAACTTCACCGACCGTTTTTCCGCCTTCGCCTTTTACGGGGTTGACAACCCGAACGATAACGACGTCCGCCAATGGGTCGCGACGGGCGGCAGGCTCAAGAACTGGCAGAGCGACGTGATGTTCCGCTACAAGGTCGGGCCCTACGCCCTCGGCCTCGAGTGGCTGCACGCGCAACTGGACTCCTACTCCGCGATCACCTCCCCCGTCATGACGACCGACGGCAACCAAATCGCCTTAAGCGTGATGTACTCCTTCTAGGCGCGGGTCACTCGGGTACGTTGTGAATGGACGGCACGTCTCAAGGGAGGTTCGCATGAACCGTTGGTTTGTTGTGCTCGGAGCCCTTCTCATCCAACTCAGCCTTGGAGCCATCTACGCCTGGGCGGCCTTCGCGGGAGCTCTGACGGCGAAGACCGGCGACTTCCGCTTCACGGCGGCCGAGAGCCAGTGGGTCTTCTCGGTGGGCTTGGCGGTTTTCGCGGTGGTCATGGTCCTGGCCGGAAAGTGGCAGGCCAAGGTAGGGCCCCGCATGGTCGCCGCGCTGGGCGGCATCCTTCTCGGCGCCGGATACATCCTTGCTTCATTCTTTGGCGGAACGTTCTGGGGCATGCTCGTGTGCATCGGGATCATCGGTGGCGCGGGCATCGGCCTCGCCTACGTCTGCCCCATCGCGGTGGGCATCCAGTGGTTCCCAAAAAACAAGGGCCTCATTACCGGCATCGCCGTAGCCGGATTCGGATTCGGCGCGCTGATCTGGGTCAAGCTGGCCGGTCCCTGGGCCAATCTGATCAAGACGTACGGCGTTCTGGGCACCTTCCGCATTTACGGCGTCATTTTCCTCGTTTCGGTTCTGGTGGGCTCCATCTGGATGGTCAAGCCCAAGGAGTTCGAGGCGGCCGCCAAGGGGGCGACGGGGGCCGGCATCCCCACCGGCATGCTACCGAACCAGACCCTGAAAACGCCCCAGTTCTACATCATCTGGCTCACCTTCATGATCGGTGCTGGCGCCGGGCTCATGGTCATCGGCATCATCGCCCTCTTCGCCAAGGACGCTCTCGTGGCTTCGGGTATTGACGGGGCCCAAGCGGCCCTCATGGCGGGCACGGCCATGGGCGTCTTCTACGCCATCGCCAACGGCATCGGCCGCATCGCGTGGGGTTCCTTCTCCGACAAGTTGGGGCGCAAGCGCTCCATCGTCCTCATGTGCCTCATCCAGGGCGTCATGATGTTCGCTTTCTATTTCATGGCGGGCAATGAATACGCGCTCTATCTGGGCGCCGCCATCATCGGGTTCAACTTCGGCGGCAACTTCGCCCTCTTCCCGGCCATCACGGCCGACTTCTTCGGGTCCGCGACGGTGGCGCGGAACTACGGATGGGTCTTCACGTCCTACGGCGTGGGCGGCATCCTGGGGCCCGTCATGGCCGGCTACTTCAAAGACATGGGCGCGGGGAAAGGCGTTTCCGCCTGGATGCCCGCCTTCATGATCGCGGGAGCCTGCCTGATTATCGTCGCCCTGGTCATGGCGAGCATCAAGCCGCCTGAGAAGGCCGCCCTTGCATGAGCCAGGCTCCGTTGATCATTTTGCTCTTTAGTCCTCGTCCCCCGCTTACTGAAGGAGGCCTCTGCCATGGCGTCTAAAGAATCAACCGAACCCAACGAAGCGCAGCTCGCGGTGCACTGGAAGGAAGAGGAGCTCTACCAGCCCCCCGCTTCTTTCGTGGCTCAGGCCAATCTCGCGGATCCGGCTGTTTTCGAGCGGTTCGGCGAGAAGAACTTCCCCGAGTGCTACAAGGAGTACGCCGACCTGCTGACCTGGTACAAGCCCTGGACGCAGACCCTGGACACGTCCAATCCCCCCTTCTGGAAATGGTTCGTAGGAGGAGAGATCAACGCCTGCTTCAATTGCGTGGACCGGAACCTGGCGAAGAACCGGAACAAGACGGCCCTTCACTTCGTCCCGGAGCCGGAGAACGAACCGATCCAGCACGTGACCTATCAGGAGCTCTGGGTGCGGGTGAACGAGTTCGCGGCGCTCCTGCGCGATTTCTGCGGACTCAAGCGCGGGGACCGCGTGACCCTGCACCTGCCCATGACCTCGGAATTGCCCATCACCATGCTGGCCTGCGCCCGCCTGGGCGTCATTCACTCGCAGGTCTTCAGCGGATTTTCGGGCCAGGCTTGCGGCGAGCGCATCGCCGATTCCCAGAGCCGCCTGCTCATCACCATGGACTCCTACTACCGCGCCGGCAAGCTCCTCGACCACAAGAAGAACGCCGACATCGCCGTGGACAAGGCCAAGGAGGAGGACGCCCCGCCCGAGAAGGTGCTGGTCTGGGAGCGCTATCCCGGCAAGTACTCCGCTGAGACGCCGCTGGTCGAAGGCCGAGATTTCATCATCAACGACCTCCTGCCCAAATACCGGGGCCATCGCATCGAGCCCGAGCACATGCTCGCCACGGACCCCCTGTTCCTCATGTACACCAGCGGCAGCACGGGGCGCCCCAAGGCCTGCCAGCACAGCACCGGCGGCTACCTCGCCTACGTCACCGGGACCTCCAAGTACATTCAGGACATCCACCCCGAGGACGTGTACTGGTGCATGGCGGACATCGGCTGGATCACGGGGCATTCCTACATCGTCTACGGGCCCCTCGCCCTGGGCACGTCGTCCGTGATCTACGAGGGTGTGCCCACCCATCCCGACGCGGGGCGCTCGTGGCGCATCGCGGAGGAGCTGGGCGTCAACATCTTCCACACCTCCCCCACCGCCATTCGCGCCCTGCGCCGGGCGGGAGAGGAGATCCCCAAGAAGTACAACTACCACTTCAAGCACATGACCACCGTGGGCGAGCCCATCGAACCGGAGGTCTGGCGCTGGTACTACAACGTCGTCGGCAAGAAAGAGGCGGTCATCGTGGACACGTGGTGGCAGACGGAGACGGGCGGCTTCCTGTGCAGCACCGTCCCGGCCCTGGCGCCCATGAAGCCGGGCAGCGCCGGACCCGGCGTTCCCGGAATCTACCCCATCATCTACGACGACGAGGGGAACGAGCTCCCCGCCGGGGCGGGCAAAGCCGGAAACATCTGCATCCGCAACCCCTGGCCGGGCCTCATGCAGACCATCTGGGGCGACCCCGAGCGCATGACCAAAGTGTACTTCCAGCGTTACTGCAAGGACCCGAGCAGCAAGGACTGGCGCGATTGGCCGTACGTGGCCGGCGACGGCGCCGTGTACGCGAAGGACGGCTACTTCCGCATCCTGGGCCGCATCGACGACGTCATCAACGTGGCGGGGCACAGGCTCGGCACCAAGGAGCTGGAGAGCGCCGCCCTCACCGTTCCCGAGGTGGCCGAGGCCGCCGTGGTGCCCGTTCCTGACGAGCTCAAGGGGCGCATCCCCGAGCTGTACGTGTCCCTGAAGCCGGGCTACAAGGCCACGCCCGAGCTGGGCGTGCGAATCGCCCAGGCGCTGAGCGACCACATCGGCCCCATCGCCAGGCCCAAGAATGTCTGGATCGTCCCGGACATGCCCAAGACGCGCTCGGGCAAGATCATGCGCCGGGTCCTGGCGGCCATTTCGACGAGGGGCGCCACGGGAGACATCACGACTCTCGCCAACCCCGACGTGGTGGAGATCATCCGCGTCACCGTCCAGAAGGAGGGCTAGGCTCCTTCGCGTCCATCCACTCCGTACTTCGGGGGCGGGAGGAGCTTCGGCTCCCCCCGCCCCTGCTTTTTAGCGCGGGCGGGAGTATATTTAGAATGCATTTATCGCCATGGACGCGCGAGGAGGGGTGACGTGTTCAGCATAATTCCCAACGGCGCGGAATACCGCGAGTTCGTGCTCCTCAAGGACGGCCAGGGCGTTCTGTTGCGCGTCGCTCAGCCGCAGGACGTGCCCCTCGTCACGGCCTTCATGGACGGCATGTCGAGGCAGAGCCTCTACATGCGGTTCATGGCCGGCGTTTCGCAGGTCCCCCGTAAGTTCATCGAAGACCTGTGCACGGGTGATCCTCGCGAGCGCGCCTGCGTGCTGGCCATCCTCGGCGAGGGGCGCGAGGAGGTCCTCGCGGGCCTGGGCAACTACGTGGGCATGGGACACAACGCGGCCGACGTGGCCTTCCTCGTGGGAGACGCCTTCCAGGGCCGCGGCATCAGCACCTTGATCCTCGAACGCCTCGCCGGCATCGCGGCCGGTTACGGCTACTCGGGCTTCGAGGCGGACGTGCTTTCGGAAAACGACCGCATGATCCACGTGTTCAAGAACTCGGGGTTCCAGCCCACCCAGGCCATCGACGGAGGCGTCATTCACGTGGAGTTCCCCGTGAGCAGCCCCCACGCCGTCCAAGACCGGGCCGAGACGAGAGAGCGCATCGCCACGGCCAACTCTCTCGTACCTCTGATCAAGCCCAAGGTCGTGGCTGTGGTGGGAGCCTCTCGGGAGCCCTCCGCCCTCGGGACCCTTCTCTTCCGCAACATCCTCCGGGCGGGATTCGCCGGAGCGGCCCACCCCGTCAATCCCCAGGCCAAGGCCATCGAAGGGGTGCGCGCCTATCCCTCCCTGGAGGAACTGCCCGAGCCCCCCGATCTGGCCATCATCGCCGTGCCCGCCTCCAAGGTCCTGTCCGTGGCCGACCGGGCCCTGAAGGCGGGCGCCAAAGCGCTCCTGGTCCTCACGGCGGGGTTTGCCGAGACCGGCGCCGAGGGCCGCCGCCGCCAGGACAGGCTCGTCCGGCTCGTGCGGGGGCGGGGCGCGCGGATGGTGGGCCCCAACTGCCTGGGCCTGCTCAACACCGACCCGGCCGTGAGGCTCAACGCGAGCCTGGCCACGACCATGCCGCCCGTGGGGCGCATCGGCTTCTACAGCCATTCCGCGGCGCTCGGGCTGATCATCCTCCAGTACGCGGCTGAGCGCGGCCTCGGGTTCTCCACCTTCGTCTCGGCGGGCAACAGGGCCGACGTCTCGGGCAACGACCTCCTCCAGTTCTGGGAGGAGGACCCCCTCACCGACATCGCCCTGCTCTATCTCGAAACCTTCGGCAACCCCCGGCGCTTCGCGCGCATCGCCCGGCGCATCTCGATCAAAAAGCCCGTCCTGTGCGTCAAGAGCGCGCGCAGCGGCGCCGGACGGAGGGTCGCCCTGGCCCACATCGCCGCCAGCCCCCAAAACGACGAGGAGGTGGAAGCCCTTTTCCAGCAGGCGGGCGTGATCCGGGCTGAGACCCTTGAGGAGATGTTCGACATCGCCCTCCTCCTGTCGACCCAGCCCCTCCCCCGCGGCAACCGCGTGGCCGTCGTGGCCAACTCGGGCGGCATCGCCACCATCTGCGCGGACGCGTGCGAAGCCCACGGCATGGTCCTTTCGGGCCCGGGAGTGATGGACCTGGGCGCCATGGCCAGGGCTGAACACTACGAGCGGGCCTGCAAGGAGGCGCTGGAACACGACGAGGTGGATGCCCTCATCGCCACCTTCGCCTGTGTGGGGGCGTGCGATCCGAGCCCCGTGGCGCGGGCCATCCGCCGCGCGGCCATCCGGGCCGAAAAAGCCACGGGAAAGGCCAAGCCCGTCCTCCTCTCCCTCATGGGCGCCAGCGGCGCGATCCCCGTGGGGGCAACGGCGGTGGGAGAATCGGGAGGACCCCGACGCGTCTTCCCGTCGTACCGCTTTCCCGAATCGGCGGCGCTGGCTTTGGCCCGGGTCATGCCCTACGTGGCCTTTCGCTCGCGTCCCCCGGGCCGCTTGCCTTGGTATGAGGACGCTGAACCCGCCCGCGCCCGGCGCGTGGTGGAGGCGGCACTCGCCTTGCGGATGCGCGCTGACACGCCCGAGATCTTCACCGGGGAAAAAGCGCGTGATCTGCTGGCCTGTTTTGGGATCGCCCTCAGAGACAAGGCGGCGGGATCTTCTCCCCGCAAGGCCGTCCGCCTGGGGCTGTCGCTCCACGCGGACCCCGACTTCGGCCCCCTCTGGCGCCTTCACCGGCAGGGCAAACCATCGGTCCTTCGCATCACTCCCATGACCGACGCGGACGTGTCCGAAGTCCTTCAGCGGCTCGGACTGCCGCAGAGCTCCGCCATCGCCGCCACGCTGGGTCGGCTCTCCCAGATGGTCGAAGAGCTGCCCTGGCTCTGCGCGCTCGAAGCCAAGGCCGTCTTCGCGGAGGGGGCGAGCGATGAGGCCGCCTCCCTAGCCTTGGAGCCTGGCGTGAAAATCGTGTTCCGCAGAACCTGCTTTCGTACGGCTTGAATCGGGGAGGGCGCCATGCTCGTTCGGGAGATCATGAAGACTCCGGTCACCACCATTTCTCCTGACACCACCTTTCTTGAAGCGTGCAAGCTCCTTCATGAGAAAGGCATTCGCCACCTCCCGGTGATGGAGAACGGCATCCTCGCGGGGGTGATCACGGACCGGGACGTGCGCTTCGCCACCAGCGCTCTTTGCCCTTCACCCCAGCAGGGCTCGGACCCGGTTCGGAGCGCTATGAGCGCCTCCGTGGTGACGGCCGATCCCTCCGACCCCATCGAGGAAGCGGCCAGGGTTATGCGAGGCCAAAAGATCGGCTGCCTGCCCGTGGTTGAAGATCGGTCCGTGGTAGGCATCATCACGAACATGGACCTGCTGGATGCCCTCCTCAAACTGGCCGGCGTCTACGATTCCACGGGCCGGCTGGAGGTGTCTCTGGATGACGTTCCCGGGGAGCTCGCCCGCTTGACGTCCTTCTTCGGGCACAGGAACGTGAACATCCGGTCCATCCTCACCTACCCCAACGGCCAAGGCCTCATCAGGACCGTGCTCCGGGTGGACACCAACCAGACGCTTCCCCTGGCCGAGGCCCTGCGCGAGGCGCAGTTCACCGTCCTCTGGCCCATGCCCAAGCCATGGCTTCGGTAATCTATCATCCCGAGTACCGCCGCTACGATTTCGGCGAGGACCACCCCTTCACACCCGCCCGCCTGGCGTGCCTCATGGATCTCCTCGCCTCTTTAGGGTACCCCATCAGCGCCGTGGAGCCGCCCGTGGCAAGCCGCGAGGAGATCCTGACGGTGCATGACGAGGCCTACGTGGCGGCGGTGGAAGCCTTGGACCGGGGCGAGTCCACGGCGGGCGCCATGGAGCACGGCCTGGGAACCCCCGACAATCCCATTTTCCCGGGCATGGACCTGGCGGCGCGGTGGCTCGTAGGCGGGACCCTCCACGGGGCGCGCATGATCGCCGGCGATGATGAAACGCGGGTCCTCCAGCTCGGAGGCGGCCTCCATCACGCGGCGCGCGCCAAAGCCGCCGGCTTTTGCCTCTACAACGACCTGGCCATAGCCATCCAGGAGTTTGTCAGCCGCGGCTGGTACGTGGCCTATTTGGACATCGATCTGCACCACGGCGACGGTGTCCAGAGCCTCTTCTACGAGAGCGACCGCGTTCTCACCGTAAGTCTTCACGAGTCGGGCTACTACCTCTACCCCGGGACGGGGCACATCCACGAGCTCGGGTCCGGTTCGGGCAGGGGTATGAAGATCAACATCCCGCTGGAGCCCTTCACCGAGGGCGACGACTATCTCGAAGCCTTCGACGCCGTGGTGCCCCAAGCACTCTCGTGGTTCTCCCCGCGGGTTCTCGTGGTCCAAGCCGGGGCGGACGGCCACTTCGCCGATCCCATGGGCGATCTCGCCCTCACCACGCGAACCTATCAGGCGCTCTACGCGCGCATCCTGGATCTTGCGGCACGCCATACAGAAGGCCGCGTCCTCTTCACTCTGGGAGGAGGCTACGCCCCCGCCGTCGTCCCGCGGGTGTGGGCCATTCTTTACCTGACCCTCATGAATCTGCCCGTGCCCGAGCGCCTGCCCGAGGACTGGTTGGCGAAGTGGGCTCACGTGCTCGGCCCCGGAGCGATCTCCACCTTGCACGATCCCGATCCCCCCTACCCCGCTTTCGCCGGAGGCGAGGAGCGCCGCCGCCGCAACCGCAACACCGTCTCCCGCCTCTTGGACTCCCTGAGCCGGTACTGGTATTAAAGAGGGCGCCGAGAACGCTGGGGAAAGTTCGAGGGCGGACCAGGCAAAGAGGAGCTGTTTTGTAACGGCGGGGAGTCACGGGCTCTTGCGGAAGAAAAGGAGCGGCACAGCTGCAAATCGTGTAGCTGAACCCGCGCGGCGAAACGGCGAGCGTCAACCGATTGAAACGCGCCGGAAAAAGAACATGGTGGACGGCAAACAGATGGTGTCCACCCTGACTTCATTGACTCAATTGCAGTTTGGCGGCGCTATGACTCCACACACTGGTACCTCGCCACCCGGGTTACAGCAAAGGAATGTCTGGAGGTCGCCATAAATGCAGCAGCCATTCTGTGCGCACCCTCCAGCCCAGCAGCAGCATTTATAGCGGCCGCGCTGTTCAGAGCGAGATTGTGCAGGCGGGACCCCTTGCTTGTGGGCACATGGGCTCCTTATCCTTTATTCTAACTCCTCTCACCGGCAAGGCCCGCGAACATGGAGCTTCAGAGCTAATAGATCTTCTCGAACAGCGTCTCGGCGCGGGGGCGATCCATGCCCTTGAGGATCTTGTACTCTTCCAGGGCGAGGCCCCGGTTGCCGGAGGCGAGGGCGCACAGGCCAAGGCCGAAGTGGGCGTCCGCGGATCTGGGGCTCAGGCGGATGGCCTCCCTGAAGGAGGCGGCCGCGTCGCCGTTCCTTCCCATGCCGTAGAGGGCCATGCCCATGCCCCGGTGCCCTTCCGGCGAGTCCGGGTCCTGGCGGATGGCCTGCTTGAAGGCCTCCTGGGCCAGATCGTAGCGTCCCTTCTTCAGAAAGACGTCGCCCAGCGCTTCGTAGGCGTCCGCCGATGCGGGGCCGGAGCGCACGGCCTGCTGGCAGGCCCGGAGGGCCTCCGGAATCTCGCCCATGTCGAGATAGCACCGGCCCAGGGCCACGAGAGCTTCCGAGTTTTCCGGAAAAAGGCTGACGGCTTGAACATACGCCTCACTCGCTTCGGTGAGCCGCCCCGCTCGGCGCAAGGCCGCGCCAAGCCTGAGGTGGAAGTCGGGAGCTTCTGGTTTGAGCAGAACCGCCGTCTGGTAGGCGTCCACGGCCGACTCTTCCCGCCCGAGGCCTTCATAGCACGCGCCTATCTGAAAGAAGGCTTCGGCGTACGAAGGCTGCTCCTTCGCCGCCGCCTGGAAAAGCCGCAACGCCTTGGCGTAGGAGCGCTGGGTGAGGAGGGCCACGCCGTTCAGGTACGCCTCCTCCGCGCGGTCGGGCCCGCGCCTGCCGCCTTCCTCAAGGGTGGACAGGGGACGGGGCGGCCCCGGGGCCAAACCGAGAAGGGCCTTGGCGGGGACGGCGAAGTTGAGGTTCTGGCCGTCCTGGCGCAGGAACGCGGCCACGCCCACCACCTGTCCTTCGAGGTTCACTACGGGGCTGCCGCTGGAACCGGGCGAGATGGGCGCGCTCATCTGTACCACCGTGCCCATGGGCCGGATGATGCGCACGGCCGAGACGATGCCGTCAGTGACCGTCTGTTCCAGCCCCAGGGGACTGCCGATCACCACCACCTGCTGGCCAGGTTCGGGGAGGTTTGCGGCGATGGCGAGGGGAACGCCCGTGCCCGGGGGCACGGCCACGGCGAGCCGGACCAGATCCCTCAGGCGGTCCTGGGCCACCACACCCGTCACGTCGAAGGTGGTCCCCGAGGCGATCTTCACCTGGGCTCGGCTCGCCCCCTGCACCACGTGCAGGTTCGTTACCACGTCGCCGCGGGTGTCCACGAAGAAGCCGCTGCCCTGTGCCAGCTTCTTTCCGGAGCTTCCGAAGGTCTGCACGAGGACCACGGAGGGTTCCACCCTGCGCACGAGGCCTGGAAGGCCGTCCTGGGCCCAAGCGTGCACGCACGCCGCGGCAGCAAAGGCAAAGAGCCTCAAGATCAAACGGCCGTCCATGGGGGTTCCTCCCCTCTGCGCCCGGCGCGCCCTAGCGTCGCCGGCCCCGTGTTGGTTGGAGCCCATGGTACCACGCGGGCATTCGCGCTACTCTTTCAGGCAAGAGGATGGGCATGACGGCGAAGCAAGACGATGCTGACGAACGTGAAGGTTCCCGGTCCCCGGAGGAGGAGATCCTCATCGGCGTTTCCGCGTGCCTGCTGGGAGCCAAGGTCAGGTATGACGGCCAGCACAAGCTCGACCTGTACGTCACGGGGGTTCTCGGACGCTTCGTGCGCTTCGTCCCCGTGTGCCCCGAGGTGGACATTGGGCTCGGAACGCCGCGCGAAACCATCCGGCTGGCCGAGAAGGAGGGCGAGGTGCGGCTTGTGGCGCCCAAGAGCGGCGCGGACCACACGGAGGCCATGCGAGGTTACGCCGCGGCCAAGTGCCAGGCCCTGGCGGGCCTGAACCTCTCGGGCTACATTCTGAAGAAAGACTCCCCCACCTGCGGCATGGAGCGCGTGCGCGTCTATCCCGCCTCGGGCGTGCCTTCCCGGTCGGGCCGGGGCCTCTTCGCCCAGGCCCTCATGGAGAATCTTCCCCTCCTTCCCGTGGAGGAGGAGGGGCGCCTCAACGACCCGTGGCTGAGGGAGAACTTCGTGGAGCGCGTCTTCGCGTACGTGCGCCTGCGCCGCCTCTTCAGCGCACCCTGGAAGGTGGGCGATCTGGTGGCCTTCCACACCCGCGAAAAGCTCCTCCTCCTCGCCCACGAACCCAAGGGATACGCGGTTCTGGGCCGCCTCGTGGCGTCCGCCAAAGACCACCCCCGGTCCGCCGTCGCCATGGAGTACCAGCTCCGCTTCATGGGCGCCATGGCCAAGATCGCCACCGTCAAGAAGCACGTCAACGTGCTCCAGCACATGGCCGGGTACTTCAAGCGCGCGGCCACGGCGGAGGACCGGCATGAGCTGGAGCAGGCCGTGGAGGACTACAGGCGCGGGGCCGCTCCCCTCGTCGTGCCCGTCACCCTCCTGCGGCACTTCGTGCGAAGGTACGCCGTTCCCTACCTCGCGGGCCAGACCTACCTGGAGCCCAGCCCCAAAGAACTCCTCCTGCGCAATCACGTCTAGCGGCCAGGAGGCCCGCCGAGCGCTATGGAGGGCTCATCGGCCCAGCTTGGTCTCCTCCGTGCTATCCTTAAATCGGAGACCTCACGGATGGACAGAGACTTCTACTTAGGGCGGTGGAAAGACGGTACCCCGGGCGAAGGGGCGAAGATGAACCCCGGTCGCTTCACCACGCACGCCGTGGTGATCGGCATGACGGGGTCGGGCAAGACGGGCCACATCGTGAACCTGCTCGAAGAGGCGTCCCTTTCCGGAATTCCCTCGCTTGTCATCGATCCCAAAGGTGACCTGGCCAACCGCCTGCTCGTCTTTCCAGAGGAGCGGCCGGAAGACTTCGCGCCCTTCTGCGGTGAGGATAAAGCCGCGGACACGGCCTTGCGGTGGGCCAAGGGCCTGGCGGCCTGGGGCCTGACGGCGGGCGATACGGCGGCACTCAAGGCCGCGCCCGTGAAGGTCTTCACTCCCGGGGCCTCCACGAGCCCCGTGAACGTCCTCGATCGCTTCGATCCTCCCGCCCTGAACGATGCCGAGGTGTGGGGCGATTCGGCCCTTGGCACCGTGTCCTCGCTGTTTCTTCTCGCGGGCCTCGACGACGATCCGGCCACGAGTCCCCAGGGCCTTCTCCTGACCCAGCTTCTCCTGACATCGTGGGGCGAGGGCCGGGGCCTCACCCTCGAAGGGCTGGTCCAGCAGGTGCTCACCCCTCCCCTGCAACGGCTGGGCATCATGGACCTGGACACGGTCATCCCCGCAAAGGAACGGACGGCCCTCGCCATGAAGCTCAACGCGCTCCTGGCGTCACCCTCGCTCGGCCTCTGGCGGCGAGGCGAAACCATGGATCTGGACGCCTTCGTGGGCGCGCAGGCCCCGCGAGGCGCCACGACCATCTTTACGCTTGCCCATCTCTCCGAAGGCGAGCGTCTCTTCTTCCTGGGGCTCCTGCTGAGCGAACTCTCGGCCTGGACGCGGCGCCAGCCGGGATCGGACGCCCTTCGCGCCCTCGTGGTCTTCGACGAGGTCTTCGGGTATTTCCCGCCCTATCCCCTCAACCCGCCCACCAAAGGCCCCCTGCTGGCCCTTCTGAAACAGGCGCGGGCCTTCGGCATCAGCGTCGTGCTGGCCACGCAGAATCCCATCGACTTGGATTACAAGGGGCTCACCAACGCGGGCCTGTGGTTCCTGGGCCGCCTCCAGACGGAGCCCGACCGGCGGCGCGTGGCCGACGCCCTCGGCTCCCTGCCCGGCGGTTCGAGCGCGGCGGCCCTCCTGGCCGATCTTCCGCCGCGGACCTTCGTGGTCCACGACGTGAAGACGGACCACCCCAGGCTCCTCGAAACCCGCCAGTGCATGTCCTATCTCGCCGGGCCGCTGACGGCGCCCCAACTCAGCGGCCTGTTGCACCACCAGGCACCCGCCGCCGCGCCGCCACTGACTCCCGAGCCGGGCCTGCCCGGCAAGGGGGCGGCACGCGCCGCGTCCTCTCTGGGCCGCCCCGTGGTCCCCGCGGGCTGGGAGGCCGTGTTCGCGGGAGGAACGGAGCTTCATCCCCACCTGGAGGTGGAGGCGGAAATCAGCTACCGCGTCAAGGCCAATAGCCCTCCCGTGTTCTCGCGCCTCACCCTCG
>JAKBES010000052.1 GCA_021833665.1 Acidobacteriota bacterium
GAGGCGCTCCTGGAGGGCCGCAGCGGAGTGACGGATTTGACCCGTTTTCCCGCGGGGGACATGCGCAGCGCGCGCGTGGCGCAGTGCCCAGACCCGGCCGGCCCCCGCCGAGGCCGCGCCGACAACCTCGCCCTTTGTGCTGCCCGAGAGGCCCTCGCCCAGGCGGGCTTGGAGCGGCTGCCCGAAGGAGCCGGAATCGCCCTGGGCGCCGGGGTGGGAGGATTGCCCGAGTCGGAGGATGCCTACCTCCGCGTGCTGGACGGAAAGCCCCTCTCCCGCGTCCACCGAGCCTTCACGGGCCACCTTCCGGCCACCACGGCGGACGTGCTTGGAGCCGAATTGGGGGGAGGGGGACCCCGCATTTCTATGGCCAACGCCTGCACCTCTTCCGCGGTGGCCATCGGTCTGGGCGGGCTGTGGATTTCGTCGGGCGAATGCTCGTGCATCCTGGCGGGGGCCTCCGACGCCCTGTCGCGCCTTACAGTAGGGGGGTTCAACTGCCTTCGGCTGGTGAGCCCCGACCGTCCCAGACCCTTCGATGGAGGGCGGTCTGGCATGGTCATCGGCGAGGGCGCCGCCTTTCTCCTCCTGGAATCGCCCGAGGCGGCGCGGGCTCGCGGCGCGCGTCCCTTGGCCGTCTTGGAGGGCGTGGGCCTCTCCGCCGACGCCTTCCACGCCACGGCTCCCCACCCCGAGGGCGAGGGCGCCTTGCGTGCCATGCGGCAAGCACTGTCGGCGGCGGGGCTCACCCCCGGTGACGTGGACCACGTGAACGCACACGGAACGGCCACGGCGGCCAATGACCTGGCGGAGGGGAAAGCCCTCGCCTCGCTCCTGGGAAACCGGGTGGCGGCCGTGCCCGTCACCTCCATCAAGGGCGCCGTGGGCCACTGCCTGGGCGCCGCGGGAGCCATGGAAGCGGCGGCGGCGGTGCTGTCCCTCGTCCACCAGACCGTACCACCGTGCGCGGGCTTTGAAACGCCCGACCCCGCCATGCCTCTCCGCGTTCCGGACCGGGCCGTGCCCACGGTGCTCAGGCACGTCCTCTCCGTGAACCTCGCCTTCGGGGGCAACAACGCGGCCCTCCTTTTCGGAAGCGCGCCGTGACCGCCCTTTGGATCACCGGGACGGGTGCCGTCGGCCCCTGCGGGCTGGGCCTTTCCGAGGACGGGTCCGGGGAATCCGCGCGAGGCCATCGCCTCGTCCCCGAGGGGCTGCCTCTCAAGGAGGGCTTCCCCGCCGCCGCCATGCGCTGGCAGGATGCCTCGTCCCTCTGGTGGATCAACGCCGCGCGGCAGGCCCTGGGGGCGGAAGGCGCGTGCCCCGAGACGGGACAGGTGGTGGGCCTTGGCTGGGGCTCCAATCCGCCCGTCATGGCCCTCGCCGAGCAGGCGCACAGGCACGGGTTCTCAGCCATGGCGCCGTCGCACTTCCCCTATTCGGTGGGCAACGCACCTTCCGCTCAGGCGGGCATCCTCCTCCACATGCGGGGGCCCGCGGTGACCCTATGCGCGAAGGAGTCGGCGGGACTCGCTGCTCTCGCGGAAGGGGCGCGGTGCCTTTCAGCGGGGCTCTGCAGCGAACTCGTGGCGGGAGGGGTGGATCACCTCGATCCGTTTCTGCAGCAAATCCTGAGGCCCTTGCGGCGGGGCAGCGGCGTTCCCGCGGGTGAGGGTGCTTACGCCCTTAAACTGCAATGCGCACGGGAGGCGCCGGCAAGGGCACAGGCCCGCGTCGCCGCATGGACGGGCCTTTCGGCTCCGGCACCTCCGCACCTCTTTCCTGAGGCGAGCCCGATCCTGGGCCGGACGCTGGACAGCCTCCTGGCTCGGGCGGGCTGGGAGGGCGCATCGGTGGATCTGGCGGTCCTCCCCGAAGACACGCCCGTTTTGAAGGCCGCGTCGGACGGACTGCGCTCCTCCCGGCTTCCCGCGGCGGCTCCTTTCTCCTTCCAGCGCCTCCTGGGCGCCTGCGGCGCGAGCTGGGCGGGGGCCGCCGGGCTCGTCTCCCGCCGCTTGGCCTCGGGGTCCGCGCGGCGGGCTGTTCTCCTAGCCCTGGCCACGGGAGGAGCGTGCTGGGCCGTGGCCTTGGAGGCTCCCCGTGCTCAGTGATGTGCGCCGCTGCACGCAGGGATCTTACCTTGACCTATCGGGCCTCTTTCCCGCCGATACCTTCGCGTTCCTCACCCTCAAGGGGTTTAAGAGTACCGACGCCGGAACCCTCTCGGGATTCCTGGCGGAGCGAGGGCTCACGGTGAGCGCCGTGCACCGCGTGGAGCAGATCCACTCGGGGACCGTTGTGGACGCCGCGGAGGCCCCATGTGGTGCCGACGCCTTGGTGGGAAGGGCGAGGGGGGAAGCGGTACGCGTGGTGACGGCCGACTGCGTGCCCATCCTCCTGGCCGACGCGGAGACCGGAGCTTACGCCGCGGTTCACGCGGGATGGAAAGGCACCCTCGCCCGCATCGTCCAGAGCGCCGCGGGCCGCCTGGGAGGGGCGCGCCCCTCCAGCCTGATCGCCTATGTGGGCCCTGCCGTCGGCCCGTGCTGCTACACCGTTGACACGGGGCGCTACGCCCTCTTCGAGGACGAGTTCCCCGGGTGGCTTCCCCCCGCGGGCGATCGTCCCGCTCTCGGCCTGCAGGCCCTCAACGCGAGGATGCTCGAAGCTTGGGGCGTGCCCCGCGGCTCCATCCACGTGGAGGAGCGTTGTACGGCCTGTAGCGTTGGGCTATGCTGTTCGTACCGGAGGGACGGGGACGGAGCCGGCCGGATGGCTGCCCTCATCGGAATGCCGGCTTGAACCCGGGCTCCCAGGAGAGCACGCGGAACGTCCAGGAGGTCGCTGCCATGTCCACCCTCGCGCAGGAAAAAGGTCTTCTCATGGACCGCGATCTGGCCCGCAAGTTGGCCGCCGCGGCCAAGGGTGCTCCCGCCGGTGCCTGGCTGGGTGCGGCCGTCGCCCTGAACCACCGATCCCTGCCCCACCTGGCGGCGGAAGTCACAGAGGAGGGTCTTCGCGCCTACCCTCGCGAGGACGGCCTCTGGATGGAGCACATCAAGGCCGTGGCCCTCTACCCCGACAAGCTCCAGGAGACGTGGCAGTCCTTGAACGCCGCCAAAAGAGCACCTGCGGACAGGGAAGCCCTCCTGGCCCTGGTGGAGTATTACCAGGAACGGGACGAGGACGGGATCGCCCGGCTAGGCGGGGTTCCCGCCACCAAGCGCAACGCCCGCTACCACGAAATCTGCGGCCATTACGCCATGGCGCGCCACGACTACAAGGGGGCCCTCTCCCATTACAGGCGGGCCCGGCGCTTGGCACCCAGGGACCTGCACCTCCTCTACCACGTGGGAGAAAGCTACCAGGCTCTGGGCGACGGGGCCCGAGCCATGGGATCGCTCCTGAAGGTGGTGGCCAAGGAGCGGCATTTCGTTCAGGCCTGGAACGCCCTTTGCCGTATCCATTTGGAGGTGGGGCAGCAGGACCGCGCCCGTCAGGCCATGGGCATGGCCCTCGCCGTGAATCCCCGGGACTGGGGGGTCTACTTCACCTTTGCCGACTACCACTTGGAAGAGGGCAACTACGAGAGGGCCATCTCCATCCTGGAGGACGTCCTGGACCTCCAGCCCCGGTCCGTCATCGCGGCGGAGGTCCTCAATTACCTCGGCTACGTCCACTACCTGGAAGGCAAATACACGCGGGCCCTGCCCAACTTCAGGCAGGCCCTGGCTCTCAACCCGGCCCTCGCCGTGGCTCACGTGAACCTGGGGAACCTCTACTTTCACTTGAAGCAGTACGACGAGGCCCGGTCCTGTTACGAGGCGGCCCTCAAGGTGGATCCGCACCAGGCCTCGGCGGCGTGCCAGATCGGCCTTCTCGAGCTGGAACAGGGAAACCTGGAAGCGGCCCGGGACCCCCTGGAAAAGGCCCTCGCACTGGACTCGCGGGAGTTCTGGGCGCACCTGGGCCTCTCCGAGTACCACCGCCGCACGAAGAACTCGGTGGATGCGCTGAAGGAGGCCCAGCGGGCCCTCGCCATCGCCCCCCATGACGCGAACGTGCACAACTATCTGGGCATCGCCCTGGAGTGCAACCGCCGCTATTTCGACGCGGAGAAGGCCTACAGGCACGCTCTCGACCACGATCCCCGCCATCGGTGGGCGGCCAACAACCTGGGCTACCTCTACGAAAAAGTCATGCGGGTGGACCCCACGTTCAAGGACGCGGCCATCGCCGCCTGGAAGACCCGCCTGCTCATCTGCCGGGACACGCAGATGTCCATGCGAGGGGCCGTGGGCCACCTGGAAAAGCTGGGTGTGCGCCCCGCGACCATCCGGAAGTGGCTGGAGCATGAGCCCGGGCCCGTCCCGGCCCAAATGAAAGCATGATCGTCGGGCTGGGCCTGGACCTTTGTGACGCGGCCCGCATGCGGCGCGCCCTCGGGCGGCATCCCCGCATGGTTTGGCGCGTCTTCACCGAGGGTGAGGCGGCCCTCTGCCATCGCCGTAAGGACCCCGCCGTGTGCTTCGCCGCCCGCTTCGCCGCCAAGGAAGCGGCCATGAAGGCGCTGGGCACGGGCTGGAGCGGCGGCGTAGGCTGGCGCCAGATCGAGGTGGTCCGGCACCCCGGCCAGGCCCCAACGCTGGCCCTTTACGGTCTCGCCCTGCAACGGTTTGACGCCCTGGGCGCCACCCGCGCCGTGGTGACCATCACCCACGAAGGGAACATGGCCGCCGCCGTGGTCATCCTCGAGCGCTGAGCGGCGGCGCGGCTCTCAAAGGTCCGCAGGCGGCGGCTTCCCGTGGTAAACTGAAGGCGGGAGCGCGAGGATGAACCGTCAGATCAGGCTCGGAGGCACGTGGACCCCCACCATCGGCTGGCTCATTGGGATCAATGTCGGCGTGTTCCTCCTCCAAAACTTCAATCCCACGGTGACGGAGGCGTTCGGGTTGGTGCCGGAGCAGGTCTGGCCCGGGCGCCTGTACACTCTCATCACGTACGCGTTCCTCCATGGCGGGGTGGGGCACATTTTTTTCAACATGCTGACCCTCTACTTCTTTGGGGGCGACCTGGACCTCTTCCTCGGCCGGCGCCGGTTCCTGATTCTCTACTTCGGCTCGGCCCTGGCCGGCGGGATCGCGGCGGTCCTGTTCCTGCGCGGTCCCTACGTGGTCATCGGGGCCAGCGGCGCCTTGTTCGGTCTCCTGGCGGCCTATGCGGTCTACTTTCCCCACACGGAAGTCCTCCTCTGGTTCCTCCTGCCCCTCAAGATGTGGGTCCTGGTCAGCCTCTGGATCGGCATCAGCCTCTTCTACTCGGTCCTCGGCTCGGGGGGCGGCATCGCCTACCTCGCCCACCTGGGCGGCGCCGTCTTCGGCCTCGCCTACACCCTCCGCGTTTGGAAGCCCGGCCCGCTGCTCAAGGACCTCCAATACCGGTGGCGCCGCCGCCGCTTCAAGCGGATCCAATGACTCCGGCCCTGGCCCGGTCCCTCGCCCTCGGCCTGGAGGCGCGCATCAAGGGAGTTTACCTGGGCAGGGCCTGCCGCCCCGATCCGTGGACCCTCGGCTTCGAGATGCCCGGGGGCCTGACCCTGGGATTCTGCTGGGAGCCATCAACCCCTTGCGCGGGCCTGTGCACGTGGCGCTGGCCCCGGGGGACACCGGAGGAGATCCTCTCCCGGCACGCCCAGGGCGCAAGGGTGACCGCGGTGCTGGCCGTGGCCGGAGAGCCCATCGTCCGTGTGGAGCTCGCCGGGGAAGGAGCCCGCGCTCTGGTCTGGGAGGCCATCGGCCGCTCCGCCAACGCCCTCCTCCTGGGCGAAGGGGATCAGATCCTCTGGTCGGGGCGATTGCTGAAGGGACCCCTTCGGAGCGGCCGCACGGGGGAGCCTTGGATCCAGCCTCCGCCCCGGGCCGGCGTGAGTTCCGAGGAGGCCTCCGAATGCGGCGAGCCCTCCACTTATGTGCTTGAAGAGGGTCCAGGCCTTCTCATGGAGGGACTCCTGGCGCGAGGCCGAAGGGCCGCCGACGCGGCTCTCGGCCAGCGGGCCAAGACCCTCGCGCGTAAAATCGAGGCGGTGGAGGAGGAGCGCCGAGAAGGGGAGGCTTGGAGTGCGCTGGAACCTCTCGCCCAGGCCCTCGTGGCTTCCGGGAACCTCGGGCGCCGCGGTGAAACGGAGCGGCATGTCCTGGATTACACCAAGGATCCGCCCCGGGAAGAAATCCTTCCTCTTGACCCGGCCAAGACCGTACAGGAAAACGCCCTGGCCCTTTTCAAGCGGGTACAGAAGGGGCGAGCCCGGGAGCACGCCACGGCGCGCGTCCTGGCCGAATGCAGAGCGGAGCTTCAGGCGCTCCCGGTCCGGCGCGAGGCCATCCTCGCCTGCACGGACCTCTCCGTGCTCTTTCCGGCTCAGGACCGCCAGGGAAAGCGGGCTGCGGCGGGCCAGTTTCGGCGTACTCTTCCACCCGGCGTGGCCGCCGTTCCCCTTCCCAAGGGATTTGCCGGGTACGCGGGCAAGAACGCAGCGGGCAACGACACGGTGAGCTTCAGGCTGGGACGAGGGGGAGATTTCTGGTTCCACGCCGAGGACTACGCGGGCTGCCACGTGGTGGTGCGCTGCCCCGCCAAGCTGGAAGATCTCCCCTATGATGTAGAGCAGGCCGCGGCCCTTTACGCGGCGGTCCACAGCGGCGCCCCTCCCGGCAACCGGGTGGCGGTCGTGACCAGCCGGTGCAAGTTCCTCCGCCGAGTGCCGGGTGCCCCGGGGCGAGTGATGATGGGCTCCCACCGCACGGTCTTCGTTGACCTCCCTCCGCCTCGGTGATATGTTGGAGTCAAGGGACGGGGAGGTGAGGATGCGCGTGAACTTGAGAACCGTGGCATTCGGGCTGGCCTTTGCGCTGGCCGCGTCCGCGCAGGTTTCGGCTGCGGGCGTGTTCATCGTTTCCCACAAGGGCGTGGAGTCGTTCGAAGGGGCTAAGGCTGGGTTCATCCAAATGGCCTATGGCCTCCAGCTTCCAGGCTTCAACCCCAAAGCCATCGAGCTGGACGGCTCCGCCGGCGACGACTCGGCACTGGCGGCACTGGCGGCCCAGAACCCCTCCCTCGTTTTTGCCGTAGGCAGCACCGCGGCCAAGAAGGTCCGCAAGGTCCTGCCCGATGTCTGGATCGTCTACGGCATGGTCTACGCACCTGAGTCCGAGGGCCTGACGGCGGATCCTAAAATGGTCGGGGTGACGTCCCTTGGCCCGGCCAAGGGGCTCGGCACGACGCTCAAGGTCTTCACAAGGTCCAAGGCCATGACGATCCTTCACACGCAGGCCGAGACCGCATCCCTCGGGCCTCTCCTCGACCGGCTGAAAGCCGAGGGGTACGACGTGCAGACCAAGGCGGTGGCGGGGCCCTCCGACCTTCAGTCTGCCTTCGACGCGTTGAAGGACCAGTGCAAGATCCTCCTTCTCCTGCCCGATGCCCTCACGGCGAACCAGGACGCCATGCGGTTCCTCGTCTCCCAATGCGTGACCGCGGGCATCCTCCCCGTGGCCCTCGCCGAGCCTCTCGTGGGCAGCGGCGCCCTCCTGGCCTCCTTCTATCCTCCCGAATCGGTGGGGAACAAGGCGGCCAAGGTGGCCGCAGACATTCTCAAATCGGGAGAAGCCCCGGCCGAACGCGTGGTGGACCCCTCCGACGCGAGCACGGCCCTGAACCAGGGGACCGCCAAGGCGCTCAAACTGTCGATTCCCAAGAGCCTCCGCGTGGAGGTCACCTATGAGTAAGGGCGTCTCTGTGGACGAGGCGCGGCCATGTCCCAGGCGCGGATGAGCCTCTCGGACCTGCGGAGCCGCCTCCTGACGCCGCTACGAGGGAGCGTCCGGGGGCAGATCCTCGTGGTCCTCCTGAGCATGCTTTTCGTGGGCTCGCTCGTCCAGGGGGTGGTGTTCTACCTTCAGGCGCGAAACGTGTCCGTCAACGAAATGAAGTCCTCCTACCGGGGGCTGGCGCAGCAGGTGGCGGGCCTCTCGGCCTACAACATGCAGTTCAACAAGGCGGGGCTGAAGGAAACCGTGGATGACATGCTCGCCACCGATGGCAACCTGCTCTGGGTGGAGTTCGCCGATGCCACGGGCAAAGTCGTCCAGAGCGGCGGGACCTTGAAGGAGCGCCCCTACGCCCAGACGGAGAAGCTGGCCTCTCAGGTGACGGCGGCCCAGATCAGCACGCCCGAGGGGGCGGGCATTCTCGTGCGGGCCCCCCTCCTGACCGCCGCCGCGGCGGGCACGGCGGGGTTCGGGGATCTGGGCGCAGAGCCGGCCGCGGGAGGCAAGGCCGCCTCCAAGGTCATCGGCGAGTTGCGCCTGGCCGTGAGCCTCAAGCCTCTGGCCCTTCTGCTCCGCCGCTACGCCGCCTCGGGCACCCTCACGATCCTTCTCACCATGCTGGTGGGCGCCGTGGTCTCCGTGATCGTCACGCGGTACCTCACCCGTCCCCTCTACCAGCTCACCCAGTACGCGGGGTACATCGCCTCGGGCAACCTGGCGTCTTTCAAGGGGGACGCGGAACGCAAAGACGAACTCGGGCGCCTCATGACCTCTTTCCAGTCCATGGCGGGCAATCTCGCGTCCATGATCCGGGACATCCGCGGGGCGTTTCAGCGGGTGGAGGAGGGCACGCAGACGGTGCGCCGGAATCTGGTTCTGGCCCTGGCCAACTCCAAGGACCACGACGTGGCCGCCCAGCGGGTCACGGACCAGGTGGCCTCCATCCAGAAGGCCGTAGGCGAGGTGACGCACCTTATGGAAGGCCTTTCCCGCCTGGCCGAGGAAGTGAGTTCCTCGGTCCTGGAGATGATCGCCAGCATCGACCAGATCGCCTCCCACACGGAGGGCCTCACGGAGGCCGTGAACACGGTGGCCTCCACCCTCACCCAGAACGTGGCCGCCATCAAGGAGATCGACGCGTCCGCCGAGAACCTCAACCGCTTCGTGGAAGAGACGTCCTCCTCCATGACGGAGATGGAGGCGAGCATCCGCCAGATCGAGGAGAATGCCGCCGCCACGCGCAAGGCCACGGAGCAGGTGTCCGACGAGGCGGAGGCGGGAGCCCGGTCCATCGAGCACGCCTCGGCCAGCATCCAAAAGCTCCAGTCCTCCTTCGAATCCACCCACGAGGTCATGCGCACGCTCGGCCAGAGGAGCGAGGAGGTGGGCCAGATCCTGGGCGTCATCGACGAGGTCATGGAGCAGACCCACCTGCTGGCCCTCAACGCCGCCATCATCGCGGCCCAGGCGGGCGAGCACGGCAAGTCCTTCGCCGTGGTCGCGGGGGAGATCAAGGACCTGGCGGGGAAGACCTCCGTGTCCACGCGGGAGATCGCCGCCCTCATCGACGCCGTGCAGCGCGACGTCCATCAGGCCGTGGAATCGGTCAACGGCCAGCGGACCATTCTGGAGCAGACCGTCTCCGTCTCCCAGGAGACGCGCCAGGTCTTCAGCCGGATCCAAGGGGCCGTCCGTCCGTCTCTCCGCATGGTTCAGGAAATCGCCCGCAACACCACCGAGCAGAGCCGGGGGGCCGCGGGCATTGTGAAGGCGACGCAGAAGCTCAGCGACCTGGCCCACCACTTGCGCCGGGGCACCAAGGAGCAGACCCTCGGCAGCGAGCAGATCCTCGACGCCATGGGCCGCATCCGGGGCGTGGCGGAGGAGATGAAGCGGGCCACGGACGAGCAGAGTGAAGGCTCAGCCCTCATCCGGCAGGCCATGGACCGCCTCACCGCCGCCGTGGCCGAGGTCATGGCGCAGAGCCAGTCCCAGGGCAAGGCAGGCCGCGAAGTGGAGCGGACCATGGACTCCTTCCGGGGGGCCAACCGGGCCAGCGTCGCCAGCCTGCAGGAGGCCTCCGAGCAGGTGGAGGCCCTGGCCCAGCGCGCCGAGGAGGTGGGCCGCGGCATGGGCCGCTTCCAGACCGAAGGGAGCTGACGTGGCCCAGTTCGCCAGCCTCTTTCAGTTCAAGAAGGAACAGGTCCGAGAGGCGCCCGACCGGCTGTTCCTCGGTTTCGCCGCCGGAGACCAGTCTTACGCCATCGAAGTGGCATTCGTGCGGGAAATCCTGCGCATCCCCAAAATCCACAGTCTCCCCAAGGTCCCCGCTTTCGTGAAGGGGGTCATCGACCTTCGGGGCGCCATCCTCCCCGTCCTTGACCTGCGAGAGCGGCTGGGCCTTGGCGTCGTGGACCTGAAGCGGGGCCGGGTCATCGTCATGATGCCGGGGGGCAGCCAGACCCTCGGACTCCTGGTGGATTCGGCGGCGGAGGTGTTCG
The DNA here is from genome assembly GCA_021833665.1 of Acidobacteriota bacterium. Taxonomy (GTDB): domain Bacteria; phylum Acidobacteriota; class UBA4820; order UBA4820; family DSQY01; genus JAKAJA01. The sequence continues at coordinate 10,328 of JAKBES010000052.1, forward strand.
CCTCCGCCCCCCATGACATCCTCCCGCCTCCCGAGGCCCTGCGCCAACCGCATCTGGCCTTCATTGAATCGGTCCTCAGGACTCCCTCCAAGCTCTACCTCCTGTTGAAGCCCGAGACCCTGCTCACCCCCAAGGAGTTCCAGGCCCTGGAATCGGGCGCCTGGTCCAAACGGGGTTAGGCCGCCCATGAACCAGGCCCCCAGGGACCTCCTCGCCCGAGTCGAAGGGACCCTCCTGGATCCGGGGCTCACCGTCGCCGAAGCTGACGAGCGGCTCCAGGCGTGGTCCGCCCTGGGCCTCCGCCGTGTTCTCACGGTCCCCTGGCTGCTCGGGGAGCTGGACGCCGTCGGCCATCCCACCCTGGAGTTCTGTGGTGCCGTGGCCTTCCCCGCCGGGGGCGCCACCCTCGCTAACAAGCGGATGGAAATTCTGGAATGTCTTCGCCTGGGGGCCAAGGCCGTTACCGTGACGCTGACCCCGGGCCTGGTGCTGGCCGCTGGGGCGGCGGCCCTGGAAAAGGAGATGTCGGCCCTTCTGACCACGGCGCCCGAGCTTCACGTGCGATTTCTCGTGGACACGGGCCGAGTGGCCCAAGGGCCCATGACCGTCCTCCTTCGCCTCTTGTCGAGCTGCCGCCCCACTCACCTGGCGACGGCGGACGGCGTCTACTCCGAACCCGCGGGGCCCGAAAACGTGGCCTGGCTTCGGGCTCGCCTGACTCGCAAGGTGAAGATCGCGGCCCACGTCCGGGCCCTGGGGCCCGAGGGAGTGGCGGCCTTTCTGGCCGCGGGGGCGGATGTCGTTGCCACCCCCGCTCCCGAGCTCCTCGCGGCCCCCGGTGGCGTGCCCCCTGGAGGCGCTGCGTGAAACACCGGACCTTGATCACTTGGACCGTCAGCCTGATCCTCACGGGAGGGCTCCTCTACCTCTTCCTCCGCAACGCGGATCTGGCCCACGTGCTCAAGGAGGCGGAGGACGCCTCCGTCCCCTACCTGGCCCTTGCCCTCGGACTCGAGATCGTGTCGGTGTTCCTGCGGGCTTGGCGCTGGCGTTTCATGCTGAGGCCCGTGAAGGCGGGCATCCCCTTCGCCCCCGTCCTCAAGGCCACGGTGGTTTCCTTTACCCTCACGGGGTTCATTCCGGGCCGCGTGGGCGAGGTGGCGAAGCCCTACTTCCTTTCCCGTTGGCAAAAGCTCCCCTTCACGCCGCTGCTGGGCTCCGTGGTCCTGGAGCGGGGCATGGATCTCATCGCCCTGGTGCTGATGTGGCTTGGGTTCCTCTTCTTCGGGACCGCCGGGGTCTCGGCCGACGGGCAACCCTACATGGAGATTTTCAGCAAGATTTCGTATGTCTTTCTCGGAGTCGCACTGCCGGCGGGGGTCTTCCTGTTCTGGCTTGCGCCCAGGAGGCGAGTCCTGGACCGAGTGGCGCGGCGCAGCCAGCGCCTCGCGCGCTACCCCCTCGTCCAGAAAATCTTCATCACCGTTCTCAAATTTGCCGGCGGCCTGGGCACGTTCCGCCGGAAACGGGACATCGCCGCCGTCGTCTGCATGTCCCTGCTCATCTGGCTCCTCATCGGGGGGTCGTGCTGGGCCATCATCAAGGCCCTGGCACTGGACCTCCCGCCGGGGGCCTCCATTCTCCTGCTCATGTTCGTGTCTTTCGGCGCGGCCGTGCCCACGCCCGGGGGGGTGGGCTCGGTCCACAAAGCCATCCAGATCGCCCTGGTGACGTTCTACGGCGTGCCCGAGGACATGGGCGTCACCGCTGGCATCCTGGGCCATGCGGTCATGTTCTTTCCGGGCATCCTCTGGGGCCTGCTCTATCTGGCGTTCGGCCGGGTCCAGCTCACGGAGCTGAAACAGGCGGCGGGCAAGAAGAATGACGCGGACGAGGTCTCTGGGCCCAGCTTCCCGGGCTCGGGCCCTTGATGGCGGGGTGCATGATTCGTTAGACTGCCCAAGGAGGCGCCATGCGCTGCCCATTTTGCGGATTCGCGGAAGACAAGGTTGTAGATTCCCGGGAAGTCTCGGGGGGCGAGTGCATCCGCCGCCGCCGGGAGTGTTTGGATTGCCACCGGCGTTTCACATCCTACGAGCGGATCGAGACCGTCCCGTACCGAGTGGAGAAGAAGGACGGGCGACGCGAGAAGTTCGACAGGGATAAGCTCCTGCGCGGCTTGGTCAGAGCGTGCGAGAAGCGTCCCGTGGCCACCTCGGCCCTGGAGGCCATCGTGGAAGAGGTGGAGGGCTTGCTTCAAAACTCTCCGGATCGCGAAATGACCACCCGGGACATCGGGAACCTGGTCATGGAACGCCTGGGCGAGCTGGACCAGGTGGCCTACGTTCGGTTCGCCTCGGTCTATCGCCAGTTCGGAGACATCAGCGAGTTTCTGGAAGAGGTGCGCCACCTGCTCGAACCGGGAAAGAGGAGTGGAACCTGATGCGGAACCTGCTCACCTCCTTCGTAGAACTGGTCCATCTCCAGTCGGAGATGAACAAGCTCTTCGAGGCTCTTCAGGAACTTCACGAAGAAGGCGAGGGTCCCGAGGCGGGTTTCGCGCCTCCCTACGATATTCTGGAGACGCCGGAGGCGTTCCTCGTGCAGGTGGACCTGCCCGGCGTGCATCCGGCCACGCTCAAGGTCAGCGTCCAAGGCCATCTGGTCACCATGCAGGGCGAGCGGCAGCGCAGCCGGACCAAGGGCATCATCGCCTATCACCTCATGGAGAGGGACCGGGGGCCCTTCGTCAGGCGAGTGAGGGTCGATGGCCCCATCAACACCCATCACGGAGAAGCGTCCTACGACCGGGGGGTGTTGACCCTGCGGTTCCCCAAAGTGGCCGACCAGAGGGGGCGCACCGTCGTTCTGCCCCTTCACATCGAAGGGTAACCCATGCCCAAAGAGAGTCCTGCCCCGGCGGCCGTGCCCGGGCGTCTGCCCGTGCTGGAGCTGGAAGAGCGTGCCGTTTTCCCCTACGCTCTGACCACGCTCACCGTAGCTTTGCCCGAGAACAGGGCCCTCCTGGAGGAGGCGCACCAGAGCGCCGACCTGCTGGCCGTTTTCTCCGTGCCCAGGACGGGACGGCGTCCCGCGGCGGGCGTAGGCGTGGTGGCCTCCATCCTCCGGCTCGGTGCGGGACCGGGGGGTACGGGGCTCCTCTTGGTACAGGGCATCACCCGCGCCCGCCTGAGTCTGGGGCGCAAGGGCGGGCCCGTGCGGCACGCCCGGGTCGAGCCTTTGGCCGAAGAGGGAACGGCGGGAGGGAAACTGGCCTCGGCGGCTCTGCGGCGAGCCGTTCTGGAGCGCCTGGATCAGCTCTCGGGCACGGCACGGGGCGTGAGCCCGGAGGTGAGGGACTTCCTGGGCTCCGTGGACGCTCCCGGGCGCCTCGCTGACCTGGTATCGGCCCAGCTCGACCTGCCCTTCGCCCAGTCCTCCCAGCTCATCGAGGAGCTGGGCTCCGCGGCGCGCCTCAAGCTCCTGCTGAGCTTTCTCGCCACGGAGCTGGAGATTCAATCCATCCAGGAGCGCCTGAACCGGCAGACCCGGGACGAGATGGACAAGCGCCAGCGGGAGTATTTCCTCCGGCAGCAGATGGAGGCCATCCAGGCGGAGCTCTCGGGGGGCGACGAGGGAAGCGAGGCGGAAACGGGCTACCGCAAGCGCCTTCAGACCCTTCCCATCCCCGATGAGGTGAAGTCAGTCCTCGAGAAAGAGCTTCAGAAGCTGGCCCGCCTCAGCCCTTTCTCCGAGGAGGTGAGCCAGCTCCGTGCCTACTTGGATCTGGTTTTCGACCTGCCCTGGGGCAAGACCACGGCGGACAAACTGGATCTGGTGAAAGCCCAGCGTGATCTGGACCGTGACCACTACGGACTCAAGAAGGTCAAGGAACGCATCCTGGAGTACTTGGCCGTGGCCAAGCTGAAAGGCACCCACCCGGGCACCCTTTTCTGCTTCGTGGGCCCTCCCGGCGTGGGCAAGACCTCTCTGGGCCGGGCCATCGCCCGGACTCTGGACAGAAAATTCGTCCGCATGTCCCTGGGAGGTGTCCGGGACGAGGCTGAGATCCGCGGCCACCGGCGCACCTATGTGGGCGCCATGCCCGGGCGCATCATTCAGGGCATCAAGAACGCGGGGACCACGAATCCCGTCTTCGTCCTGGACGAGGTGGACAAAATGGGATCGGACTGGCGGGGCGACCCCTCCTCGGCCCTCCTGGAAGCTCTGGACCCGGAGCAGAACCGGGAATTCGTGGACCACCACCTCGGGTTCCCCTTCGATCTGAGCAAGGTCATGTTCGTGGCCACCGCCAACACCCTCGACGGCATCCACCCGGCCCTTATGGACCGGCTGGAAGTCCTGGAACTGCCCGGGTATACCGAGGAGGAGAAGCTGGCCATCGCCAAGGCCCACCTCCTCCCGCGCCAACTGGAATCCCACGGCCTCAAGGGAGTGAAGGTGGACATCCCCGATCCCACCCTGGCGGCCCTCATCCGCCGCTATACCCGGGAGGCGGGCGTGCGCAATTTGGAGCGGGGCATCGAATCGCTCCTTCGCAAGCTCGCCAGAAAGGTGGCCCGGGGCGCCGCGGGACCCTTCACCCTCCAGCCGGGCGACCTCTCCCGCCTCTTGGGCCTCCCCCGCTTTCAGGAGGAGCCCAGGCTCCAAACCGACCGCCCCGGGATCGCCATCGGCATGGCGTGGACGGAGACGGGAGGCGAGATCCTTTTCGTGGAAGCCACGGCCATTCCCGGCAGCGGCACCCTCACCCTCACGGGCCAGCTCGGCGAAGTCATGCGGGAATCGGCCCAGGCCGCCCTCACGTACATCAAGGAGCACCTAGCGGAGTGGGGGCTGGACCACAAGGCCCTTGCCAAGATGGATCTCCACATCCACGTGCCGGAGGGCGCCATCCCCAAAGACGGCCCCTCCGCGGGCGTCACTATGGCCGTCTCCATCCTCTCCACCCTCACGGGACGGCCCGTCCCCAAGGACGTGGCCTTCTCGGGAGAAATCACCCTGCGGGGGGCCATCCTTCCCGTGGGGGGCCTTCGGGAGAAGCTCCTGGCGGCCCAGCGCTTCCGCATCAAAACCGTCTACCTTCCCTTCGCCAACCGGAACGAGCGGCGCGAGCTACCCGCGTCGGTCCTCAAATCGCTGGATCTGGTCTGGGTCAAGACCGTGGCGGACGTCTTCAAACGCGTCCTGCCCAAGCCGAAACCTAAGGCGAAGACCGGGAGCGGGAAGCGGGGAGCGGGTAGAAAGAGGAACAAAAATACACCTGCCAAGGGAGCTTGATGTCTTGTTCCTGACGGCCTGATCTGGCCTCCGTTTCCCTTGTATTCATAAAAGAAGAATGGGTGAGTGCTATCTGATCAGCTTGATGGCGAGATCTCTTCCGGCTAACCGCTCCCCGCTACCGTTCTCCCGCCCCCGTCAATTCTCCGCTGAAGACACCATGAGGTCCTCGGGGATCTCGCCCTTCTTGTCCCGGGCGGCGAGGTTATAGCCGTTATCCGTGACCTGGAAGATGAGGGGGTTGCCGTAGGGGTCCGAGATCCCGCTCGGGAGGAGGTATCCCACGCGAACCAGTTCGTCCAGGGACGTGGGAAGCCGGCCGTTCCTGAGCTGGAAAATGTGGATGGCACGGGTCACGCTCTGCAGCTTCAGGCGCGATTCAAGGATGAGCCGGTCCCGGCTGTAGGGGCTGTTGGAGGA
>JAKBES010000325.1 GCA_021833665.1 Acidobacteriota bacterium
CCCGCCGCGCCTTCTTCCGGAGAAACCGGAGAGGCGCACGCGGCATCCGAGGCCAAGGGCACCATCTGAATGTTGCCTCAGCGGCTCGAAACCCTCCGAGGGGGCGCGGTTCACCGCGCCCCCTCGGCGCTTCTCGGAGGGGGACGCTCGCCCGCTCCGGTCAAGCTCTGGGTCTGAGAATCCCCTTGCTGATGAGTCTATGGATGGCCCTGAGGGCCTCCCGCTCGGCCAGAGGGGAGACCTTGAGGATGGAGGCGATATCCCAGGTCCCGTCCGCCCGGGAGGCCAGGTAACCTTCCTGGGGCGTCAGGTTCTCGGTATAGAGGCGCGCCAGGGGCACGGCCAGCTCCAAAACCGTGGTCATGGGGACCACGTCCCGGAAATAGGTGCTGGAAAGCCCTTCCTCCGCCATCGCGAGTCCACGAGCAGCTTCCTCATCGTGGGGGACGGTTTTGGCCAGGTAGCGATACATGTTGGCGGCCTCCGCGAATCGCTTCTCCTCGATGGCCTTGGCCGCCTCCGTGAAAAGGAGGCGCTGGATGTTGGCGTAGCTCTTTTCTTCTGGGGCTTCAGCCTCTCCGATCTTTTGGACCAGGCCGCGCTCAAACAACTTGAAGGCGGCCTCGCAGGCTTGGAACTCGGTGGTGTGAAGCTCAAGAGCCACGTTGGCCAGGGACCTGCGGCCGTCAAGAGCCTCGAACGTCCGCCGGAGCAGGGAATTGGGAGCGATGTCCGCGGGAGCCGCCGGAGACATCTTATCCAGCACCGTGCGGTCGTTGGGGAAAACACGCCGGATGCGTCCCCATTCGTCCTTCCGGCGGATCCCTTCCATGACCAGGGACATGACGTTGAGGTGAACCCGGGGCAGATCCGGCGCGATGGCGTCTTTGTCTTCGAAGGAAAACTCCCCCTCCTCCCAAAGAAAGAGGTCATAAATGTTTTCTTCGGCCTTGAGCTGGAGGACGTTGTGGAGGTCCTCCGCTTCAAGGATGCCCACCATGACCAAAATCATGCCCAGCTTGATCCCCGAGGCGAGCTGGGTGTCCATGGCCTTGTTGAGCTGTTCCTCGCTGAGGTAGCCGCGACTGATAAGGAACTGGCCGAGGTATTCCCTGGGGTCCGAGGAGGAGGTGAAAATGATGGAACCCGCCTCGAAGTAGATCCGTTTGGTGATCCCCTGGCTGCCCCTCACGTGGAGAATGCCCGTGCGCTGGCCCGTGTCCAGCCACTGAAGGACGTCCGGCAACATCATGGTCTTGAAATTGCCCTGAAGCCCCATGGCCACCCCTCCCAGCCATGGTAACGCCTTTGGGCGCATAACAGAATAGGGGACGAGGGACAGGAACACGGCTCCGGACCGGAGCGGCTCAGTCCCTGCTCCTTACGTTTCACTTTTTACTGTTCACTTTTGACTAAAAAGGGGGCGGTTGCCCGCCCCCTTAGTTTGAATCGAAACTGGGCGGCATCTCACTCGATCGACACGACCCGAATCCCATGCCCCAAGGTGGAGATCAAGGCAAGTCCGGGGGTGGCGGAACTAAGCCGGATATCGGTCGCCAGGTTGAGCCACGGGTCATCGCCGAGAACGCGCCAGCGAGGCTCGTGATCGATTCCCTCGAGCAGGGCGCCGTGGCTATCCAGAGCCACCACCCGGTCGGGACGGCCGGGGTCCACCGCCACGGCGCGCAAGTCGTCGGCGGGCCACGGCAGTTGAACGGCTGTCCACGTTCCTCCCAGGTCCGCGCTCACGAGGACCTGCGACCGCGTGATGGCGTAGATCCTCGAATCCGGTTTGGGGGCGAGGGCAGCGGCCACCACCCCTTGAGGGAGGCCTTCCGGGCGCACTTCTTTGGGTGAGTTCCCCGCCAGGAGAGCAGACATGTCACCCTGAAGGACAAGATCCGGCCCGAGGGCCACAAATCTTTCGTTTTCGGTGCAGAGGGCCGTTAGGGTCCCAGCAAAGGCGCGGCGCCACCCCGGGGCACCCTTTTCGGAGGCTCCTCCGCCGCTCCGCGTGCGGATTGAGGCGGGCGGGGCACCCTTGGCGGAGAGCAATGCAGCCGGGGCGAAAAAGAGCCCCTTGTCGGTGGCGGCGAGGACCACGTCGGGTGAGTGAAGCACCCCCACGGCGCCGAGTCTGCCCGGTGGGGCCGCAAGAGCCTCGGCGGGCCCGGCTTGGCTGAGCCGCCACCACCGCCCGTCCGCTTCCACCGCCAGCACATGGGGCTCTGATGTCTCTAACCCCCTGATGTATCGCACGTTTTTGATATCCACGCCGGGGCCCATGGCGCGCCAGGTGCGGCCCGCGTCGGCCGATACCCAGATGGACTGCTCATCCGGATTCTCCGTCCGTGCGGCGTAGAGGACGCCCAGATCGCCGGACGTGGCATCGAAGGCCGGCACGCGGCTGGCGTCCATCCCCGAATTGCTCTCCACGAAGGAAGCGCCCTTTTCTCTCGTGAGAATGCCGAACTCTTCGGTGGCCGCGAAGACCCGGGAGCCCTTCGGGTCGGCCAGAATGGAGGAGACGGAGATGCCTCCCCGCATGAGGGTGAAGGAGTTGGCGTCATCCAGGGAGCGATAGATGCCGCCGCGCGTGCCCAACCAGACCTCCCGGGCTTCGAGGGGATCCGCCGCTATGGAGTGAATGCGCCGGTGGTTCATGGGGATCCCAGCCATACGGTTAGACCAGAGGTCGCCGCCGTTGCTGGATTTGTAAAGGAATCCGCAGGTTCCCGCGAAGAGTTTGTCCGGGTCGTGCGGGCTCAGCGCGATGGTGAAGACATCCCGGTCCAGGTCCATTCCTTGCGCGATGGGCGCCCAAGTTCCGCCTCCGTCGAGGCTGCGATAGGCCTGCCTCCAGGTGCCCGCGTAAACGCGGAGCGAAAAACGGGGGTCCACCACCAGCGATTCCACTTCCCGCACCGGTTTGCTGCGCCCCGCCGCATCGATCCAAGTATCTCCGCCGTTGTCGCTGCGCCACACGCCCGCCGGGCCGCCCGCGTACACGGTGTCTGGGGCAGAGGGTGCGATCGCCACGGCGCGCAGGGCGGGCACCCCCGGAAGAAGAAGCCGCTCCCAGTTATCCCCGCCATCACGGCTCCGGAGCAATCCTCCGCCCCCGCTGGGCATCCAGTAGGCGGCGAACGCGATCTTGGACGAACGGGGGCTCACCGCGATGCGCGTCAGGATCGCTTCCCGGGGCAGCCGCACCAGGCAGTCCTTCCAGTGCCTCGCCCCGTCAGATGTCACGTAGATGTGGCCGCTGGCGGTGGCCGCGTAGAGGCGGTCGGGGTCCATCGGCGCCATGGCGAGGGAGCGGATTTCACCGCCTGGTGGGCCGATGCCCCCTCCGATCTGGTCGCACAGCCAAGCCGCGGTGTCGCGGGACTCGGGTTCTGCCCCTGCCGAGAAAAAGGAAATCGGGGTGGTGAGAACCACCACCCCGATCACCATAGCAGCCAACTTCAAACAACAACGGGAGCCCACCTGCTTCATGGAATCGTGAGCTCGTAATCGACCTTGTGTTCCGTTCCGGAGGCCGACTCCACCGTGATGCGCGACGCGTCGATTCCCAGCGTCTTAACGAGGTAGGTCTTGGCGTTCTCCGCGCTCTTGGCGGCCAGTTTCTTGGCCTGCTTTCCCTTGGCGCTGTCGTAGCCAGTGACCACCAGCGTGGCTTGGGGATTGGAGCGCATCTGCACGCCGATATCGTCCAGGACAGCCTTGCAGCGGTTGTCAATGCGCGCCGATCCGGGGGCGAACTTGTCGCAGCTCGAATTGTGAACCGTGGGAGCCGGAGGCGGCGGAGGCGGCGGCGGAGGCGGCGGCGGAGGCGGCGGCGGAGGCGGTGGCGGCGGA
>JAKBES010000053.1:0-11493 GCA_021833665.1 Acidobacteriota bacterium
GTTCGGGGGGGGGAAGGGGCGCGGTTACGTAGCCGCCATGGGTGCCTCGTCCGGCCCGGAAAAGCCCGCGCCTTCCCAGCCGACGGCGCCCCCGGTGAAGACGATGGCGCCCCAGGCAGGACAACCCAGGATCAGGATCGTGCGGACCGCGACAGGGCCGAATGGCCAGAAGCTCGGCCTCGGCGAGGATGGCAACCATTACATCCTGACTCCATAGGAGGCCTCGATGCCTTCGCCGCTTCCCCCCGGTTTTACATGGGACGATGAGGTCCAGGGAAAGAACCAGGCGCTTCCCCCCGGTTTTACATGGGACGACGAGCCGAAGGGGGATGCCCAACTCCCCCCAGGGTTCGCCTGGGACGATCAAGCACAGCACCAGGCCGCCGGCGCGACCGAGATCACCGTCACGGCGCCGCGGCTCAAGACGCTAGATGAGGGCGGGAGCGGCGAGGATCTGGCGGCTCGGTACGTGGCTCAGGTGCAGGGTGGCACGCCGGTTGTCACGGAAAGGCCCCAGCCCGGCGACGTGGGTTTCGGCGCCGCCGTGGCCAAGGCCATGCCCTCCGCTCTGGATCTACCGGAGGCCCTGGCCCGGCAGGCGGCCGCCACGGTGGGATCGAAGTGGGGCCGGCTGGCGGCTGGGACCATCGCGGCCCAGCGCATCGCCCGCAGTGCCCTACCGGGGGCCTCTCCCGGGCTGTCCCAGCGAGGCCCCACCGAGCAGAATCTCGTCGCTGGGGCGGATGAGCTCGCGGCCGAGACGGCGCAGGAGCGGGCCCATTGGGCACCCGGCGCGAGGTTGCTCGGTAAGATCACGGACGTGGGGGCCGGCTTCGCGGCGGACGCCCCGCTCTTCATCACCGGCGGACCGGCCGGGGCGGCGGCCTACATGGGGGCGACGGGCACCCTCTCGGGCCTCAGCCAGGGGCAGGACACGAAGGAGGCCTTGCAACACTCGGCGGTCGAAGGCGCGCTCGGGGCCGGGGCCGGCCTGCTCCTGCCCGGTAGCGGCCACTTCGTCAAGGATGCCGCCCGGATGGGCGCCGTCATGGGCGCCTCAGGCGTGACCGAGGACGTGGTGGGGCGGCTGATCGACCAGGGCGAGTTCGGCCCCCCCGGCGAGGAGCGAGACCGGGCCGTCGCCAATTTTATGGAGGGCTTGGCCACGGGCGTGGCCCAACACGGGGTATTTGCCGGCGTCCACCGGCTCGTGAATGGGCCTCCCGTGACGCGGGAGGCCTCGACCGCGCCTCAACCCTTACAAACTCAAGAGGTGCCCCATGCCGAAAGCACAGGAGCGGAAGCTGGAACGGGAAGCGGACCGCAAGGGCCTGAAGGGGGAGCGCAAGGACCGATACGTCTACGGGACAATGCGCAAGGAGGGCTGGAAGCCCAGCCGGGAGAAACGCCCGCCGGCCAACCGCAAAGGCCGGTAGGCCCGGCGGTCGAGATCCCGAAGGCGGCCTCGGGGGTGATCGAACTGCCGCAGGGCATCCTCCACCGGGACCAAATGCCCCAGATCAAGTCGCAGTACGTACCCGAGTTCCTCCGGGGCCTCCAGGCCAAGGGGGTCGCGGTGACGGTGACGGCCGTGCCGGCGGGGGAGATCCTTCCTACCCAGGTCGAGCTCAACCTAGACAAGGTCCGCGGGATGCGGGAGGCGGGCAAGACCGCCGACAACCGCCCCGTCATCATGTCGAGCGACAACCATATCCTCGACGGCCATCACCGTTGGGCGCAAGACCTCGAGGAAGACCCATCCAGGCCGGTCCGAGTCTACCGGGTGGACCTGCCTATCGGGGACCTTCTCAATGAGGCCAAGGCCTTCCCCAAGACGACCTATCAGTCAGCGGAAGAGGTGGGGAGAACGCCGGATGTGGCTCAGGAATCGGGGAGCCGGAACGCACCGAGCGGATCGTCCCCGGGGGTGTATCGGGGGGATATCATCAGTGCTCCGGGATCTACTCCCCCGGAGACCCAGGACTTCGAGTCCTTGTCCCAGACCTCGCCCCTGGCCCCGCCGTCGGCCAACAAAAGCACCCGCGAGGGGATGTACCCCTCTACGAGGCCAGCCGCAAGTACTCGTACCGGCCTTGCCCTGGATGGCTCCATCGGGCGGTTCATGCTCGGTACCTCCACTGATAGTATGGAGTCTCCCCAACCCGAGGTCAAGCCGGCCACCGCGGAAGAGGCCCAGGTGGGCGGAAAGCCCGAGCACTTCTGGGACAACATCCGGTACGCCAAAGAGGCCCGCCCGGAGGCCACCGAACTCCTCCGCTCCCTTGCCGACGGCCTCCCCTGGGCGCAGGTCCAGGGCGGCCAGGCGGACATCAAGACGCCCCAGTCAGCCGCCGGCAAGATCAAACACCGGACCGAACGGCGAGAAGTGTACGGCGAGACGCACGGCGCCCCCGCCGGGCAGTTGAACGACTGGCTCCGAGGCCGCGTGACTTTCCGTACTTTCGGCGAGCTCCGGGAGATGGACCGCCGGCTCAAGGCCACGGGTATGCTCGCCGAGGCCCCCGAATACGCGCCCCTCCTGGACCAGCCGAAGGGCGGCTTCCGGTCCGTCTACTACCACGTTCGGCTTTCGAATGGGCACACGATGGAAGTCCAGTTTACTCCCGACGAGATCCAGGCATTCTCCGATGGCCCTGGGCATAAGCTCTATGAGGACATGCGGCGCAAGCACTTCGAACAAATGACGCCAGAGGAGATGGAGAGGTACTGGCAGGCCGACCAGAAGATGCAGGTCGGATTCGACGAAGCCTGGGGGCGCTTCCTCGACCGGCAAAATGCGGCTCCCCGCTTGGCAGAGTCCGATCGCCAGCTCCAGGCCCAGGCCTCCAGGGGGACGCCTTCCGGGGCCATCCCTGGCCGGCCGACCCGCCTTCTCCTCGGCAACAATCACGAGCCGGTTCCAGCCCAGTATGCCCTGGTGGACTTCGACCAACTCAAGATCGACACGGACCGGGGGCAAAACCGGAATGCCAACAGCGTCGCGGCGAAGATCGGCGCCCGCGGAGAGCGATTCTATCCAGAGGGTCTCGTCAGCACGACCCCGTGGGCACAGGATGGGCCCCCGACTGTCCTCTCAGACGGCGAGGCTGTCGGCGGCAACACCCGGGCGAAAATGGTGGCCTACCTTGAAGCTCACAATCCAGCCAAGTGGGAGGAGTACAAGCGCCACCTCGCGGCTCAGGCGCCCTCCTTTGGCCTCGACCCGGCCGAGGTGAACCGGATGCGGCGCCCGGTTCTCGTGCGCGTGGTGGACCGTCCCGAGAGCAAACAGGACCTCACCCGGCTCGTGGTGGCCATCAACACGCCGACCACCTCCAAGCTCTCGACCGCCGAACAGGCAGCGGCGGACGCCTCGCTCCTGCCCGATACCCTCCTCGATTCCTTCCAGATGGGCGAAGGAGAGGCCTTCCGCTCCGCCATCCGGAAGGGCGCGAACGCCCCCGCCATGCAAACCATGATTCGGGAGCTCTTCCCTGACATGGCGGGGGCCACGGACACGGGAGCGCAACTCTCCCGCGGGCACTTGGACCGGATGGAGGCGGCCATCATCGCCAAGGGGCTCGGCGCGGCCAAGGACAGTGCGGCGTTGGAAGGCATGCTCATGGACCCCGACCCGGGCGTCCAGACCCTCAAGAACGCCCTACTCCGGACCGCTGGCCGCTTGGCCAAGGCCCGCTCATGGGAGGAGAGCCGGGCAGTGGAGGGCGACCCTATTGGAGACCTATCGGCGGCTATCGAGAAGTTCGCGAGCCTGAAGCAGGCGGATCGGGACCCGGCGGAATTCGCCGCCCAGAAGCAAGGGAGCGTCTTCGGGGACGAGGCCTCCACAGAGGGGATGACCCCGGAGCAGCTCAGGATCATCGGGGATCTGGCCGGCCTTTCCCGGAGCCCCAAGAAGACGGCGGAGTACATCGAGGGCATCGCGGACAGGGTCCTCACGGCCCCGCACAAAGGGCAGGCTGCTTTGTTCCGCCATGGTGAAGGCCAGCCCCCCCGTCGCGCTGGCGGAGGCGGGCAGGGAAGGGCGCTTTCCTCCGATGGGGTGTCCCGCATCCTGCGCCCCCACGAGGCGAACCTCGGGGTGAAGGCCAGGGTTGTGGACACCCTCGCCGACGTGCCGGAACCCCTCCGGAGGGGGGCCGACGGGCGTGTTACAGGGATCTTCGACCCCCACACCGGAGAGGTCTACGTCATCAGTTCCGCCGTGAGGGACGCCAAAGAGGCCGTGGCCACCCTCTACCACGAGGGCGTAGCGCATGGGGGCCTTCGGGCGCTACTTTCCGAGGAGCGCCTGCGGCAAGTGATGGACGGGCTCTGGCGGCACCGCCAGGCCGACATCGAGGCGCACGTTTCCACGTTGGGATATGGCTTCGACTTGGGCACCGAGTCCGGCAAGAGGCGGGCGGCGGAGGAGTTTGTGGCTGGTGTGGCCGAGAAGCCAGAGGCCCTGACGCTCGGCTGGTTCCGCCGCATCGTGGCGGAGGTCCGGGCGCGGTTTCGGCGCGTGGCCCCAGGCATGACCTGGACGGACGAGGACATTCGCCTTCTTCTGGCCAAGGCCAGGGGCGCCCTCCAGCGCGAAGATGCCGCCCGGCTGCTGGGCGGCGCTCCCCAATCGGTCACCATGAGCGGAGCCTTCACGCTCCACGAGCCCGCCTTCCGGCGGGCCAAAGAGGCCATGGGTTCGGGCCCTGGCGGGGCACCCGGCGAGCCCGCCCTCGGCGGCCCGCCCGATCCAGCCCTGAACCCAGGGCTCACACAGGAGGAGGCGCCGCGACGGATGGGGCGCCTCGTGGACGCCCTGAAGCGTGAGAGGATTCTGCTCCCGGACGAGCTCCGCTCGAAGGACATTACGGGGTTTGGCAAGACTCTCATGACGCCGCAGGACATCGCGGACCACTACGCCGAGGCCAAGCCGTTCTACGACGGGAATACTCGGGGCGACGAGCTCAAGAGCCAACTGACCTACGACCTGGCGGAGAAGGCGAGGCCCTATCTCGGGCTGGGAAAGGCGGAGCGCCAGGCCGTGAACGAGGCGCTCTTGCGAGCTGAGGGGCAGGCGCCCGTGACGAAGGCCGAGGAGTGGTCCCGCTATGGCCTCACCGGGCAGCTCGCCGAGGCCGCCCAAGCGGTCCGGGACACGATGCAATGGGTGAAGGATGATCTCCGGCGCCACTTCCGCGAGGAGTCGGAGGAGGCCTTCACCGCGCTCGGCTACCCTCCCGACAAGGCGGCCGCCATCCTCGGCGCCGTGGAAAGCGTCCCCGACCCCTCCAACCTGAACGCGGTCCTGGACCGCGTGGCGAAGGTGCTGCGCCCCATCGAGGGGGGGGATTGGCCGGCGCCCCAGGCCTTCGAGACGGAGGCGGAGGCCACGACCTTCGCAGCCCAGAAGAAGGGCCGCTACTACGTGAAGACGCCGGGGGGCCAGTATGTGGTCTCCGAGGTGGACAGCCCCGCGCTCCGGACCGCCCTCCGCTACGCGGACGCGCTAAGGGCCTGGGACCGGACCATCACCAACTACGTCCCGCACCGCCGCTACGGCAACCTGGTGGTCCGCGTCTTCAGTCCCAAGGGCGAAGAGTTGTGGGCAGGTAGAGCGGAAAACCGCCTCGCTCTTCGCCAACTGGAGGCCAGGGCGCGGGATCGGTTCGCCGGGCAGCAGGTGTCCGTGAGGCTCTCGCGCGAGGGCAAGCCCTCCTACGAGTCCACGCAGGGGATCATGCCGCTGCATCTCGGAGCGTGGCTCAACGGCACCAAGCTCGACCCGGGCGACCGGGCCAACTTGCAGGCCGAATTCTACGACGCCATCCGGGCCCGCGGCTTCGGGGCCTCCCAGATCCACCGCATGGGCGACGTCACTGGCGTGGAGGGCTTCGAGCCGGACCTCCTGCGCCCGATTGCCGACTATCTCTCCGGATACGCGGGCTGGCGGGGCAAGACCGTAAAGCTCAAGCTCTTCTCCCGAGCATTTTCGGGGCTCGACCCACAGGCTACGCCGAAGCTCCTGGACTGGGCCCGCGCCTACAGCGACGCACAGATCGCCAATGCGGGCGAATACCGCCTCCTCAAGGGGCTTATGTACCATTGGTATCTCGGTTGGAACCTCAAGAGTGCCCTCGTCAACGCCACCCAGCAACTCTCCACTGGATGGCCGGAACTGGGGATGGTCGGGAAGGGGCCGCTCAAGCAACTCGCCAGGGCCACCGCGGATCTGGCTTCGGGCCATCTCACCGGAGAGGAGCGGCAGGCCCTCACGGAGGCCGAGCGCAGCGGCCATTTCGGGGCCGACTTCGCGGCGGAGATCACGGGGGCCAAGCGCAACCCCATGTACGGTGAGGCCCTCGGGAGCTGGAACGCCTTCCTGCGCTCCTCCAGCGTCCTCTTCTCCGGCGTGGAGCGCGCCAACCGGAAGGCTTTCTTCCTGGCGGCCCTGCGCATGACCGGAGATCCGGCGAAGGCCGCCGAGTTGACGGACCGGGCCCACTTCAAGTACGGCGTGGGGAACCGGCCGGAAGTGGCTGGCGGCTGGCGCCAGCCCTTCTTCATCTTCCGGAGTTGGGCCTACAACTATTTCACCATGCTCAAGAACCACGGCGAGGGCACCCTCTCGGGCGAGGAGAAGGCGGCTCATGCCGCCGCCATCGCCCGGATGACGGCGGCGGCCCTCGTCCTCGGCGGCCTCGGGGGCACCGGGATGGGCCAGGCCATCCGGTGGGGATTCCGGAAGGCCTTCGGCAAGGACCCGGAGGACATCCTACGAGCCAAGGCGGGCAAGACGGCCTCCCGGCTCGCCTTCCGAGGCGTACCGGCTGCCCTCGGCATGGACATCAGCGGCTCGCTGGATCCCAACTTCCCGGCGAACCCACAGGAGGCCAGCAGCTTGCTGCTCGGCCCACTCCAGAAGGCGAAGAACGCCGGCAAGGACCTCTCTGTCGGGCAGTACGGACGGGCGGTGGAGGACGTAGCCCCAGAGGTGGTCAGAAATCCGATGGCCGCATGGCGCCTCTATCACGAGGGCAACACCCAGCGGGGCGGATCGGCCCCGATCACCGCCCTGGACGAGAACGGCCAGCCCGAGCAGGTGAGCCTCTCACCCTCCGAGGCGCTCATCAAGGCCGGATCGTTCCAGCCCACGCGCATGAACGAACTCGCCCAAGAAGGCCAAACCATCAAGGCCATCGAGGCGCAGAGATCCGATGCGGTCCGCGGCTTCGCGGCGGACTACGTCAAGGCCTACGCGGCAGGCGACCAGGCGGCGATGGCCAAGGTGCTCAACGAGGTGGTGGCCTACAACGCGAAGATGCAGAAGGAGGGGAGGCTGGCGGAGCTGGTCACCAGGCAGATGCTCCGCTCGGCCATCCGGGGCCGGCTCGTGCCGGCGCGGAGCGACCTGAAGCAGGGGGCCCTCTACCGGCAGGGCCTCGCCCAATAAGGAGGGGAGGATGCGGATCAGCGGGACGGGGTTGCAGCTGGTTCTGGCGCGGGAGGGCGTTCGGGCCCGCGTCTACGAGGACTCGGGGGGGAAACCCACCATCGGCGTGGGGCACCTTCTCACGCCGGCGGAAGTGGAGTCGGGGCAGATCGTGATCGGGGGCCGGCCGGTATCGTACGGGGCCGGGCTCACCGAGGCGCAGATCGAGGCCCTTCTGTCCCAGGACATGGCGCCGGTGGAGGCCGCCCTCAACCAGACGGTGCCGTCCGGCCTGGGCCAGCCCCAGTTTGACGCCCTGTGCTCCTTCGTCTTCAACGTGGGGGCGGGGGCGTGGCTCTACTCCGGCCGGAACCGCTCCCCCTGCGGGGTGCTCCGGGCTCTCCTGTCGGGGCACCCGGAGGACGTACCCGGCCAACTCATGCGGTGGGTCCATGTCGGCGGGCAGACCGACCCGGGGCTCGTGGCGAGGCGCAAGGGCGAGGTGGCGCAGTGGGAGGGCCGGCCGTGACGACGGGCAAGGGGCACACCATAGGCGATGCGCTGGTTCACCTCTCCCAGGCCGTGGACCACCTGGCCCGTTCGCTAGACCCGTTTCGGGCCGTGCCAGGGCCGCGGCGGACCTCGCTCTTTCTCCTCGTGCGCCGCGACGGCTTCAAGGGCCTCGCCCTCATTTGCGCGGGCTGGGCCGTGGCCGTCAAAACCATGGTGCCCCCAGCCACGGCCGCCGACGTGAACTACATGGCGATGCTGGTCCTGGCCTATTGGACCTTCTACCTACTCTACAGCTACAAGATTTACTGCAACCGCCCCCGCGTGCCCCTGTCCTCCTCCGACGCGCCGCCGGCCCCTCCGGTGGTGGCGCCTCCGGGCGGCGGCGGCTTCGGGTACGGCTTCGGGGGAGGCGGGATGTACGGCCTCGGCGCGGCCCTGGCGGCCGGGACGGGCAAGGCGGAGCCTCCGCCGGGGGAGGACGGATGACGGCCGACCCCTTCAGCCGCAACCCCGCCCACGTCCGATCGTGGCCGTGGAAACTCCTCGCCCTCGGCCTGGGGGCCGTCGTCGCCTTCCAGGCGTGGCAGCAACACGAGACCCGCGCCCTCGTCCAGACCATCCAGCGCCAGCGGGAGGGCAGGCTCACGGGGGAGGAGAAGGCGCTTCTGGCCCCCAAAGCGGAAACGCAGCAGCTCGGGAGCGCCATGGCCGAACCCTCCGCCATGACCGCGAAAATTTCCCGCGCTGAGAAGGCCCAGGTTCGACGAAACGGACTTGAGGTAGACTCTTACACGTCTGCGGCGGCTTCGCTCAGGGGCGGGGCCTCCGGCGGCGTCCTGGCCTCTCCGGCGCCCGCGGGGGCCACTCCGGTGGATTGGTGGGACCCGCTCCACCGATTCCACCTCGCCGGGGACCTCTCCCGGCCCTCGGAATTGCGGTTCACCTACGCCCAGCAGTTCGAGATTCGCGCCGTGGTCCTCCGGCAGACCGGCGGGGGCCTCCGGGTGGAAACGCTCCACCTCTACGAGCTGGGCCCGGAGGGGGAGCGGATCGGTGAGGCGAAGGTGGACCTGGACAAGAGCACCTTCGAGTTCGCCCCGCCCCTCCTCGTGAGTGAACCACCGCCGAACCACTGGCTCCTGTGCCTGGACCAGAAGGGCGAGGCGCTGGTGTCGTGGCTCCCCGTCTGGCGGGCCAGGGGGCACGTCGGCATGGGGTTCTCCGCCGGGGGCTCGGGGTCAGATCAATTCGTCGGGGCCACCGTGATGTTCGCCCCGAGCGCGTGGTATCGCTCCGGCTTCTCGGCCGGGGCGTCGGTTGGATGGTCCCCGCAACGGCGGGGCGCAACGTGGAGGGTCCAGGTGGCCTTAGCCCTGGACCGGATTTTCAAGGGAGGCTAGAATGTGGTTCAAGACGCTGTTGCGGTGGATCGTGAGTTACCTGAAGAGCCCGCAGAACCTCCGGACCCTGTTCGTGACCATCGGCCAGGTGCTCTTCGGCACCTCGACGGCCAAGCTGGGGGCCGCGTGGGACCTCCTGTGGACCCTCGCGCAAGACGCCGAGCGCGCCTTCGGGGCGGGGGCAGGGGACGCCAAGTATGCGTCGGTCCTCGGCCGGTTCAAGGCCCTGCTGCCCGACGTGGAGACCTGCGTGATGGATTTCCTCCTCCACGCGCTCCTCCCGGCGGCCACGGCCCGCGTCTCGCCGACCTTCACGGCGACCACCCCTACGGCCGCGGGCGGCACGGTGACCACCCCTGCGACCTCTCGGTAACCTACTCCACCTCCTCACCTCCTTTCCCCTCATGCCCCGCCCGCACGTCGGACGGGGGCCTTTTTTACCAGCGCGACAGCAGGTAGGCTCTAGCCCGGTGATACTTGCGGAGACGCTCCACGTCCTTTGGCGTCATTCTGGGAAGCCGACTCGTGTCCATGTTGTCGGCCAGGTCAGCCAGCTTCACGGCGCGGGCGTCTGGGTCCGACGCAAGGCCGCGGATGTAGAGTTGATAGTTCCCCGCCTTGTCCCGCGTGAGCAGCTCCACGACGCGCACCGCTTCCCTCGGAATCCCTGCCGCCACAAGCTCTTGGGGCGTCCAGGCGGGAGAATCTTCCAGCACGTCATGGAGGATCGCGACGATACGCCTAAGTGGGGTGTCCATCGCCATCATCACCCGCAAACAGTGGAGGATCTTCGGCTGCCCGCCCCTATCCACCTTTCCGTCCAGGGCAGCACTGGCAACCTCGATGGCTCGCCCCAACTCAGTCCGCATCCTTTCCTCCCCTCTGCGCGTGCGCCTCGATGACCCTTCGAAGGTATTCCGAGAGGGAGACCCCCGCCTTGCGGGCGAGGGCCTCCACCGTCTCAAGCAGCGCCAGGGGCAGTCGCAAATGCACGTCCATGAGCCGCTGGCCCCTGGGCTGTCGTTTCACTCTCACCACGTCACACCTCCTTCTTCAATGGGTCCTTGCAGATCACCACCATGGCCGCGTTCACCGCTGTGCCGGATTGCTTGAATGCCCCGGGCCCCAGGTCTACCCAATTCGAAGCGAGGGGCTGGAGGGCCTCGCGCTGGCGCGGCCCGTTGGCGCACAGGGCCACGAGGATCCCGCCGGGCCGCAGGAAGTGAAGGGCGTGGAGGACGTGCGCCACGTCCGACCCGTTCTCGAAGGGCGGGTTCATCACCACCCGGTCGAAGGGTTCGCCCAGATTGCCGTTGCAGCCGAGGAAATCGGCGCACCGCACGTCGGAATGCGGAAACCCAGCCTTGAGGCTGTCCGCCAACGTGGGGTTGATCTCCACGGCGGTCACGCCGGCGAGGTTGTCTTGCAGGGCGTCGTAGAGTGCGCGAAGCAGGTTGCCGGTGCCGGCACTCGGCTCCAGGATCCGGAGCCCCGGCCGAACGTCCGCGGCCTCTACCACCATCGTGGCCAGGCCTGGCGGGGTGGGGAAGAGCTGGGGCGCGGTGACCACCTGGACGCCTTGGCGGATCGCCTGGCGAAGGGCCTGGACCTTTTCGGCCTCAGGATCGGGAGCCGGAGCCAACCTGGGCGCAGGAGGTGGCGTCTCCCCGGCCAGGAAGAAGCCGACGCCAGAGTCGTGGACCATCAGCCGCCCGGCCTCGCGGGCAGCGTCCACCTCGGCCTTCGTCATGATGGCCTTGATCTTGTCGAGCTCGACGTTCGTCCGGTACGTCTTGACCCCATCCCAGGTCGAGTGGACCGTCACCGTGACCTTATTCACCCGCTGGATAAAGGACCACTCGTATGCCCTCGACCGCCAGTACCGAACCGCGCCGCCCTTTTCGGGCCGCTTCCGGTCAGCGGCGGTGCCGCCGGACTGCTCGAGCATCGCCCGTTCATAGGCGATGCGGTTCTCCAGGTGAGCTACCCACCGCTCGCACGTGGGGATGTAGGCGGCGTGCTGCTCCCGGCGCTGAGTCCGGACTTCCTCCACCGTCGCCTTGCCATCTTCGAGGGCGCCCCAGGCGCTCCAATGTTCGGTCCCGTCCGCGAGGCGCACCGGGCCGTGATCGAGGTAGTTCGTGG
>JAKBES010000053.1:11503-16022 GCA_021833665.1 Acidobacteriota bacterium
TTCCGATCTTTCGTGGCGCGCTTGGCCTGCTCCAGGGTGATGTCGTCGCGCGTCCAGAAGGCGAGGGCGGCGCGGGCGGCCTTGAGGTACTTCTGCTGCTTCCGCAGGTCCGATTCCAGGCCCTTGATGCGCCTGGCCCTCACGTCCGGGCGGTCCTTGTACTTGGCGAGGCGGAGGGCACCCTTCGCCCGGGCTTCCCAGTAGTTGGCCTGGTCCCAGAGGCGGACGACCTTGCGCATGCCGGCGTCGATCCGCTCCGCGTCCTTCCGGGCCCGCTTCTCGCTATGGTGCCCGACCAGGATCGGCTGCCCCATCGCGAACCGCTCGGCAATCCCGTCTACCGCCTTGTGGGCCGTGGCCGCTTCCGCTCTCCGGCGCTCGCTCAGGTCATCCAATCGCTCGGCCTTGGCCTCGGCGCGCTCCACGAGGGAGGTGTCTTCGTCGCCGACCTCTCCGCACAGATCGAGCAGCAGGTCTTCCCTCGCCGGAGACCATGCCGGCGCCACGAAGAGATCCTGCTTGGGAGCCCATCGGAACCCCGCGGCCTTCACGCGGGCGTAGGTCTCTTCGTCCAGCCTCGTCGTGCTGTAAAGTCTCAGCTTATTATCTTCTGGGGAATACGTCGCGTTCATCATTCTACACCTCCCTTAGTGGTCCCACTCCCTGCGCCCCCGGTAGGCGCCATCCAGAAAAACTCGGTCTTGGTTGTCCATGTAGGCCTCGCGCTCGCCTCCATCGTAAGTGAGGACATGGACCATACAACCGCCGCGGCTGTCATCGCCATAGAAGCCGCCGATGAGGTACTTCCACTCGGGGCTGGCCTCGGTGCCGTAGTTCGACAGGAGCCAGCCCTCGGGCGATCGCCTATGGAGCACCGGATGAGGTTGCCACGCCATCACTGCGCCTCCTTCACGACTCCAGCCGCACGCATCGCGCCGGAGGGATCCAGCCACTCGGCGACCTCGGGGGCCATGGTGGCGCCCACCGCAGCCTCTCGCCGCGGCCGGCCGCCCTCCACCATTCGGTTTTGGAAGCTCCCTACCATTGCCATCGCCGGCCTCCTCAGAACCCAGCAGCACGCACCGCCAGGAAGGGTCTGTACCCACCCCGCCTGAACAACCGTCCGAAGAACCCCAGCAGCCGTCTCATTCCGCGCCTCCTTTCCGATCACCGTCTATATAGTGGCGCCTCCCGCTAAAAAAGTCAAGGGGAGTACAGCAGCAGTACAGAAGATATCGCGCCCAAAGGGGCACTCTTGCCCACGGATTGGGGGCTTTGCCCCAATCTCACAAGTGGGAATGTCTTTGTTCTTGAGGGAGTTATCTGGTGGACCGCCGGGGACTCGAACCCCGAACCAACGGATTAAGAGTAGAGATAAAACGCAATGGGGGCAAGTGTTTGCTGGCAGTGTGTGAACCGTACAGAAGGCGCGACAACCTGTAACACGTCAGTATGGCAGGCATTCCACGCGGCCCCGGAGGTCCTCTGGGGCGAGGTGGACATAGCCGGCGGTGACACCTTCGGCGTGGCCGAGAAGGCGGGAGACTGTGGGGGCGTCCACGCCGGCCCGCACGAGGTAGCTGGCGTAGGCGTGACGCCAAGCGTGGGGGCCATGGGGCATCTTGTGGCTGATGACGTCGTCGATCCATCCGATGACGCGCTCGCCGTCGGCCTGCCGGTGGGGTTTGAGGGCGTCCCATGCGCGGCCGGGCAGGGGGACAGCCAGGAAGGCGCCGGTCTTGCTGGTAGTTAGGCGGACGATACCGTCCTCCCCGATCTGGCCCCACGTGAGGGAGGCGAGGTCGGCCCGGCGCAGGCCGGTGTAGGCGGCGAGCCAGAGGCAGCGGCCCGAGGGCAAAGACAGGTCGGCAGCGTGCAGCCGCGCCTGGATCTCCGCCAGCGGCATGAGCACCTCCTCGCCCTTCCGTCGGGCCTTAGGCGCGGGCACATCCCACGGGACGGAGGGCAGGAGCCCATCCTTGACGGCCTGCCGGTAGGCCGCCTTGAGGGCGATGAGTTCGCTCCGGGCGGTGGTAGAGGAGACACGCCTTAGCCGA
Source organism: Acidobacteriota bacterium (assembly GCA_021833665.1). Lineage (GTDB taxonomy): Bacteria > Acidobacteriota > UBA4820 > UBA4820 > DSQY01 > JAKAJA01. The sequence goes on from JAKBES010000053.1 coordinate 13,561, forward strand.
GAGGTTAGCCAGCGGTCAATCACCGGGGTGGTGATGTCGGAGGCAGGCGTCCCGGCGCCAAGCGCGGCCTCCCAGGCGTCGAGGCGGTCGCCCTGGGTCTCGGCGTGGTGCGGGGAGACACGAGGCGGCACGAGCCGGCGGCGGTAAGTGTCCAGGACCTCCTTCACCGTGGCCTGGGCGGGAGGCGGCGGAGGTAGGCCCCCGTAATAGAGCCTCAACAGCTTCGCCTCGATCGCCTTGGCCCGCCGCTCGGCTTCACGCAGATCCGCCGTCCGCAACGTGGTGTACCGGCTTTTGCCCTCCCACCGCCAGTAGGCCCAGTAGTACGGCGAGCGGGGGTGGCGGATGACCTGGACGGTGGGGGGGAGACTCTTGCCTGCCATCTCAGCCCTCCACGACGGCCTCCTGGCCAAGAGACCAGGCCTTATAGGCCCCGCCAGGACCATGAGATGACCCGCCCCGAGGCGTCGCAGATAAAAACGCGGCTCCGCTGGTAGCCCATGGTCTGGCCTTGGGTGTAGGTGGCATAGTTGCCGTGGGCCTGGACGTACCCCGGCGTGCTGCCGGTGTTCACGAAGCTGCCCCAGACGTAAGCCGTCCGGCCGGCGCCTACGGGGTAGCTCGAGCTGGGCGCTCCCCAGGCGGCCATGACCTCGCCGATGTCGTGCCCCACCCACGACTGCATGGCGCTGTCGATCTTGTGGGGGCACCCCGCTAAGACGACCAGGCCGACCACCAACGCGGTCAACCACGCCAACCGCTTCCGCCCTCTGGTTCCCATCCTGCTCTCCCCTTGAAGTGGCGCGACCCTGCGCATTATCAAGGCGTATCGCCGCCTCCCTCCAACTTGGGGGGGGGCGGGGTGGGTGGCGTGAGGGGTTCGAAGCGCAGCCTCCCTCCGCCCTCGGAGGTCAGCCTGCACCGGAACCCGAGGAAGTCCATCACCTCCCACTCACTGCCTGGCGGGGATTGCAAATAGTACTCCATCCCCTCACGAACCCACCCACTCCCATCCCACCGCATGAGCACGCCTCCGCTGGCACCCTTCCTCCCCTTTACAAACTCCACTCCATTGGGTTGCTTCTCTAATGCTTCCCCCGCCAGGGCCCGGAGAATATCCGCCCTTGTGGAGGTGATGCGCTTGGCCTCACCACGCAGGATGGAGCGCAGCCAGTTGTCGGCCGCCTTCGAGGTTCCAAAGTCTGGGTCAGGCCCCAGGTGGTCCGCAAGGTTGCCCACATGCCAGCAATGAGCGTCGAGGATTTGCTGAATCAGCCTATTTGCCTCTCCCGGCGTCATTATGCCCTCGCTTAAACACCAGAAATATAGACCCAAGTTTGGGTCTAGTCAAGCCCCAAAAAGGGGACCCACTTGACAGACCCAAATATGGGACTTAATATTAGGCTGATCGGGGGACCTCATGGCCAATCCTCAATTCAAGTCCGTCTGCCAGCAACTCGGCATCACGTGGCGGCAGTTGGCTGAAGCCACTGGCCAGCCCGCTGCAACGATGCGGAAGCGATACCACGAGGGACACGTGCCCCGGGTGCCTGAGGCAGACGCGATCATCCGCGTCTTGCTGGCCCGCAACCGCCGTGTGCATGCCCTTCCTGCATCCGTGATCCGGAGGCTATGGAGGGAGCCATGACCTACCCATCGTGGACCCGGCGGTTGAGAGGGTTGCGCCCGCTCCCGTGCCGAGAGGCGATGCAGTGGGCCAAGAGCTATTCCTCGGCCCAACAGGCCTGGGCGGAGTGCAAGCGCGGGGACTGGATGTTGTGGCTTGTCGGGATGACCTGCGGGGATGACCGGAGCCGCTTCTCGCTGGTCTCCTGCGAGTGTTCGAGTTTGGGGGGAGGCCGGGGCCCCGAAACCGAGGCGGCCCGGACCGCGAGATACGGCCGCTATGCAGATGTCGTCCGGCGCCACTTTCCGGATCCACCGGGGCTGGCGGACTCATGACCCTCCTCCCCCTCGCGGCGGCGGCCGCTCGCCTGGGCTACAAGTCCTCCCGCTCACTGGCGAAGCGAGCCCGGCGGGGAGCCTGCCCGTTCCGGGTGTTCCAGGAGGGCGGCCGCCTGGTGGTCCGGGCGGACGAACTGGAGGCCTACATGCGCGGGGGGATGCACTGCATCGACGGCGAACGGGAGCCCGACCTACTGGCGGGCGATCCCGAGGGGCAGGCCATCGTGGAGCACGCTATTGCAAGGCTGTTCATAGGCACGCGCGGCTCCAAACCGCTGTGCGGGAGCGCACAGGGCCGCGTGGGGCGGGGGATCGGCTCCCGCCCATAAACGAAACGGCCCCCTTGGTGGGGGGGCCAGGAATCAAACCTCCAGGCAGAGTCTGCTTTGCACCAGAGTTGCGCAGCTGCTTAGCACGCTCGCAAGCTTCCTCATGGAATGCGGCATACTCGTCATACTTCGCGAAGAGCTTCTCGACCGAAGCAGGGTCATCAAGGG
>JAKBES010000326.1 GCA_021833665.1 Acidobacteriota bacterium
GCCTCCCCCAGCACGACGTTCGGCAGGCCTACCTGGTTCAGCGTCACCAGCCGCCGGCCGATGGCGTACGTGAGCGGCTTGAGACGGTAGACGATGACCTGGGGCACGCCCATGAGGGCCGCCTCCAGGGTAGCTGTTCCCGAAGCCACGGCGGCGGCATGGGCGTGCCCCAGGACATCGGCGTATTCTCCCGACACCCACCGCACGGGCGAGCTCGCGCCGAGGCCTTTGAGGTGTTCGGGCAGGCCTGAGGCCCAGGGAACCATCACGACGGCACCGGGATGGCTCCGGACGATGAGGCCGGCGGCCTCCAGCAGGGGCGGCAAATTTCGCCTCACCTCGGATGAGCGGCTGCCCGGAAGGAGGGCGATGCGGAGGGCTCGGGGGTCCAGGGCCTGTCGCGAGAGAAACTGCTCAAGGGAGGAGCCGGGGTGCGCCGTATCGACCAGGGGATGGCCCACGAACGTGGCGTCCACCCCGTGGCCGCGCAGGAACGTCTCCTCGAAGGGAAAAATGACCAGGGCCCGGTCAACGTTCGCTTTGAGAAAGCGCGTGCGGCGTTGCCTCCAGGCCCACACTTGGGGCGTGATGTAATAGACGACGGGTATTCCCAAGCCCTTGGCGTAGCGGGCCAAGCGGAAGTTGAAGTCGGGGAAGTCCACGAGGACCAGGGCATGGGGCCGCCGCTTCCGGAGGGCGGCCTTGAGCCGTCCCATCTCGCGCCACAAATGGGGGAGATGGGTGAGGACCTCGGCGATGCCCACCACGGCCAGCTCTTCCATGGGCACGATGAGCTCCGCGCCCGCGGAGGCAAGGACGGGCCCTCCGGCGCCGAACCAGCGCGACCCCGGTGCCAGGCCTGCGAAGGCCTTCACCAGATTGCCTCCGTGGGTGTCTCCCGAATGCTCTCCCGCCACCATGGCCAGGTGGTAAGGCCGGCCCATCTTCACCTCATCCCGCTCATTGTAGCCCACACGGCGGTGCCGCGGGCCAGGAATAGACCCCCGACGGGCACGGTTGCGAAGCATACCTGTGAGAGGAGGCCCCGCATGAACGGCTCCCACAAACACGGACACAAGTTCGAACACCGCCACGGGCATCGCCAGAAGCACGGCCGCGACGAAAGCGTTCCTCTCACCCTCCCCGAAGAAGAGCAGGGCACGGTTCAGGATAACCGCGACCGCTCTCGCAGGGAGCGCCCCGGCGGAGGTCCTCCGATGGCCTGAGGGACTCCCCGGGCCGGCTCTTCTTCTCTGAGCGGTTTCGCCTCCGGCGCCCGCGCTTGGCAGCCCGCAAGGGCGTCGGCCCGCCCGGCGCGTGGTACCATCATCCCTCGGGCACCCACGCCGCGAGGCGCGCACGTGCGCCCTGACCGAGCGCCCCCGTGCGACCTGCCCGCCGCGAAGGGGCTGAAGGACGCTACACGGTTCGGGAGGAGAAAACGCCATGACGAGCGGGTTGAATCCATCGGAGGAGCGCGAGCGCTTGCGGGCCATCCTGGAGCAGCTCCGGGAGGCGCTGGAACGGGCCCCCGCCGAGGACGACGATACGAGGCAGCGGCTGGAGGCGCTGGCGCGGGAGACGAGCTCCCTCCTGGAGGGCGAGGAGGAGGAGTGGGCCCAAGCCCACAGGTCCTTCGGCAATCGCCTCTCGGAGGAAGTCGCCCATTTTGAAGGGAGCCACCCGGACCTGGCCTACGTGATCGCCCGGGTCATCGACGCGCTCAGCGGTCTGGGGATCTGAACGCCAGGCGTCCCTAACCGCGTTCCAACCAGGAGGCTTCAGCATGTCCAAGTATCAGGATCTCTGTCAGGCCTATGCGGTGTCGCGCAAGGCGTACATGGATTACCGGGAGGCCAGCCTCACGTTCACGCAGGGTCTCATTCAGGCCTTGATGCGCTATCTGGAAATCCCCGAAGGACAAGTGGCCTTCGTTCCCGTGAACAAGGAGCCGGACCCCGAAGCCATCTATCCTCTGGCCGGCGCCATGCACCTGGAGGATGACGCATACTGGCACCTCGGGGTTGTGCTCAATCTGGGCGACCCGTCCGGCGCCTGCCCGCCCCAGGCGGTCCTCCTGAAGCTTCTCGTGAAGCACCGCGAGGGTGCTTTCGGCGTCCGGTTGGGCCAGGACGAGGAGGACATCCTCATCCGTCCCGATTTTCCCCAGGATATGACGGAGTTCCTGGAGCACGTCTTCACGGCCGTGAAGGACTCTTACGAAGAGGGGCTCCAGCAGTTTCTGGACCACGAAACAACGCGCAAGATCGGGTTTGGCGATTGACGGGAGGACCGCCCATGGAACCCAAGGTGTTTACCATGGCTCCTGTTTCCGGCACCTCGCTGGGATGGCTGTGGGGGGTCACGGGTTTGGCGGGTATCCTCCTGGTGGGGACCCTGGCCTTGCTGGGATGGTCGCTCTATGCCGTCCGCCACACGCGCTTCGACCTGACGGCGGGCTCCCTGGTGATCCGGGGCGGGTTTTACGGCCGCACCGTGCCCGTGTCGGAGCTGGCCGTGGAAGGCGCCCGCCGGGTGGACCTGGAAACGGCGCCCGAATTTCGGCCCTCATTGAAAACCAACGGCATCGGCGTGCCGGGCTACCAGTCCGGATGGTTCAGGCTGAAGAATGGCGATAAGGCCCTTCTCTTCCTGACGGACAAGTCCAAGGCCGTCTACATCCCCACCCGAAAGAATTACGTCCTCCTCGTCAGCCCCGCGGATCCCGACGCTTTTCTGGCGGCCCTCAGAGGGTCCTGATGTCCCTTGGGCTGGTCAGGGCCGGGGACCGTCGCCTCCGGACATGACCCCCTCCAGGTCCTTGACGATGTCCTCCACGTGGGCGCGGGTCTTGGGGTCCAGGTCGCAGGCCAGGGCCTGCTTGAACAAAGGATAGGCGCGCTCAGGCTGTTCCGCCTGGAGGTAGTAGCTCCCCAGCGTGAGGTAGTTGGGGGCGTAGGCGGGGTAGAGGCGCACGCCCTCGTTGTAGAGCCGGAGGCCCTCCTCGTAGCGCTTTCTGACCATGTAAACGTCGGCCTCTCCTTTCAGGGTCTGCTCGGGCCGGGGGCTCAAACGGAGAGCCGCCTCGAAATCCCTGGCCGCATCCGCGGGCCGGCTCTGGACCAGACGCACCCGGCCTCGCAGGAGGTAGGTGTTGCTGTCCGCGATGCCCGTGTTCACGGCCCGGTCCAGGAGGGGCACGGCTCTGTCGGGCTGGTTCTGGTCCAAGTAGTACGCGGCCAGCGGGTTCAAGGCGCCCGTGTAGTCGGGCCGGAGGGCCAGGGCTTTCTCGTAGCACACGGCCGCCTCGCCGGGCTTCTCCAGGGTCACGAGGGCATGGCCCCTGGATGTCCACGCCTCGGCCATCTCGGGGGCCGCCGCGACGGCGCGATCGAGGGCCTTCAAGGCGGCCTCGGCGCGGCCCGCCTGCCGCAGGGTTTCGCCGTACTCGAACCAAGCCGTGGGATCGCCCGGGTCCTGGTCCGTGGCGGTCTTCAGGCGCTGCAGAGCCTTCTCCGCTTGCCCCGTCGCGCGCTCCAGCCTGGCCTGGTCCATGTCCTGGAGGACCTTGATCCGGTCGTAGGGGTCCGGGAGCCGGGCCAAGTCGAGGTGTCCGCCCGGCACGGGCGCGTATCCCAGTCCGCGCAGGGAGGAGTCCACTTGGCTTCCCGCCGGTGGTTCCGCGGGCAGGCCCGGTAACTTGGCCTTCAGCGCCATGGCTCCCGTGGGAGGGGCGCCGGCCAGGTCGCGCGTTTCGCCAGGGTCGGAGGACAGGTCGTACAGGTGGTCCGCTTGGCCGCGGACCCACTTGAACCTCCCGTCCGTGACGCCCACAAGCGGGCGCCACCGGAA
>JAKBES010000327.1 GCA_021833665.1 Acidobacteriota bacterium
CTGAGGATGCCGACCTCCTTGGCTTCGAGGGTTCCCCGGACCAGGCCCGTTGGTTGAACCGGGAGCAGGCTGAGAAACTCTTGCTGGCCGCACCCACCGGCAACGTCGTGCCCGAGCAGATCCGCGACTTCCTCCAGGTGGTGCTGGACGGGATGCCTCACCTGACCACCCGACTCGAGGATGCCTGCGACGAACGGGCGGAGGCTCTCCTTCAAGCCCACCGAAGGGTTCGTCAGGCCGCTAAGGCGAAAGGCACCCTCCGGGTCGAAGCTCAGCGCCCCCCTGATGTCCTGGGGATCTACGTGTTGCTCCCCATGCCCGTGAAGGGGGTCTGACATGAGCCGTCGTCAGCCCTTCCTCAACATCCGCACCGAGGGCGCCCTCCTGCCCACAGACCTGCTTGCCCGGTTGCTCGAGGGAGCGAACCTAGAGGGGCTCAAGCCCGAGGACTACCACCTGGGGGCTGGGGAAAAGCTCAATGAAGCCATCAGCAGGTCCTGGACCCGACTGCAGTCACTCTGGACGGGCTTCCGGAAGACCATGGCGGCCCTGCCATCCACCGACCTAGGCACCACATTGACCCGGGAGAAGTGGCTGCTTCAGCTCTTTCAGGAGCTGGGCTATGGCCGACTGCTCGCTGCAAGCGCCTTCGAGATCGACGGAAAATCCTATCCCATCTCCCACCTCTGGCATGGCCAGCACTATCAGGTCCCCTTGCACCTTGTGAGCTTCAGGGCCGAGCTGGATAAACGGAGCGAGCAGCGGATCCAGGGCGCCAGCAAGGCCAGTCCCCATGGCCTGGTTCAGGAGTTCCTGAACCGATCCGAACCGCACCTCTGGGCCTTCGTCTCGAATGGGCTCAGGCTCCGCATCCTCCGGGACAACGCCAGCCTCACCCGGCAGGCCCATGTGGAGTTTGATCTCGAAGGCATTTTTGAGAACGAAGCCTATGCGGATTTCCGGCTGCTCTGGATGGTCTGCCACCAGTCTCGCATTGAGGGAACCGCCAAAGACCGCCCTGAAACCTGCTGGCTGGAGGCGTGGTCCAAGCAGGCACAGACAGACGGGCGCCGGGCGCTGGAGCACCTCCGCGAGGGTGTCCAAAAATCATTGGAATCCCTTGGAACAGGATTCATCGCCCACAAGGCAAACCAAGTTCTGCGGGATCGGCTCCAGGCGGGCGAGCTGAGTAAAGGGGAACTTTACCGGCAGCTGCTGCGTCTAGCCTACCGGCTGATCTTCCTGTTCGTGGCAGAGGACCGGGATTTGCTCCATGCCCCAGAAGCTTCAGAGGAAGCCCGTTCCCGCTACGCCCGGTTCTACAGCGGCCAGAGGCTCAGGCGGTTAGCCGAGCGGAGTCGCGGCGGGCGCCATTCTGACCTCTGGGTGGGCCTCCGGCTGATCTTTGAGAAGCTGGGAGATGACCAGGGGTGTCCCGAGCTGGGTCTGCCTGCCCTGGGGGGGTTCCTCTTCGGAAAGGAGTCTCTGCCGGACCTGGATGGGGCTGAACTGCCCAATGAGCTGCTACTGAAAGCCATCTGGCATCTTGCTTTAGTCCGGGATGAAGGAAGCGGCCTCCGGTTGGTGGACTATCGGAACCTCGGGAGTGAAGAACTTGGCAGCGTCTACGAGAGCTTGCTCGAGCTGAGTCCAGAAATGGAGGTTGATGCCGGGGTCTTCACCTTGGTAGCCCTTGGTGGAAATGACCGCAGGACCACAAGTAGCTACTACACCTCAACCCCTGTGATCCTGGCCTTGCTTGAGTCCTCCTTGGACCCACTTGTCGAGGAAGCGAAGAGGCAGCCCAATCCAGAACAGGCCCTCTTGAACCTCAAGGTCTGTGACCCCGCGTGCGGTAGCGGCCATTTTCTAGTGGCCTCAGCTCATCGCATTGCGAAACATCTGGCGGCTGTTCGGACCCAGGAAGAGGCTCCGGCCCCGGAGGCCATCCGCACAGCGGTGCGTGATGTCATTGGACACTGCCTGTTTGGTGTGGACCTCAATCCCATGGCCGTGGAGCTGTGCAAGGTCAGCCTGTGGCTGGAGGCCCTCGAGCCCGGCAAGCCCCTCTCGTTCCTCGACCATCACATCCGCTGGGGCAATAGCCTCCTGGGAGCCACACCCGCCCTGATCGCGAAGGGAGTCCCCGAAGAAGCCTTCGATGAGATCGACGGAGATGATGCTGCCACATGCCGAAGCCTGAAGGCCAAGCACCGGCAGGAACAATCCGGCCTACGCCCCCTATTCAGCACCCACACCATGGACCCCGTGGCGGTTCTGGAGCCCGTCAAAGCCGAGCTGGTGGCCCTGGAGGGGCACGGCGATGGGGATATTCATCAAGTCCACGACATGGAACGCCGCTTTAAGGCGCTCGAAGTCTCAGATGCTTTCAAACACGCCAAGCTCATCGCCGATGGTTGGGTAGCGGCCTTCATGTGGTTGAAGGTCCCAGATACACCAGAGCCCCCCACCCGATCCGTCTTTGACGCGCTATGCGGGGACCCGACAGCGATCCCGTCCGCCACCCTCGCCGAAATCGAGCGCCTGGCTCTGTCCTATGGGTTCTTTCACTGGCACCTGGCTTTCCCGCAGGTCTTTCGCCCAGGCGATGGACCAGAAGGTTGGGAGGGCGGTTTCGATCTTGTCCTCGGGAATCCCCCCTGGAAGCCCCTCAGCCCCGATGAAAAGGAGTTCTTCAGCCCCTACAACCCAGACTTTCGCTTCCGGGACAAGGCTGGACAGGAGGAGATCAAGACTGATCTTTTGGCGCTCCCGGCCATCGCCAAGAAATGGGCGGATTACACTCGTCGCCTTTACTCCTGGGTTCGTTTCTTCCGGCGCAGTGGCCGTTACCGGCTTTTCGCACCTGGGAACCTGGGCAAGGGTGACTTCAATGTCTACCGGATGTTCGTGGAGACCGCACTTCAGACATCCCGACCGGGCGGATTCGCCTCCCAGGTCGTGCCCGAAGGGCTCTACAACGGCGCCAATGCCATGGCCATCCGAAATGAGCTGTTCACAGCCTTTAACCTTAAGCGGCTCCTGGGTTTTGAGAACGCCCGGGAGGTCTGGTTCAAAGATATCGATTCACGCGCTAAGTTCTGTATCTACTCAGCCCAGCGGGGCGGGTCCACTCAGACCTTTGAGGCGGCCTTCAACTTGAAGAGTCCTTCAGAGTTGGCCGCAGTCCTGGAAGGGGGTGCGCTACGGATGGATGTTCGGTTGATTAAAGAGTTCAGTCCTGATGCATTGGCTGTCATGGAAATGGGAGATCAACTCGACATTGATATCACCGTAAAAATGTATTCCAAGTGGCCCAGATTTGGAGAGAAAATTCCCAATTTACCTCATCGTTTTTACATGAGGGAATTAGATATGGGAAATGACCGAGATATATTTGCTGATTCCCCAGAAGGTATACCACTTTACGAAGGAAGAATGGTCGAACAATACGACCACCGCGCCAAAGGATTTAGGTCAGGGCGGGGACGAGCCGCCGTCTGGGAGGAATTACAATTCTCGGACCCATCCAAGTCGATCCAACCTCAGTGGAGAATCCCTCAACAGGATATTCCTGAGAAGACTCTCGAGCGCATTCGCCAATACCGAGTGGGTTATTGCAACGTAGGTAGCCCTACGAATGAGAGGGCTCTCAAGGCAGCTCTGATACCCCCTGAAACTCTTTGTGGGGACAGTGTTCCCAATTTCCTATACGGCCCAAAAGACGGTTGGGCCTTCATGATCTGGCTTGCCGTTGCCAATTCATTTGTGATGGATTTCCTTGTCAGAAAAAAGGTTAGTCTTCATATGACATACACGCTAATGGACAGTCTTCCG
>JAKBES010000054.1 GCA_021833665.1 Acidobacteriota bacterium
AAGCGCAAGGAGGACCCCTTAGTTAAAGCGAGTGAAAAGTAAAAAGTAAAAAGTTAAACGTGAAGAAACAAAACCCGCCTTCATGGGATGGCCTCATCTCCCCGATTCCCGCTCCCTGCTCCCTGAAATAGAGTTAGGAGTCGAACGTAAGAGGCAGAAGGGAAGAACATCCGGCTTGGAGCGATTGATTCCCAAATTCGAACTTCCCCGCTCCCTACTTCCCATGGGCCTGCTTCCATGCCTGATACTGTCCGATGTAGTCCGCCAGCACCCGCTGCGGGTCCAAGCCGAGGTACTGGGCGAGCTGCTTGAGGAATCCCTTGAGGTAGATGAAGGCCGGGAGGGCGTCGAAGCGCTCCGCTTCGATGCACTCGATGTACCAGGACCGGATGTTGGTCTCGGACACGATCTCCGCCACGGAGATGCCCTTCGCTTCGCGGACGCGCTTGAGGGCCTTGCCGTCGAAGGTCCGAATCTCCTCCAGGACCGCTTCGAGGTTGCGAACGGCCTTGGAGTGCGTGTCCTCGATGGAGGCCCCGGCCGCGGGCGGCGCCGGATGGGCGCCTTCAGAGGCGGGCTCTCCATATTCGGCCACGCGCTGGTCCGCGCTCATGTGCCCCTTAGCGATGAGGTCCTCGTCGTAGCGCTGTCTCAGGCCCGAGGTGATGAGGAGCTTGTAGGCGTCCTCGAACCGGTCCCGGATGGCCTCCCGCTCCTCTTTCGTGTAGAGGCTCAGGGTCAAGGGCGACGTTTCGAGATAGGGTTCCAACAGGCGCGCATAGGCCGCCTGAATGTCCTTCACCGTGGCGTTGAAGGAGATCTCCAAGAGCTCGTACGCGTTGAGCTCGCCCAAGTGCCTGGGGTTCAGGTGCCCCTCCACCGGCGCGGGTTCTTTCTCTTCTTTGAGAACCACGTTGGCCAAGCGCTCCACCGAGAGGCTGAAGGGGCATAGGGGCTGGGCCTTGGCGATGGGCTCGAGGGCGCGGTGGGCGGCGGCCGCTTGTGCGTCCCAATCCACGGCACCAAGAAACCTCATGGGACAGAGAAAATTCCGCCGAAGGAGGGCCTCAAGCTGGGCGCCGTTGCGCTGGTCCTTCTCGCTGCCCAGGCCCGTCTGCACGAAGGTGAACCGGTGGGCCTGGATGGCGCGCTCGACGGCGGCCAAATCCTCCTCCCGGGTTTCGGGCATGTCCCACAGGCCAGCGAGGGGCGACCTCGGGTTAAGACCCGGCGCCAGCGACTGGTACCGCTTCTTGTTGAGGCCGTCCATGAGAAGCCGGTGGAGGGTCGCCCGAAAGAACCGATAGAAGGGTTCCAGCCCTACGGCCGTCGCCTGCAAAACGGCGATGGAGTAATGGCCCATGAGGAAAAAGTCGAGGGTGTCGGCTCCCGTGCCTGACCCCGCGTCCACGAGGATGTAGTCGAAGTCCAGCTCCCGAAGGTCGCCGAGGAGCTTCTGTTTGCTCAAGTAGGCAAGGTTGGCCACCTCGGGGGACTCGGGGTGCCCCGCCAGCAGGGTAAGGTTGTTCACGGAGGTCGGCACCAGGGCTTCCTTGAGTGCTCCGACCTCTTTTTGAACCGCCAGCCCAAGGTGGCGCTCGGGCTTAAGTACGCCCAGGGCGAGGTGGCAGGAGGCCTCCGTGAGTGCCAGGTCCGCCACGAGGACGCTCCGGCCCTTCTTGGCCAGCTGGATGCCCAGGTTGGTGGCCAGCAGTGTCGTCCCCAGTCCTCCCGTGGGAGCGGCGAAGGAAAGGATCACGGGCCGTGAGGAAGGTTCATTCGTGAAGAGATTCTCGGGCGTCATGGGCTCTCCGAAGCTTTAAGAGCATACCCTACGCCGGAAAGGGTGGCAAGGAAGAAGGACCGACACCGCGAGTGAACCGCCAAAAGCGAGGTGGAGCTTCCCCATCCTGAGGAAAAAATGGTGCGCCCGGCGGGACTCGAACCCACAACCTCCGGCTCCGTAGGCCGATGCTCTATCCAATTGAGCCACGGGCGCACCGGTCTAGGTAGTATACGGAAAAGAGGCGTCCTTGGCAAGGTAGCCTTGACCGTCCCGCGGATTTGCTTCACGCTACGTAAGGTTAGTACCGCCGGGGGCGGCATGAGACTGAGCTGAAGGAGAAACCTCCATGAAGAAAGACGCGTTCTTGATGCTCATCGCCGGCGCCGTGCTGGGCGCCGTTTTAGCATTCATCGGCACCCGCCAGTACTACATGGGAAAGATGGCCGCCGTCCCCCCTCCGCCGGCCCCGCAGGGCGAAGCCCCTCCGCAGGGAGCTGCACAGGGGCCACAGGAGTTCGATCCGAGCCAGCACATGGCCATGGTGGCTCAAATCGAAGCGGAGGTCGCCAAGGACCCCAAGAACGTGGAGAAGCGAGTGCTCCTCGGGAACATCTACTATGACGCGGGCAAGTGGGCCGAGGCCATCCCCTATTACGAGCAGGCCCTCAAGCTCGATCCCGCCAACACGGACGTGATGGTGGACCTGGGTGTCTGCTACCGCAACCAAAAGCGCCCCGATGATGCCTTGGCCATGTTCAACCAAGCCCTTAAACTCGACCCCGCCAAGAAACAGGCCCTCTTCAACGAGGTGGTGGTCTACGGCTTCGATAAGGGCGACAAGGCCAAGGCGCAGGAGCTCTTAAAGGAGTTCCGATCCAAGTACCCCGACGAGCCCACGGGGAAACAGCTCGCCGAGGAGTTGGCCAAGCAGTGAGCTTGTTCCATCGGGGGGAAGGATATGACCTCGGAAGAAACACGCCGGGACTTGGTCGTTTACGGACGGCGGCTCTACGAGAAGGGATTCGTCGCCTCCACCGACGGGAATCTCTCCGCCCGTCTGCCCGGCGGAGGCTTTCTCGCGACCCCCACTGGCCTTCCCAAGGGCGAGCTCTCGGAGGCCCTCATCGCCTCCCTCGACGGGGACGGCAGGCCTACCCAGGGCGTGCCGTCCAGCGAGTGGCCCATGCACTTGGCCATCTACCATGCCCGCCCCGACGCGGGCGCGGTGGTCCACGCCCATCCGCCCTTCGCCACGGCCCTGGCCTGCGCGGGACGCACCCTAGACCGTCCCATCCTTTCGGAGGTCCTCATCTCCCTGGGTGCCGTACCCCTCGCGGCCTTCGAGCTGCCCTCCACGGAAGACCTGGCCGAGGGCGTGGCGAGGTCCCTCGGCGGCCATGCGGCCGTGCTCCTGGCCAACCACGGCGCCGTGACCGTGGGGCCCGATACTCGCGCGGCCTACTACAGGATGGAGACCCTCGAACAGGCGGCACGCATTCAGCTCTACGCTGATCTCCTGGGCGGAGGCCGATCCCTCCCCGAGCCAGCGGTCCAGGCGCTGAGGGGCCTGGGCGAGGGGTACAAGCTCGCTCCGATCCCCTGTGCGGCCTGCGAGGGGTGCCCCGTGGCCGCGGGAGAGCCGGGTGCGGTGGTCCTTCGGCGCGAGGAGCTGGCCCGGCTCCTGGCGGAGTTCGCCCGGGTGAACGGCAGGGGATAAGGGGACAAGGGATACGAGGTGGTTTTCCACTCGTCTTTTGCTTTTTACTTTTTACTTTTCACTTTTCACTTTTCACTATTCACGCTGGCCTCCGATTTGGGAAACGCGGGCCAAAGGAAGTAAGATAGTCTTGGACCCTTGAAGGAGGATTCAATGGCCGATTATGGTGAGGCGTTGGGGATGATCGAGACGAAGGGCCTGGTGGCCATGATTGAGGCGTCGGACGCCATGGTCAAAGCCGCCAAGGTGACCCTCGTGGGGTGGGAAAAGGTCGGCGGCGCCTACGTGACCGCCATGGTGCGCGGTGACGTGGCCGCCGTGAAGGCCGCCACGGACGCCGGGGCCGCCGCGGCCCGCAAGGTGGGCGAGCTGGTGACCGTGCACGTCATTCCGAGGCCCCACGCCTCGCTGGAGGACGTCCTCCCCATCGGCAAGTCCAGCCAGAACCGCTGAGCCTTCCATGCGCCTGGGCAAGGTGGTGGGCACGGTGGTGGCCACCCGCAAAGATCCCCGGCTCTCGGGGCTCAAGCTTCTGGTCGTGGCCACGCTGACCCCCGAGCAGGAGCCGGACGGCGCCTACGAAGTGGCCGTGGATACGGTGTCCGCGGGCTTCAAGGAAACGGTCCTCATCTGCACCGGCTCCTCGGCGCGCATGACGGACCGCACCGAGAAGGCCCCCGTGGACGCCACCATCATCGGCATCGTCGACACGGTGAATCTGGATTGAATGGGCGAGAGCAGATAGCAGGGAGAACGGGAGCAGGAGGAACAAGACCGATGGCTGTCGAATCCGCTCTTCTCTCCCCGCTCCCTGCACCCCGCTACCGGGTTTTCCCATGAACGTGGGCAAGGTCGTCGGCCATCTCTACTGCACCATCAAGGACCCGCACCTGACGGGCCAGCGGATCCTCTGCGTCCGGCCCCTCGACGGACGCGAGAAACCGTTCTGGGCGCTGGACGCCGTGGGCTCCGGCGCGGGAGAGACTGTCCTCTACACCACGGGCCGAGAAGCGAGCTACGCCTTCCTCCCCGAAATCGTGCCCTGTAACGCAGCCATCGTGGGCATCGTGGATGAGCTGAGGGAGGAGGAACCGTGATCATGGGCCGGGTGGTGGGCGACGTGGTGGCCAGCGCCAAGTTCCGCACCTATGAAGGCTGCAAGCTTTTGCAGGTGCAGCCCCTGGATTTAGAGCGAAGGCCGCTCGGACTGCCCATGACGGCCGTGGACCTGGTGGACTCGGGCCCCGGAGACGAAGTCCTGATCTGCATGGAGGGCCAGAGCGCCGTGGACGCCATCGGCATCGAGGACAACCCGGTGGACGCGGTGATCCTGGCCGTCATCGACGCCGTGCGGTTCGTGCCGCCCAGAAAGGACAGCCCGTGGACCGCGTAGAGGCCATCGCGGCGAGGGCGTTGGCTCGCCTGGCGGCGGCGCCTTCCCCGGGCGCCTCGGGAGGCGCCCCTTCTGGAGCGTTGCGCATCACCCGCGTGGATATGCCCCAGCTCGTCCGCCTCGTCTACCTTCAGGCCGGGGAGCCCCTGGTGGACCAGGTTTTGGCCGCCCTCAAGGCGGGGCGGCCGGTGTACCTCGACCGGCCCGCCATCGAAGCGGACCTCGGCCTGCGAGACTATCCCCCGCGCCTGCAAGAGCAGTTCAGCCGGTGGTTCTCCCGCCTTTCCGGCTACGGTATCGCCCTCGTGGGACGAGAGGCTCCGACCAAGACAAGCTTCATGGCGCAGACGCCCCCGGCCGCCTTTGATCACTTTGTGCAGGTCTCCCCACGTCAGGAGGCGGCGGCCGCACCGCGGGACACCGTGGCCCGCCCCGGCTCATCCTCAGCCTCAACGGCCGCTTCGGTCCTCATACCCGAGCGGCAGATTTTTTCGGAAATCCTCGGCGACGCCGTTCCCGAGCCCCACCCCTGCGTGAAAGAACCGGGCGTCATGTGCTGCGGGTCGGGGCGATGCAAGACCCTCGGGTTCTAGCAGGCCCCTAGCATCGCTTCTCCAATAACTCCAGGCAGGCGTGCACGACGGCACGGGCGGGAATCCCTTCCAAGCAGGGCGGTTTGCCCGAAGGAAAGGGCGTGCACTCCGTCCAAAAGGCCTGGCGGCAGGGGGAGCAAGGAAGGCCGCCGTAGACCACGCGGAACCTCTCCGTCGGCAGGTAGGGCGCCGTCTTATCCGGAGCTCCGGGGCCGAAGACGGCCACGACCTTCGAACCCACCGCCGCGGCCACGTGCATGGGGCCCGAGTCATTGCCCACGAACAATTCCGCTCGCGCCAGGACGGCGGCCATGCCGCGCAAGCTGGTCTTGCCCCCCAACTCCACCGCCGAAGGACAGAGGCCGCGAAAGGCTTCGTGGACGGGCAGGTCCGCGGCCGCCCCCACGAGGACGGGCCGAAGGGCCAGGCGCGCCTCCACCTCCTTGGCCACGGCCCCGAAGCGCTCCGGATGCCACGCTCTCGGCGCTTTGCTGGCGGCGATGTGAAAGACGGCGAAGGGTGCGTCGATCCCGGCCTCGCGGAGGACCCTCTCCGCCTCCTCGTGGTCGCGGCTGGAGAGGGGAAACGAGAGGCCTTCATCCCGAAGGGCGATGCCCAAAGGCTCCAGGACCTTGGCGAACTGACGGGCATGGTGCTGGCGCCAATCGCGCTCCGTGAACACGACGGGATGGGTCAGAAGGAAGGAACGGCGGTCCGTGCTCAGGCCCGCCCGGAACGGAATGCGCGCCAGGAAGGCGAGCGCCGCCTCACGGAACCCCTTGGGGAAGACCAGAGCGGCCGCGAACCCTTCCCGTCGAAGAGCGCTGGCCTGAGCCAAGGTGCCCCAAAAATCTGTGGCCCCCAGGATCAGGACCGAGTCCAGGCCGGGAAGACCCTCCACGGCGGAACGCACGCCCGGCTTCACGAGGGCATGGAGGTGGAGATCGGGCCTCGCTGTACGCAGGGCGGCGAGGGCCGGCGTGCAGAGCATCACGTCGCCCAGCCAGTTGGGAAGCCGAAGGAGGACCTTCGAACCCCTGGGCAACTCAGCGAGGGCCACCTCAATGCCCCTGGGACATGAGCCAGAAGAGGATGAGCAGGATCACCCCGGCCGCCGCGGAAGCGAAGGTGATCTTGACCCAGGACCAGGGCTTGTCGCCGTAGAGTTTGCCCGTCTGGCCATTGATGACGAAGGGGAAGATCTTGCCCTTGTACTTGAAGGACCCGATCCAAAGGGGGCAGAGCAGGTGTTTGAAGGTCTGCTCCGAGAGGCGCGTCTGCACGCTGAGATCGCGCTGCGTATCGCCGGGCACGTCGCCGGAGCACTTCTCCACCTGGTCCGCCTCCATGTTCTGCTTGGCGATCTGGTAGACCATCTTGAGCGGCATGTCGGCGTTCAGGATGCCGAAGCCCGAGAGGTACATGGGACTGTAGGGCGTGAGGTGCTCCGTGTCGAAAGGGTACACCTTGAGAATGAGGGTGAGGCGCTCGTTCTGCACGCCGGGCACGAGGACGTCGTCGTAGAAGTCCGCGCGGCTCCCGTCGGCGGGCTCCCACCGGACCTTCTGGGCCTGCCGGTTCTCCCAGCGCGTCTCGCCTCTGTCGTTGGTGACCTGCACCTGTTCGGTGACGTAGTAGTAATACCCCGCCATGGCCGTCCACGTGCTGTCTGCATGGGCGTCGAAGGTGAAGAAGGGGAGGTAGAGTCCGGCCACCCGGTCCAGCCTGCCGAGGTTCTTGAGGTCGTTGGGCCTGAACCATCCCGTGCCGAGCCACTTCTGGAACATGCCCTGGCTCTGCTTCTTGTCCACTTTGAAGGGGATGAGGGACTCGGGCTTGATGACGTTGGCGGGTGCCTCCGTGGCCTCGGCCACATAGGTGGAGGCGCAGAAAGGGCACGTGATGTCCCGCCGGTCCGTGGGGGGCGCCTGGACCGTTGCGCCGCACTGCTTGCACGTGAACGTGCTGAGGGTGACGCCATACCCCTCGGCCTTGGGCACGTTCTCGAGGAAGGCGAGGAGGTCGTGCTCCTCGGCGTGGAAGTCCGCCCGCTGGGGTACGTCCACGAGGGTGTCGCAGTAGGAGCACCGCATCTTCTGGGCGCCCGGCTCCCAGGCGAGCTCACCCCCGCACTGGGGACACGGGAACCGGTCGCTCTGCGCCGTGGATTGCGCTGGGTGCGCCGATGCCTTGGTCTCGACGCCGGGGACGGTGGTCTCGTCCATGGGGCCCTCCAGAGGTAAGGCCAAAGGATAGCACGGGCCGCGGGGAGGATTGGGGATTGAGGAATTCGGATTTGGGATTTGGGATTCGGGAAAAACGACCGCTCAATACAACGGGTCTTGAATCGGGCGTGCCTTTTCACTTTTCACTTTTCACTTCTCACTTCTCACTTTTCACTTTTCACCTATTACTCCTCACTCCTCACTCCTCACTCCTCACTGCCCTCCCCACTCCCCGCCGTCACCGCGTGCTCCGGCGGGTGCCCTTCCAGAACGGCCAGGCAGTCGGCCACGGCCATGCGGGCCATTGCCTCGCGCGTCTCGCGCGCCGCGGACCCCACGTGAGGCATGAGAAGGACGTTCGGCAGACGCCGGAGGCCGGGGGCCAGGAGAGGTTCTCGCTCGTAGACGTCCAATCCCGCGCCGCCCAAATGCCCCGACCGCAGGCACGCCACGAGCGCCTCTTCGTCTACCAAGGGACCCCGGCTCGTGTTGATGAGGAGGGCTCCGGGCTTCATGGCCGCCAGGCGCTCCGCGCCGAGCAGGTGCCGGGTCTCGGCCGTGAGCGGGCTATGGAGGGTGAGAACGTCCGCGGCGCCGATCAGGTCGTCCAGTGCCACGTACCGCGCGCTCAAGGAGGCCTCCACCGAATCGGGCAGGCGGCGGCGCTGGGTGTACGCCACCCGCATGCCGAAGGCGGGGGCCCGCCTCGCCACGGCCTGACCGATTCGCCCCATGCCCACGATGCCCAGGGTCTTGCCCCGCAAATCCATGCCGAGCAAGAGTCCCAAAGACCACCCCTTGAACCGGCCGGCGCGGACCATCCGGTCCCCCTCGGACACGCGCCGCGCCACCCCGAGAATGAGGGCCCAGGCCAAATCCGCCGTGGCTTCCGTGAGCACGTCGGGGGTATGGGTCACGGTGATGCCCAGGCGCGCCGCGGCCTCCAAGTCGATGTTGTCCGTGCCCACGGCGACGTTGGAGACCACCTTCAGATTGGGGCAACGGCCTAAAACGCCCGCCGTGACTGGATCGGTGAGGAGGGTCACGGCGCCGTCGGCCCGGCTAAGACAGCGCAGGACTTCTTCCTCGGTCCGTCTGCCGCGCGCCTTGAACACCCGAAGCCGGACCCGATGTTCGCACAGCGACGCCGCCTCCCCGGGCAGAACCGAGGTGAGGACCATGAGGGGCCGGCTTGCCCGCTTTTCCCTCATTTCCTCATCCCCTCATTTCCTCATCACCACAGCTTCAGCACCATGAGCGCTACCGTGTAATCGTGCTTCACGCCGGGGATGTCGCTGCGAAGGGCGTAGCCCGTGTCCAGCGTCCAGTAGGTCTGCCAGGGCCCCGCTACGGCGCCCGAGAGGCCCAGCCCCGTGTGATTCTGCCAGAGAGCCTCCCCCTTGACGGGCTGCACCCGTCCCTGGTCGAGCCTCAGGCCGAAGCGCACCACGTTGGCCACGTTGAAATCGTAGGCCAGACGGGCCACCGCGCCCCGGTCGAATCGCACGCCGCTACCGGCGAATCCCGAGAGAGAATCTCGGCCCAAGTAGGAGAACTGGTAGCGTGAGAAGCGGTCCAGATCCCGCCCGTCCATCCACGTGGCGCTCACGGAGATCTTCTGAAAATACGGCAAGTAGAAGCTCTTGCTGCCGGAGAGGTTCCACAGCGCGTAATTGCGCTGGCCCGAGACGTCCGCGTGCGTGCCCGGCGGGCCCCAGGGCTCCCAGGCGGACCGGTGGTGGAGGTCGTACTCCGCGGAGGCGGACCAGCCCCGGCGCGAATAGGAATAGTGCAGGTTCGCCCCAAAGTCCACGTGATCCTTGGGCAGGCGAAAGGTTGGCGCCGTCTTGGAATCCCTCGAATAGCGGTAGTACATGGCGCCGACCTGCAGCGTGAGTTTGGACAGGTCGGTAAAGCGCCACCCCAGTCCCGCGTTGGCGTATTCGCGGAGGATTTTGACCCGCTGCGCCTTGTCTTCCTCTCCCGACGGAAAGACGCGGTCCTGGAAGGGTATGGCGAAGAGGAGGCCGTTGGCGCTCGCGTCCACCCTGGGCAGGAGATTCACTTTGGCCACGGTGAGGGTGTTCACGGCCCCGGCGATGAGCAGGTTCACCTGGGTCTTGGTCTTCTTGTAGTCGTAGTCGAAGTAGTTCACCCCCAGCAGGGGCAAGGGGTAGTCGAGGCTCTGATCGTAGTAGGTGCCCGCTACGGCGAACCACTTGCCCGTCTTGGGCTCCATCTGGAGGACGCGGGTGCCGTTCGGCTCCTTTTTGAGGTAGCGGAGCCCCTTGCTCGTGTCCTCCAGGATGACCTTATCACTGGCTTCGGCTTGGTCGAGTTCGCTCTTGAAAGCGGGATTGTTGAGCTGGAGATGGGTGAAATGGATCTCCCGCTCCGCCACCACGTTCGTGCCGCCGATGGAGAAGATCTGTTGGCCCTCCAGGCGCGTCAGGAGGTAGAAGGTGCGCCCGTCGGGGGCGGACACCGCCGTGTAGTAGTCCGTCTCGTCGTTGCTCACCTGCGGGGCTTCCAGCTTGGTCTGGCGGACACGCATCTTGAGCTTGACGTAGGTCTGTTTGTCGATCCACACCTGGCCTTCGTAGAGGCTGCCCTTGGCTCCGGGCATGGGCAGGAACTCCACCACGTAGCATTCTCGCCCGTCCACGGGCTCGTCCTTGATATGCCGGTAGCTGTAATCGCGGCCCAAGGTCAGCGTGAGGGGCAGCGTATTGACCTTCTCGGGCTCGATGATGGGGAGCTCGGGGAGGCGTTTGCCCTTCCACGCCACGCCGTTGAGCAGGAGCTTGTTTTGCACCCACCGCGCCCCCGTCCCCTTCTGGTAGAAAAAGGAGTTGAGAAAGGTCACGTCAAGACTGGCGACGCCGCCGGGCAGCTTGAAGTGGTAGTCCACCTCCGCGTCCGCCGTGTAGTTGTCCAAAAACACGTCCTGAGGCTGCTGGACCGCTTGGTACCTGGCGAGGATGACCTCCACGGGAATCCGGTAGGCCCCCGTCACGGAAAGGCGCTCTTCGCCCACGGTGCCGGTCTTGAGGCGTTCGAAGATCACGAGGAGAGCCTTCCCCTGCCAGGGCACGCGGATCACCGTCTCGCCCTTCTTCTGGTCGGCGGTGTATCCCAGCTCGATCTTGGAGCCTTCGGGCATGGGATAGGCCGCCGGTGCCGTCACGTCCCCCGTGGGCAGATGGAGGGCCAGCTCCGCGGGCTTGGAATGGGCCACCAGGGGCACGAGCACCATGGCTTGCACCATGGTTTCAGGGTCAAAGAAATTGAGGATGGCCACGTCGGGGCGGGGGCCCGAGGCGTCCCGGATTTCCGTGGCTTGGACCGAGAATCCCTGGGCCATCTGGGGCGAAAGACGGGAGCGCAGCACCACGAGGGCGTGCCACACCGCCGCCACGTCGCTGGCCTCCATGTCCGTGAAGCTCACGTCCCTGGAGGCGGACAGGAGGACGAGGAGCTGTGCCGCGATGGGCGTCTCCACACGGGGCAGGTGGATGAGGAGGGGCGCGCCCAGGTGGTGCGATTCGAGGTACCGCACGACCTCGTCGTTCGCCTCGCCCGTGGGGCCAGAACCCTGGGCCGTGTAGCCTTCAACGTACGCGCGAAAATCACGCTCGTAGAGCGGATCCATGAGGGGCAGGGCCTCGGGAGTGATCTCGCCGATGAGGACCTTGGCGTGGCTCCTGCCTCTCAGCGCCGTGATGAGCTGCTTGAGGAGGAAGGCGAGCTGGTCGGGCTGGGCGGTGAGGGACTCGGAAAATTCAGAACGATCCAGGGAGAGGGCCAGCGTGTCGGCGCTCTCCGCGTGTTCGGAGAGCCGGGCGAGGTAATCCACGGTGGCCGGATCATCGGCCGCCACGGGGATCTGGGTGGCGACGCACAGCCGCGCGTGGGCCAGTTCCACGTCCTTCACGGCGGCGTCGAAGGCGGGCCAATCGGGCGTTTGGGCCCAGGCGGCGGGAAGAAAGAGGGTCACCCCCACGGGGTTGGCCTCATCGCAAGGCTCCGCGGCCAGGGCGGATTCGAGGGCGGGCCAGGACGCGGGGGCCACGCGGATGCCGAACCGGAGGGCCTGTTTGGGCATGGCCTCCTGTCCCAAAGCGGCCAGGGCAAAGATAAGCAGAAGAACCGTCAACAAACAGCGGCGCATGGGGGCCTCCTCCGAACACGGGCCGATTCTACGGCCTACCCCTCCAGACGCGCAACGGCCCGGGATTAAAACCCCGGGCCGGATGGGCGTCTGATCACGGTTCGATCTATGGCAAACTCCCGCTCACTCCGCGTCGTTGCCGATGGCGTCCGTGGGGCAGGAGGCCTTGGCGTCTTCGCAGGCCTGCTCGTCCTCGGGGCTGCCGGGCTGCTTCTGGACGTATGCGTGGCTGGAGTCATCGTTCATGGCGAAGAAGTCAGGAGCGATGGAAATGCACGAATCGCAGGCGATGCAGTTCTCGTCCACGTACCACTTGCCGCCCGCGTTTTCGGCGACTTTCAGGTCTTTATCGGCCATAACTGGAACCCTCCTCGAGGCTCGGCGTTGTTTGGGCGGACCCGCCCAAAGGGGAGCAATATACCTCCCGCCCGGCCCGTTGTCAAGGCGCGTCCCCTGCGGCGGCCCGCACGCGCGAGCGCGGGGCTTTCCGCCGGCGCCGTATGGGGGTATCCTGATACCCATGGCGCGCGTGCTGATCGTGGACGACGAGGCCCCCATCCGCCAGGCCCTTCGTGGAATCCTGGAGCGGCAGAGCTACGAGGTGGAGGAGGCCGCCAGCGTCGGTTCCGCCCTGGCCAGGATCGAATCCGCCGCGCCCTTCGACGCGGCCCTCGTTGATCTGCGCCTTCCCGACGGAGAAGGCACGGCGATCTTGGAGGCGGCCCGGGGGCGCGACATGCTCACGGCGGTCATCATGATTTCGGGCCACGGATCCATCGCCGCGGCCGTGGCCGCCGTCCGCAACGGCGCCTACGATTTCCTGGAAAAGCCCCTCGACAGGGAACGGATTCTCATCACCTTGCGAAATGCCACGCGCCAAGTGGCCCTCTCCCGTCAGGCGGAAGAGGCCGCTGAAGGCGGCCTTCTGACCCGCTCCATCCTCATGGAGGGCCTTTTGGCCGAGGCGCGCCGGCTCGCCGTCTCCGACGCCCCCCTCCTCATCACGGGGGAGACGGGTGCGGGGAAGGAAGTCCTCGCCCGGTGGGTCCATGCCCGAAGCCCCTTCGCCCAAGGGCCCTTCGTGGCCGTGAACTGCGCGGCGCTTCCAGAGAACCTGGCCGAATCGGAGCTCTTTGGCCACGTGAAGGGCGCCTACACCGGGGCGGAAACGGCCCGCAAAGGGAAATTCCTCACCGCCAGCGGAGGAACCCTCTTCTTGGATGAGGTGGGCGACCTGACCCCCAGCGTACAGGCAAAGCTGTTGCGGGTGCTGGAGGAGGACGCCGTGGAGCCGGTGGGTGGCGACAAGGCCGTCCCCGTTCACCTGCGGATCGTGGCCGCGACGCACCGGGACCTGAAGGCCAAAGTCCTGGACGGGACCTTCCGGGAGGACCTCCGGTTTCGCATCGGAGGCTTCCCCTTGACCGTGCCTCCCCTGCGCCAGCGGCCCGAGGACGTGCCCCTCCTGGCGTCACACTTCACCGCCATGGCCCGCCGCCGTCAGGGATGGCCCGTCGAAGACCTCGCTCCCGAGGTGCTCAAGGCCCTGGCGCGCTACCGCTGGCCGGGCAACGTGCGAGAGCTCCGGTGGGCCGTGGAGCGGGCGGTACTTCTGGCGGGTCCCGCCATGCCCTCCCTTGAGCACCTTCCGGCCGAGGTGCACGGCGCAGGCGCATCTCCCGCCCCCGGCGGCCTCGAAGGCGCCCGCGCCGGCGCCGAAGCGGAGGCCATCACCCGCGCCTTGGAGCGCAGCCGCGGTAACGTCTCCCTCGCCGCCAAGGCCCTCGACCTGAGCCGCTCGCGCCTCTACGAAAAGATGGAGGAGCTGGGGCTGGACCCGGAGAAGTACCGAAGGAAGCGTTCCGGGCCCCAGCCAGGGGCGAAGGGCGATTAAGCGAAACGCGAAGACGCAAGGCGGTGAAAGGAGTGACTAGCGAGCGGTGAGCCGCCCGTATGGTTCGTGTTCCTCCTCATCTCCTCATCTCCTCATCTCCTCATCTCCTCATCGCGACCTTTCCGAATTCCAAATTCCGACTCTCCCTTCCGTCTTTCCCCTGTCGCCATGCTATCCTTGCTCCATGCGGAGCGCGGCGGCCACGGGCCCGAGGCTGGAGCGGACCCTCCTTCACCGGGTAGGCAAGGCGATCGGAGATTTTTCCCTCATACGATCGGGGGACCGGATCGCCGTGGCCCTGTCCGGAGGCAAGGACTCCTTCAGCCTCCTCCACCTGCTCTGGGCGCTACGGCGCAGAGCCCCCGTGCCCTTCGACGTGGTGGGCCTCACGATTCACAACGGCAGCGAGCAGTTCCAATCCCATCGAATTGAAGCCTACCTTCGCGAAAGAGGCATTCCCTTTCACCTGGAGCACACCCAAATCACCGCGATCGTGGAGGAGAAGCTCCGGCCCGGCTCACCCCACTGCTCCCTCTGCTCCCGCCTGCGCCGGGGGAGACTCTACGGTGCTGCGGCGCGCCTCGGGTGCAACAAACTCGCCCTAGGCCACCACTTGGACGACGCCGCCGAGACCCTCCTCATGAACCTCTTCTTCGAGGGCACCCTCAAGGCGATGGCGCCCAAAATGCTCGCCGAAAACGGGCGCATCACCGTCATCAGGCCTCTCCTCTACACGCCCGAGTCGTTTCTCATCGACTTCGCCGCAGAGCAGGGCTTCCCCCTCATCGACTGCGGGTGCTGGCTCTGCGCGGGCCGGGAGCAGGAGCGGGCCCGCATGAAGGCCTTGGTGGCGGAGGTGGCCCGGCGGTATCCCCAGGCCCGCACCTCGGTTCTCGCGGCCTTGGCCCACGTACAGCCCAGGTTTCTCATGGACCGCGGTTTGTACGATTTTGACCGGGAAGAGGTCCCTTCGTGCGTCCCTTGAGCGAAAGCGACCTGGCCGCGCTCTTTGGCAAGATGCGCGCCTACCGCGTTTTCTTTTGGGTCTACGCGGCCTCGGCGGCCCTTTATTTTTTCGCGGTACTTGGCCTGGGGCCCCAGCCGCGGGTCACGCGCTTTCCCCTGGCGGACCTAGCCCTCGGCTACGGCGTCGCCTGCCTGGCGGCGGTGTTTCTGGGCCGATGGCTGGCCTTCCGGCCCGGAGCGCTTAAGGCGAAGGGCATCCAAGACCTCAAGGCCATGTCGTCTTACGCCTTCCTCACCCTCGCCTTCTTGCTGGCGGCCGGTGAGAGCATGGGCATGGTGGCCATCACGGCGGCGTCCCTAGGCGCGGGGCCAACATGGAAGCTGGCCCTTCTATGCCTCTGGCAGCTCGCCGCCGCCGCCGTCCTCACCCCGGACCGGGCCCATTGGGACCGGATCCTGTCTCGCTGGGAATCGACCCTCACCACAGGAGGAGATGATGAAGCGCCTTAGCCTCGTGACGGTTCTGCTCGCGTCCCTTTTCGCCGTCCTGCCCCTGAACGCCGAGTTCTTCAGCCAGCGTTACGACTTTGCGGCGGAGAAGTGGATTCGGCTTGGAACCAGCGTAGGCGACATCGAGCTCATGGACGTGCAGTTCGAACTCCCCGCCTACGTGGGACCCCGCAAGCTGAACATCAAGGGCCGCGACCAGGCCACGGTCAATCTCAAGAACTACGGGAAGGTGCGGACCCGCGTTCAGGTGGCCATCGCGCTCTTCGACGCGGACGGCAACCTCGTGGCCTGCGGCACAACGGGGACGAAGATCGCCGGCACAAAGCCGGGAGGGACCGAAAGCTTCTACGTGAATTTCGACTACGTCAATACCCGAATCGGCACGGCCAAGACCTTCTATCTCACGGTTGAGACCGAGCCTGACACCCCGGAGGTGTCCAGCGAGAGCAAGACGGCCAAAGCGAGCGGCTGAGCCCGAATCGAACGGCGCGCAACCTTCGCGGCCGCGTCAAGGAACAAGGATGGACGGCGAGCCTCGGCGCGGGCGTGGAGTGCTAAAGCTTTGGCGCGGCAGAAAAGCGGTCCAGCTTGGCCGTGCCGTTTGCCGAGATGCGCAGAAAAGCCCCGTCCTCGCGGAACTG
>JAKBES010000328.1 GCA_021833665.1 Acidobacteriota bacterium
AGCAGCAACGTGGCGCCGAGCCGTTTGGCCAGGACCTTGGCCAGCGTCGTCTTGCCCACGCCGATGGGGCCCTCCAGCGCCACGTAAGGAAATTTCAGATCGGCCGCCATATCCTCCCCTTGCTTCGATTATCCGGCAACTGGGGCGGTTTGGCAACGGGAGGGCGGGGCGAGAGGCAGGACGCGAGGCACGAAACGCCAAGGGCGAGGGAGACGAGCGCGGGCCTGGGTTCGGGAACAGGGTGAGCTCGGCCATTAGCCGAGTTTCTGGCTCACGGTCTTCTGCTCCTGTCATCAGTTCGTCATATCTTGCGGCTTGCTCTTGCCTGGCCGCGTCTCACGTCTTCGTCTTATTGCGTCTCGCCTCCTTCGCTCAACAGCCTTTTAAACCTATCCGCCGTTTCATCGTAGAATGACCTGGGGAGGACCTGTATGGAAGCCATTTCATACCGTGGAGTTCAAAAGAATTTCGGCGACGTGAAGGCCGTGAAACCCTTGGATCTGGATATTCCCCAGGGGAAAATCTTCGGCCTGTTGGGGCCCAACGGCGCGGGGAAAAGCACGCTCATCCGCATGACCATGGGGATCTTTCTCCCCGACGGAGGGGACATCTCGGTCTTCGGCCAGCCGCGCGATCAGGTGGCGAGCGCCGCCTTCGGCTACCTGCCGGAGGACAGGGGCCTCTACACCAAGATGAAAGTAGGTGAGCTTTTGAGGTTCTTCGCCTCCCTCCGCGGACTCTCCACCGCCGAGGCGGGCCGCCGGGCCACCGAGGGGCTAAGGCGGGTGGGTTTGGAGAAGTGGGAAAACCACAAGGTGGACGATCTTTCCAAGGGCATGCAGCAGAAGATCCAGTTGCTGGTGGCCATCCAGCACCGGCCTAAGATCGCCGTTCTGGACGAGCCCTTCACGGGGCTGGACCCCGTCAACGTGGAGCTCTTCATGGAAGTGCTCGACGAGATCATCGCTCAGGGCACGACCGTCGTTCTGTCCACCCACCAGATGGAGCAGGTGGAGAAGCTCTGCCACGCCATTGCCCTCATCAACAAGGGAGAGGTGGTGCTCAAGGGAAACGTGACGGACATACGCAGGGACTATGGGTCCCGGGCCGTGTCGGTAGAGTTCGCGGACGGAGCGGAGCTCCAGGAATCGCAGTTCGCCGACCTGGCCGAGAAGGTGATCCTCATGCCCAACGGGGCCCGCTTCGTCGTGCGGCCGGAGGCGCACGCCGGCAAGGTCCTCAAGCGCCTCCTGGAGCTTGGGGTGAAAGTGTCACGATTCGAGGAGGCCCAGGCTTCCATGCACGACATCTTCGTCCAAGTCGTGTCGGCGTCTGGAGCGGAAGGAGACGGCCATGCGAACTAACTGGGGCAACATCTACGCCGTCGCCCGCCGGGAATTTCTGGACCGCGTCCGCAAGAAGTCCTTCCTTGCGAGCACCCTGATCACCCCCGTCGTCTTCGGGGCTCTCATGATCGTTCCCGCCCTTCTGCAGGTCATACAGACCGGCAAGCCGACGGAGATCCTCGTGGTGGACAAGACCGGCTGGGCGGGCCCTGCCGTGGTCGCCGCGAGTGCAGTCCCTCGCCCCGCAGGCAACAGCCTGGAGAGCAAAGCCGAGGAGAGCGCCATGAAGGCGGCCGCACTGAAGATGGCGCCGGCGGGCGAGGACCTGGAGGCCATCAAGCGGGACATCGGCGACGGCAAGGTGGACGGAGCCTTGCTCCTGGAAGGCGACGGCAAGGCCGAGCTGAAGGCCACCTATTTCGGGCAGAACATCTCCAACCCCCAGCTCTTCCAGTTCCTCGACAGCCGCCTCAACGTGGCCCTCGTCGAGCATCGCCTGGACAAGCTCGGCCTGGACCGCGCCATCGCGGACAAGCTCAAGGGGCGGGTGGAGGTAGACCCCGTCAAGGTGGAGAAGGGGGGCAAGACCCGGAAAGGCTCCATCATGGACTTCGTGGTGCCCATCGCCCTGGCCCTGGTCATCTACATGATGGTCCTCATGTACGGCACGGCCATCATGAACGGAGTGCTGGAGGAAAAGAACAGCAAGGTCGTGGAGGTGATCATTTCCGCCGTGCGCCCCTTCGAGCTGATGATGGGCAAAATCGTCGGCATCGCCTCCGTGGGCTTGCTCCAGTACGCCATCTGGTTCGTGGCGGGCGCCGCGGTCTTCATGGCCAACCCCATGAACTTTCAATCGCACATGGACGGGTCCCCGGTGAAGCTCCTGCAGCTCGTTCTCCTTGTCCTCTATTTCCTGCTGGGCTTCATCTTCTATTCGAGCCTCTACGCCGCCATCGGCGCCGCCTGTACGAGCCAGCAGGAGACCCAGCAGTGGCAGTGGCCCGTGACCATGGGGCTGATCCTTCCCACCATGCTCGTGGTGCCCACCCTCATGACGCCCAACGCCTCGTGGGTGGTGGCGCTCAGCCTCTTCCCCGTGACCTCGCCCATCACCATGCTCCTGAGGGTGGGGGCGGTGGAAGTGCCCCTCTGGCAGATCGCGGCGAGCCTGGGGCTGCTCGCCTCGGGCACCGTCTGCGTGGCCTGGGCCGCCGCGAAGGTCTACCGCGTGGGCATCCTGATGACGGGCAAGCGGCCGAGCATTCCTGAAATCATGAGGTGGATCAGGCAGTAGGGGCGGAGAGGCAACCCGCTTGACGCCAGACGCCAGGAGCGAGATGGGAGACGCAAAGTGAGAGACCAGCGCGTTGCTTCGTCGCGTCTTGCTTCATGGCGTCTCGCTTAATCGCGCATGATTTGTTGGTCGTGGGACCCATTATTCAGAGGCCGGTGACGATGCTCAACCTGCTCGGGCTTCTTGGCTTCGGTTTCGGCCATGCCAAGATCAGCAAGAAGCGGAAGCTCGTGGCCCTGCTCATCGCCGCTTCCGCCGACTTCCTCCAGTGGGTCTTGCTGCCGATGGTCGTCGAAGGGGCGTTGTCACCTCTTGACTGGGCCGTGGACCTGGCCACCGCCGCGGCGCTCCTCCTGGTGGTGGGATTGAAGGCCCGCTTGGCCCTGGCCTTCACCGCCGAACTCATTCCGGGACTGGACATGTTCCCCACGTGGGTCGCTCTCGTTCTCACTCTTCCCACCGATGAGAGGCAGCGACCTGTTCCAGAGAGGGATGGTGCCAAGGGGACGGTCGAATACCTTCCTCCAGCCGAAGTCCGGCCGGCCGACAAGACACCCTGAAACGGCAAGTCCAGACGAGACGGAAAAACATGAAAAGGGGCCCCGAAGGGCCCCTATCGTGGTTGGCTGGGACTGATGCCTCGTCAGTCTTGGACGGGGCGAACCTTCTCGGCCTGCGGGCCTTTCTGGCCCTGGGTGACCTCGCAGGTCACGCGCTGGCCTTCCTGGAGGGTCTTGAAACCGTTGCCCTCGATGGCGCTGAAATGAACGAACGCGTCCTTCCCCCCATCCACCGTGATGAACCCATAGCCCTTCTTCTCGTCAAACCACTTCACGATACCGTTTGCCACTGTAAACTCCTACTGTGACGCAACTTCAACAACCTGTTTGTCGAAGTTTGACGGGATTATAGTCCCGCCCACGGGCCTTGTCAAGGGGGGAGGGCATTTCGGATTCGGGACTTACGATTTGGGATTTGGGACTTGGGAAAGAAAGAAATTCGAAAATGGGGGAGGGCGCTGCACCCGGCCATCGCTCATCCCTCAACTCTCAACTCTCAACTCTCAGCCTCCACTCCCCGATCTGCTTGCACAGCGCGCCCCTTGGGCGTACAAAGAGAGGGGGATGTCTTCGGCGGCACAACCCCATTGGGCTAGAGGGGCCGGCTACCAAGGAGGG